>NZ_JAABLQ010000003.1 GCF_009915765.1 Pannonibacter sp. XCT-53
GCCGCCCGCCACGCCAGCGGCGAAACCCTCTCCTTCATCGCCCCAGCCGACCGCCTCCACCCCTTCGACGCAACCACCGGAAAGCGCATCCCGGCACGCCCGTGACACCCCCTCACCCCCCAACACAACCAAAACGCCCCAAGGGGCTCAGGGGAGGCGAAATGAACGCCTCCCCTTTTCATTTGCCGGCTCACGATGCGCCGATACGACATGCATCTGTCCTCACACGACATTTTGGGGGCGCCCGCTTACCCCGACCGCAATCCTGACGTAGTCCTGACCTGTGATGTGACAGTTTGATGACATCCCATCCATCGACGGACCCGGAGGATTGCCATGCACCCGCTCCTGCTGATCCTGCATCTTGCCGCTGCGGTGATGCTGCTGCTCTGGGCGGTGCGCATGGTGCGCACGGGCATGGAGCGGGCCTATGGCGCAGCGTTGCGGGACGGGCTGCGCAAGGCGCAGGGCGGTGTCGCCGGCATGGCGCTGGCCGGGGCCGTCCTTGCCGTCCTGCTCCAAAGTTCCACCGCGGTCGGCTTGCTGGCGGCCGGCTTTGCCGGCTCCGGCCTGCTGGGCGGCGCGGCCGGGCTGGCTGCCCTGATCGGGGCCGATGTCGGCTCCGCCCTCGTGGTCCGGATCCTGTCGCTGGACCTGTCCGGACTGATCCCGGTGCTGATCCTGGCGGGCTGCGTGCTGTTCCTGAAGTTCGAGGGACGTCAGCCGCGCCAGATCGGCCGCATCATCCTCGGCATCGGCTTCGTGCTGCTGTCGCTGAAGATGATCGGCGAGGCGACCCAGCCGCTCAGGTCCAGCACCGTGCTGCCGCTGGTCATCGGCTACCTGCAGAATGACGCCCTGACCTCCTTCGCCCTCGTGGCGCTTCTGACCTTCGGGCTGCATTCCTCCGTCGCCATGGTGCTGCTGCTGGCCACGCTGGCAGGCGCCGGCGTCCTGCCCGTCGCCGCCGCCCTGCCGATGGTCCTCGGCGCCAATCTCGGGGCCGGGGTGATCGCGCTCTGGCTGACGCGCGACATGAGCCCGCAGGCCCGGCGGATCCCGCTCGGCAACCTGATCGTGCGCGCCGCGGCAGCGCTGGCCGGGCTCCTGCTGCTGCAGGCCGTGCCCGCCGATCCGGCCTGGTTCGGCGCGAGCCCGGCCGCCCAGCTGGTAAATGCGCATCTTGCCTTCAACCTGGTGCTCGCCGGCCTGGCGCTGCCGCTGGTCACGCCGGTCACGCGCCTGGCGGAACGGCTGCTCAAGGAGAAGGAGACGCCGGACCTGATGGTGAGCCAGCGGCCGCAGAGCGCGCTGGACCGGTCCACCCTGGCCCTCCCCGGCCTCGCGCTTGCCTCGGCCAAGCGCGAGCTGTTGCTGATGGGCGAAACGGTGGAACAGATGTTCCGGCCGGTCATGGACCTGATGGCCGGGACAGACCCGGAGCGGATCACCGCCGTGCGGGCACTCGACGCCGAGGTCAACCGGCGCCACCGCGACATCAAGCTGTTCATCGCGGAGATGACCCGCGGCCAGCTGTCGGAGGAGGACGCGCGGCGCGGCCTGCAGCTGACCGACTTTGCCATCAACATGGAACATGTCGGCGACATCATCGCCAAGACGCTGCTGCCCCTGGCCGACGAGAAGATCCGCCTGCGGCTCACCTTCTCCGACGAGGGGTGGGCCGAGATGCTGCGCCTGCACGCCCGCGTGCTGGCCAACCTGCAGATGGCGATGAACGTGCTGGTCTCGGGCGACACCCAGTCGGCACAACAGCTGATGCGCGAGAAGGAGGCCATGCGGCAGCTGGAACGCGACAGCCACGAACGGCATCTGAAGCGCCTGCAGACCGGCAACGCCGACAGCATCGCAACCTCGAACATGCATCTGGAAGTCGTCCGGGCCTTCAAGGAAATCAATTCCCTGCTGGTCACCGTCGCCCATCCGATCCTGGAGGAACAGGGGCTGATCCTGAAGAGCCGTCTGGCCGAGCCGGGCGAGGCGCTGCGGCGCGCCTGACCTGGCTGCCAGGCTTTCCTGCCAGACTTTCCGGCCAGACCCGCCAACCGCACCTGCGGACCAGATCTGCAGGCCAGACCGGCCAGCCAGACCTTAATGCCAGACCTTCAAGCCGGATCTGCAAGCCTTGCCGGCGCGCAGGCCCGTCGGGGTCCCGATGTGCGCCGCGCGGCCCTACGTCGGTCGGGGGCACGCCCCGCGCGCGTCAGGGCAGGCGGATGACGAACAGCTTGCGGGTCGTCTCGACCACTTCCCAGATGCCGGTGAAGCCGGGCTCCAGGATGAAGCTGTCGCCCGCCCGCAGCTCGCGCACGGCGCCCGTGGCATCCGTCAGGCGCGACACCCCGGACAGGATCGAGCAGAATTCCCATTCGTCATAGACGACACGCCAGGCGCCCGGCGTGGATTGCCAGACGCCGGAGAACTGACGCCCGTCCTCGCGGGTCTCGACCAGCCATGTGGTGAATTCCGGCTGGCCGGAGAGAAGCCTGGCTGGAGCCGGGGCATCGCGTTCAGGCTCGATGGCGTCGAGGTCGAAGGGAAGGAAATGCTGCATGAGGGCTCCCGGCAGGACTGGCACCCGGGACCCGTCCGCAGGCCGGAGGGCGCGGCACGGATCGCGGGGATGGCGCGCAGTCTAGCGCGACGCACGGGCCGGGATAAACCGCCGCCGGCAGAATTTTCGACGGCAACCGGCGGGACGGGCGCGTCGCGTCGCGCATGCCGGACAGGACGCAGGACCGGGCGATTGATGGCCCGAAAACCAGAAAGGCAGGTTCGTTGCCGAACCTGCCTTTGAAGTGGTGGAGCCAATCGGAATCGAACCGACGACCTCTTGAATGCCATTCAAGCGCTCTCCCAACTGAGCTATGGCCCCGTATCTCGTCGGCCGGCTTGGGTGACCGGCGTCTTGTGGAGCTGGCTTATAGAGGGGGTATCCGGATTGATCAAGAGCATATTCGAAGTTTTTTCTTCACAGCCCTGTGGACAATTCCGGAACCCCGCAGCCAGCCCCGTCTAACCCGTTAACGGTCTGTATCGTCGTCGATTTCCAGAACGATACCGGGAACGGACTCGTCTTCCTCGTCCTCGTCGTCGATGAACACGTCATCTTCCGGCTCGTCGCCGATGTCGGCTTCCTCGTCTTCCTCGAGATCCGGCACCACATCGCCCTCGACCTCGGCATCCGCTTCCTCCAGCGTGACCAGCTCGGGCGCGACCAGATCTTCCTCCTCATCCTCGTCATCCTCCTGCTCGATGACGCGGGAGGCCTTGGCGGCACGGGCGCTCGACACGACGTCGAACAGGGTGCCGCACTTCGGGCAGGTGATCGGGTTGCGGTTCAGATCGTAATATTTGGCGCCGCAGCCAGGGCACAGACGCTTTGTACCAAGTTCAGGTTTTGCCACCGTGCTTACCCTTCGTTCGAGCTGGTGAGGGACAAACTGCCCTCGTCGGAGAGGCGCGGCCCATATCGCTGACGCGCCTGTCTGTCAAAGGCTAAATGATCGGTCTCGTTGTCTGAAGCATTCTCGGGCGGCGTACAAGCAAAAATTCGACACCCGACACTGCTGTTTGATGACGGCCCGAGAGGCCCGTGATAGGAGTGACAACCTTTTTTTGACGCAGCAGCTTCCGGAAGTGTCCATGTCTCATCATTCGTCGCCCCGTCCCCTGCGGTCCCGCGCCGGCTCCGCGCTCTCCGGGCGTATCCGCGTTCCCGGCGACAAGTCCGTGTCCCACCGTTCGCTGATGTTTGGCGCCCTTGCCGCCGGCCGGACCACGGTCTCGGGCCTGCTCGAGGGTGAGGACGTGCTGAACACCGCCGGGGCCATGCGCGCCGTCGGCGCCCGCATCGAGAAGACGCCCGACGGCACCTACCTGATCGACGGGGTCGGGCTCGGCAACCTGCTCGAGCCGGATCATGTCATCGACTTCGGCAATGCCGGCACGGGCGTGCGCCTGACCATGGGCATCTTCGGCACGCATCCGATTGCCGCGACCTTCGTCGGCGACGCCTCGCTGTCGCGCCGGCCGATGGGTCGCGTGCTCGACCCGCTGCGTCTGATGGGTACCCAGGTCGTGGCGCGCGTCGGCGATCGCCTGCCGCTGTCGATCCGCGGGGCCGACGTGCCGGTTCCCATCACCTACCGCGTGCCGATGCCCTCGGCCCAGGTGAAGTCGGCGGTGCTGCTGGCCGGCCTCAACACCCCGGGCGAGACCACGGTCATCGAGCCGATCGCCACCCGCGACCACACCGAGAAGATGATGGCCGGCTTCGGGGCCGACATTTCCGTGACCATCGACGAGGCAGGCGCGCGCATCATCCGCCTGAAGGGCCAGCCGGAGCTGAAGGCGCAGACCATCGACGTGCCGGGCGACCCGTCCTCGGCCGCCTTCCCGATCGTCGCCGCGCTGATCACGCCGGGCTCCGACATCACGGTCGAGAACGTGCTGCTCAACGAGCACCGCACCGGCCTCATCACGACGCTGATCGAGATGGGCGGCGACATTGTGATCGAGAACGAGCGCATGGCCGGCGGCGAGCGCGTGGGCGACATCCGCGTCCGCGCAAGCCGGCTGAAGGGCGTGACCGTACCGGCAAGTCGCGCTCCGTCGATGATCGACGAATATCCGGTGCTGGCCATTGCGGCTGCCTTTGCCGAGGGCGACACCTACATGCCTGGTCTGGACGAGCTGCGGGTGAAGGAGTCCGACCGTCTGGCGGCCGTGGCGCGCGGGCTGGAGGCCAACGGCGTGCCCTGCCATGAAGGCGAGGCCGAGCTGACCGTGACCGGCGGGGCGTCCGGGATCGGTGGCGGCACGGTGGCGACCCACCTCGACCACCGCATCGCCATGAGCTTCCTGGTCCTGGGCCTCGCCAGCGACAAGGCCGTGACCGTCGATGACGGCGCGGTGATCGCCACCAGCTTCCCGACCTTTACCACGCTCTTTGCAGACCTCGGTGCCGACATTGCCGAGCTGGAGGACGCACGCGCATGATCATCGCGATCGACGGACCGGCCGCATCCGGCAAGGGAACGCTTGCCCGTCGTCTTGCAGCGCATTTCGGCCTGCGCCACCTGGACACCGGCCTGACGTATCGGGCCGTGGCGGCGGCGCTGCTGGCGCAGGGGCTGCCGCTTGGCGATGAAGCCATCGCGGTCGAGATCGCCCGACGTCTCGACCTGAGCCACATGGACCGGGCGCTGCTGTCGGCGCATGAAACCGGCGAGGCGGCCTCGCGCATCGCCGTGCTGCCGGCCCTGCGCGAGGAGCTGGTCCGCCTGCAGCGGGCCTTTGCCAAGGCCCCTCCGGGCGCCGTGCTCGACGGGCGCGACATCGGCACGGTCGTCTGCCCCGACGCGGGCGTGAAGCTCTATGTCACGGCTGCGCCCGAGGCGCGGGCGAAACGGCGCACGGCAGAGATGCTGTCGCAGGGCAAGGAGGCAGACTTTGCCTCCGTGCTCGAGGACCTGAAGCGTCGCGACGAGCGCGACCAGAGCCGCACCGTCGCTCCGCTGAGGCAGGCCGCAGACGCGCACTTGCTTGACACGACCGAAATGGATATAGAGACGGCGTTTCGTGCGGCTGTGGATATCGTGACAGCCGCCCGGGCTTCCTGAGCGTCATCTGCATCAAGCCTGGTCTTGATGACCTGCCAGACCGGCCGACATCCGGGTGGCAGGTTTGCCGGTTTCATCGCCGGCCTGCGGGTTTGCCAGGGGTCCGCCGGACACGGGCAGGCCTCCTGCCGGCGCCCGGAAGGGAAACCCGCCTGCCCCGCGGCAGACGGACAGAGAGATTTCAAGGCGAGCCAGCAAGCACGTCTTTTGAAGGAAGAAACGGGTTTTCCGTCTTCCGCCCGCCGGCCCATTCCGGATGCATCCGCAGACGGCATGGCTGGAGCCTGAAACAGGCTCCCGGGAGGTTGGAAAGCCTGACGAGCAACACCAGCCCGCCGGCGCCCGCCAGAAATGGCACCAGGAGATTTTATGAGCGAACTGAACCCCTCCACCGCGGATTTTGCCGCCCTTCTGAACGAGTCCTTTGCCTCGAACGACCTGTATGAAGGGTCTGTCGTCAAGGGCACGATCGTCGCCATCGAGAAGGACCTGGCCGTCATCGACGTCGGCCTGAAGGTGGAAGGCCGCGTGCCGCTGAAGGAATTCGGCGTCAAGGGCCGTGATGGCGAACTCAAGGTTGGCGATGAGGTCGAGGTTTACCTGGAGCGCGTCGAGAACGCCCTCGGTGAAGCCGTCCTGTCGCGCGAGAAGGCTCGCCGCGAAGAGAGCTGGGTCCGCCTCGAAGTCTCCTTCGAGAAGGGCGAAAAGGTTACCGGCCAGATCTTCAACCAGGTCAAGGGCGGCTTCACCGTGGACCTCGACGGCGCCGTGGCCTTCCTGCCGCGTTCGCAGGTCGACATCCGCCCGGTGCGCGACGTCACCCCGCTGATGCACACCCCGCAGCCGTTCCAGATCCTCAAGATGGACAAGCGCCGCGGCAACATCGTGGTGTCGCGCCGCGTCGTTCTGGAAGAAACCCGCGCCGAACAGCGTTCGGAACTGGTCCAGAGCCTCGAGGAAGGCCAGACCGTGGAAGGCGTGGTCAAGAACATCACCGACTACGGTGCGTTCGTCGACCTCGGCGGCATCGATGGCCTGCTGCACGTCACCGACATCGCGTGGCGCCGCATCAACCATCCGTCGGAAGTGCTGTCCATCGGCCAGACCGTCCGCGTCCAGATCATCCGCGTCAACCAGGACACGCACCGCATCAGCCTCGGCATGAAGCAGCTTGAGACTGATCCGTGGGATGGCATCGAAGCCAAGTACCCGATCAGCGCCAAGTTCTCGGGCCGCGTGACCAACATCACCGACTACGGTGCGTTCGTCGAGCTGGAGCCGGGCATCGAAGGCCTGATCCACGTGTCCGAAATGTCCTGGACCAAGAAGAACGTCCATCCGGGCAAGATCGTCTCGACCTCGCAGGAAGTCGACGTCATGGTCCTGGAAGTCGATCCGGTCAAGCGCCGCATCTCGCTCGGTCTCAAGCAGACCCTGCAGAACCCGTGGGATGCGTTTGCCGAGCGGTTCCCGGTCGGCACGGAAGTCGAAGGCGAAGTCAAGAACAAGACCGAATTCGGTCTGTTCATCGGCCTCGAAGGCGACGTGGACGGCATGGTGCACCTGTCCGACCTCGACTGGAACCGTCCGGGCGAGCAGGTCATCGAGGAGTACAAGAAGGGCGACGTCGTCAAGGCCGTGGTTCTTGACGTCGACGTGGAGAAGGAGCGCATCTCGCTCGGCATCAAGCAGCTCGGCGGTGATCCGTTCGAGTCCGTGGCCGCCGGCGACGTCCGCAAGAACGCCATCGTCACCTGCGAGGTTCTCGAGGTGAAGGACGGCGGTCTGGAAGTGAAGATCGCCGACAGCGACCTCACCACCTTCATCCGTCGCGCCGACCTGTCCCGCGACCGTGCCGAGCAGCGTCCGGAGCGTTTCAACGTCGGTGAGAAGTTCGACGCCCGCGTCACGCAGTTCGACAAGAAGACCCGTCGCGTTTCCGTGTCCATCAAGGCCCTGGAAATCGCGGAAGAGAAGGAAGCCGTCGCTCAGTACGGTTCGTCCGACTCGGGTGCTTCGCTGGGCGACATCCTCGGCGCAGCCCTCAAGGCCCGCGACGAGGACTGATCCTCATCCGGCCGACAGGCTCAGAACACGGAAAGGCCCGGGCCAGCGCCCGGGCCTTTCTGCATTCCGGGGCAAGGGATGTCTGGCCCGTGGAGACAATCCGTTGCCGATTGTGATGCGCGCCGGCTCGCCAAGGGCCGAGGGCGCGGTGTAGTGTCCGGCCCAGCCCCACCGCACCGGACCCGCCATGATCCGCTTCGACCTCAATCCCCGCCTCGAAGGCGACAGCCTGCCTGTTGCCGACCTGCCGCTGTGTGCCGTGCGCCTGATGAAGGATGCGAATTACCCCTGGCTCCTGCTCATTCCGCGCCAAAGCGACCTGGTCGAGATCACCGACCTTGCGCCGGAGGACCGGCTGCAGCTCATGACCGAAATCGCCACCTGCGCCGAGACCCTCAAGGGCATCACCGGCTGCGACAAGATCAACATCGGCGCCCTCGGCAACGTGGTGTCCCAGTTGCACGTGCATGTGATCGCCCGGTTCCGGAGCGATGCGGCCTGGCCCGGTCCCGTCTGGGGCGCCGCGCCCGCAACCCCCTATGAACCCGCCGCACAGGAGCGCCTCGTTGACGCGTTGCGCGCCCGGCTGATCGCCTGACGGCTGCCGAGGGAGAGAGACATGCAGCAGGACGCCTACGCCCTGGCCACCGCGCCGGGCGGCATGAGTTTCATCGTCAACCCGCTCGACCGCTGCGCCGAACGCCGTGGCGACCCGGAGTGGCTCCGCAGCCTGATGGCGCAGCCGGATGCCGCCTTCGTGGTTGCGACCGCTGGAAAGCTGGTGCTGCGCGCCGGCAGCGGCATCCGTCACAGCCGCGCCGATGCGGATCGTCTGGGGCTTGATCCGGCGGAGACGGCCTTTCTCGGGCTGGAGCCGACGGGACGCCCCCTGTTTGCCTGCACCGCCGGCCTCAGCGAGGAAGACCTGGAGATCCGGGACGGGCTGGAAGTCATCGACCTGCGGAGCCTGGCCATGCGCGGCGACCTGCCGGAGGCAGACATCGGAGCCCTCGCCCAGACCCGGGCCCTGATGCACTGGCATCTGAGCCACCGGTTCTGCTCGCGGTGCGGTCACAGGACCACACTGGCCGAGGCCGGCTATCGTCGCGACTGTCCGTCGTGTCAGGCGCAGCATTTTCCGCGCACCGACCCGGTGGTCATCATGCTCATCACCCATGGCGACAAGGTTCTGCTCGGCAGGCCGCCGCGGCTGATTGAAGGCGTCTTCACGACCCTCGCCGGGTTCATGGAGCCGGGCGAGACCGTCGAGGCAGCGGTGCGACGCGAGACCTACGAGGAATCGCGGGTGCGCGTCGGCGACGTGTCGGTCGTTCTGAACCAGCCGTGGCCCTTCCCGGCCAACCTGATGCTGGGCTGCCGCGGCACCGCGCTCACGACCGAGATCGACATCGGCCAGGACGAGCTCGAGGCCTGCCGCTGGTGCGACCGGGCGGAGGTCGAGACCATGCTGGCGGGAACGCATCCGCTCGGCCACCGGATCCCGCCGGGCATCTCGATTGCCCATCACCTGATCCTTGGCTGGCTGCGGGAAACCGCAGCGTGACAGGCTCCAGCCGGTTCTGCGTCTATCTCACGCATCCCGAGGTCGCCATTGATCCGGCCGTGCCGGTGCCCGCGTGGGGGCTTTCGGAAACCGGACGGACACGTGCGGCGCGTGCCGCGCTTTTGCCCTGGGCCGGGGCCATCCGCCACGTGGTCTCCAGCGCCGAACGCAAGGCCATCGAGACGGCAGAGATCTTTGCCGCCGCGCACCGCTTGCCGGTGACGATCGTCGAGGCGACGCACGAAAACGACCGTTCCGCCACCGGGTTCCTGCCACCGGCGGAGTTCGAGGAGGTGGCCAGCGCCTTCTTTGCCGCACCCGGGCAGAGCGTCCGGGGATGGGAGCGGGCCATCGACGCGCAGGCGCGGATCGTCTCTGCGGTGCGACAGGTCGTTGCAAGCGCTCCGGCGGGCGCCCCGGTGCTGTTCTGCGGCCATGGCGGCGTCGGCACCCTGCTCAAGTGCCACCTGCTCGGCGTCGGGATCACCCGGCGGCATGACCAGTCGTGCGGTGGCAACTGGTACATGTTCGACCCGCTCGATCTCGAGCGGCGACAGGCGGACACGCTGGACTGGACGGCCCTGTAGCGCCGTCCACGGCTTGCAGCGCGGGGGCTCTGGCCGAATCAGCCCGTCCGGGCGACGATGCTGCCCACCTCAATTCAACGGATCCGCCATGCGCCGCCCGGTTCACCTTGTCGCTGCCCTCTGCGCCCTCGTCTCGTCGCTGGCCCTGGTCGGTGCGCCCGCTCCGGCCCGGGCGGACTACGACACAGAGTTCGCCACCTTTCTGGCGCAGACGGTCATTCCTGCGGCGCGGGCCGCCGGCGTGCCCCAGTCGGTGCTTGACCGGGAACTGCGGTCGCTGACGCCGGACACCGGCCTGCCGGGTCTGGGTCGCCCCGACCGTCCGGAGGCCCCGCCCAAGGTCGATTTTCAGGCCGAGTTCCGCGCGCCGGGCGGCTACTTCAAGGAAAGCCAGTTCCGCGCCCTGGCCGGACCCGGCCGGACCCTGGCGCAGAAGCACGCGGCGACGCTGAAGGCCATCGAGGCCAGGTATGGCGTGCCCGGCCGCATCGTTCTGGCCATCTGGGCGCGCGAGACGGGCTACGGCGCGGCCCGGATCCCGCATGACGGCCTGCGCGTGGTGGCCACGCGGGCGTTCATGGGCGACCGGCGCGCGTTCTTTCTGGGCGAGACCGTTGCGGCCCTGCAGATCCTTGCCGACGGCCACATCAGCCGCGCCGAGCTGAGAAGCTCCTGGGGCGGGGCCATGGGGCAGCCGCAGTTCCTGCCCTCGTCCTTCCTCACCTATGCGGTCGATTTCGATGGCGACGGCAAGCGGGACATCTGGCGTTCGGTGCCGGACACGCTCGCCTCGATTGCCAATTACCTGAAGGAAAAGGGCTGGGTCGCCGGCCGGGACTGGGGGTACGAGATCGCGTTGCCGGCCTCGGTCTCCTGCACCCGCGAGGGACCGGACCGCCGGCAGCGCATCGCCGACTTCGTCGCCGAGGGCGTGACGCGGGCGAGCGGCAGACCGTTCCCGGAGCGCGAGCTGGCGCGCGAGGCCAACCTGCTGCTGCCGGCCGGCCGCCTGGGTCCGGCCTTCCTCGCCACCGAGAACTTCTATGTGCTGAAGGCCTACAACGAGAGCGACGTCTATGCGCTGTTCGTCGGTCATCTGGCGGACCGGTATGGCTCGGATGCGGGCTTCGTCGGCCGCTGGCAGGACACCCCGCACCTGTCTCGCGGCGCGGTGCGCGACCTGCAGCTGAAGATGGAGAAGGCCGGCTACGACGTCGGCGGTGCCGATGGCCTGATCGGCTTCAAGACCCGCCGCTCCCTGGGCATGGTCCAGGAGCAGGCCGGGCGCACGGCGACCTGCTGGCTCGATTGAGCAGAGCGGCCTGACCGGTCCAGACCGGCGCGGCGGCCGGGACGCCTACTGGCTGACGACGCCGGTGTCGGCGGTCTCGAGATGGAAGGCTGCCGACAGCAGGGCGCGGGTGTAATCCGTCTGCGGTGCCTCGAAAACCCGGCGGGCCGGGCCGGCCTCGACGACTTTGCCCTGGCGCATGACGATGATGTCGTTGGCCAGCGCCCGCACGACCTTCAGGTCATGCGAGATGAAGAGGTAGGTCAGCCTGTGCCGCTGTTGCAGCTCGCGCAGGAGGTCGACCACCTGGGCCTGCACGCTCATGTCGAGGGCGGAGGTCGGTTCGTCCAGCATGACGAACTTCGGTTCGAGCACCAGCGCCCGGGCAATCGAGATGCGCTGGCGCTGTCCGCCCGAGAATTCATGCGGGTACCGGAACCGGGTGGCGGCATCCAGCCCGACTTCCGCCAGGGCAGTGGCCACCTTGCGGTCGCGCTCCTCCGGGGTGAGGCGCGGATGATGCACCTGCAGCCCCTCGCCGACGATGTCCGCCACGGACATGCGGGGGCTGAGCGCCCCGAAGGGATCCTGGAACACGATCTGCATGTCGCGCCGCAGCGGCCGCATCTCTTTCCACGAGTAGCGGGAAATGTCCTGGCCGCGGAACGCGATCTGGCCGGTCGAAGAGATCATGCGCAGGATCGCCAGCCCCAGTGTCGTCTTGCCGGAGCCGCTCTCGCCGACGATGCCGAGCGTCTGGCCCTCGCGGAGGGTCAGATCGATGCCGTCGACCGCCTTGATGTGGGAGACGGTCCGGCGCATGAGACCGCGCTTGACCGGAAACCAGACCTTGAGATCACGGGTCTCGACAACAGCAGGGCGGGACAGGTCCTCGACCGGCGGCTGACCCTTCGGCTCTGCCGCCAGCAGATGCTGCGTGTAGGCATGACGCGGCCGGCTGAAGACCTCGGCGACAGGCCCGGCCTCGACGATCTCGCCCCTGGTCATGACGCAGACCCGGTCGGCGATCTTGCGGACGATGCCGAGGTCATGGGTGATGAACAGCATCGCCATGCCGCGCGCCTGCTGCAGGTCCTTCAGCAGCTTGAGGATCTGGGCCTGAACCGTCACGTCCAGTGCCGTCGTCGGCTCGTCGGCGATGAGGAGGTCGGGCTCGTTGGCGAGTGCCATGGCGATCATCACCCGCTGGCGCTGACCACCGGAGAGCTGGTGCGGATAGGACCCCAGCCGGGTTTCGGGATCGCGGATGCCGACCTGGGTCAGAAGCTCGATCACCCGGGCACGGGCCGCCGTCTCGCCCAGGCCGCGGTGCACGCGCAGGATCTCCGAGATCTGCCGCTCGACCGAATGCAGCGGATTGAGCGAGGTCATCGGCTCCTGAAAGATCATCGAGATGTCGTTGCCGCGCAGCTTGCGCATGGCATCCTCGGAAGCGCCGACCAGCTCCTGGCCCTTGAAACGGATCGTGCCACCGGGGTGTGATGCGGTCGGATAGGGCAGCAGCTTGAGCACGGAGAGGGCCGTGACGGACTTGCCCGATCCGCTTTCTCCCACGACGGCCAGCGTCTCGCCGGGATGGATGTCGAAGCTGATGCGATTGACGGCCAACGACTGCTGTCCGCCCTGGGTGAAGGCGACGGAAAGATCCCGGACGGACAGGAGCGAGGATGCAGGGGCGTCAGTCATGTCGGTCATGGGTGTCCTCACGCAAAGGTCTTGCGCGGATCGAAGGCGTCACGGACAGCCTCGCCGATGAAGATCAGAAGGCTCAGCATGGTCGAAACGACGATGAAGCCGGTGATGGCGATCCAGGGGGCCTGCAGGTTGTTCTTGCCCTGGGCCAGCAGCTCGCCCAGCGAGGCCGATCCCGGCGGCAGTCCGAAGCCGAGGAAGTCGAGCGCCGTGAGCGTGGAGATCGAGCCGTTCAGGATGAAAGGCATGAAGGTCAGCGTTGCCACCATGGCATTCGGCAGCAGGTGCCGCCACATGATCACCGGGTTGGACACGCCGAGCGCGCGGGCCGCAGCGATGTACTCGAAATTGCGCCCCCGCAGGAACTCGGCCCGCACGACGCCGACCAGCGCCACCCAGGAAAAGGCAAGCAGGATCCAGAACAGGGTCCAGAATCCGGGCACCAGCACCGACGAGATGATGAGGATCAGGTAGAGCTGGGGAATGCCGGTCCAGATCTCGATGAAGCGCTGGAACAGGAGATCGACCCAGCCGCCGTAATAGCCCTGCACGGCACCGGCGGCGATGCCGATCACCGACGAGGCAACCGTCAGCGCGAGGCCGAACAGCACCGAGATGCGGAAGCCGTAGATGAGCCGTGCGAGGATGTCCCGGCCCTGGTCGTCGGTGCCGAGCCAGTTCCAGTTGCCCATGACGCAATTGGGATCTTCCGCGCCCAGCGGATAGCGGGCGCAGCGCTCCTCCTTGGTCATCTGCCAGGAGGGCGGGGCCGGCGCCGGCACCGGAATGTCCTTGTTCACCGTGCGATAGGAGTAGCGCACCGGCGGCCACAGCATCCAGCCGTCGGCCTCGATCTGCTCCTGGATGAAGGGATCGCGGTAGTCCGTGACCGCAAGGAAGCCGCCGAATTTCTCCTCCGGATAGTCGACCAGCACCGGTACCAGCAGCTCGCCCTTGTAGGAGACGAGGATTGGCCGGTCATTGGTGATCAATTCGGCAACCAGCGACAGGCCGAACAGAACCAGGAAGATCCAGAAGGACCAGTAGCCGCGGCGGTTGGCCTTGAAATTGGCCAGGCGGCGCAGGTTCAGCGGCGACAGGCGGCGCTTCGCCGGCAACTCGGGCTGCGCGGTCTGCGGCGTGGCGAGCGGTGCCGTCATCTCAGACCTCCCGACTTTCAAAATCGATGCGGGGATCGATCCAGGTGTACATGAGGTCGGAGAGCAGGTTCACGAGCAGGCCGAGCAGGGAGAAGATGTACAGCGTTGCAAACACGACCGCGTAGTCGCGGTTGATGACGGACTCGAAGCCGAGCAGCCCCAGACCGTCGAGCGAGAAGATGGTTTCGATCAGCAGCGCGCCCGCGAAGAAGGCCGAGATGAAGGCGCCCGGAAACCCGGCGATCACGATCAGCATGGCATTGCGGAACACATGCCCGTAGAGGACCTGGCGGTCGGTCAGGCCCTTGGCGCGGGCCGTGATGACATACTGCTTGCGGATTTCCTCCAGGAACGAGTTCTTGGTCAGCAGTGTCGTGGTGGCGAAGGCGGAGAGGGCCATGGCCACCAGCGGCAGGGTCATGTGCCAGATGTAGTCGACGATGCGCTCCGGCCACGAGAGCTGGGCCCAGTTGTCGGAGGCAAGGCCGCGCAGCGGGAACCAGTCGAGGAACGAGCCGCCGGCGAAGAACACGATCAGCATCACGGCGAACAGGAAGCTCGGGATGGCATAGGCGACGATGATGATGCCGGATGTCCAGACATCGAAGGGCGTGCCTTCCCGCACCGCCTTGCGGATGCCGAGGGGGATCGAGATGGCATAGGAAATCAGCATCATCCAGAGCCCCAGCGACACCGAGACCGGCAGCTTCTCGATGATGAGATCAAGGATCGAGATGTCGCGGAAGTAGCTCTCGCCGAAGTCGAAGCGGGCATAGTTCCAGAGCATGGTCAGGAACCGCTCGAGCGGCGGCTTGTCGAACCCGAACTGGACCTCGAGCTGGCGGATGAATTCGGGATCCAGCCCCTGTGCGCCACGGTACTTGGAGGTGTTCACGTCGCCGGGGGTTGCCTGCGCCTCGCCCGTCCCGCCGAAGTCGGAGCCGCCGCCGCTGATCCGCGAGGTGGCCGACACATCGTTGCCCTGAAGCTGGGCGATGACCCGCTCGACCGGGCCGCCCGGCGCAAACTGGATGATGATGAAATTGATCGCCATGATCCCGACGAGGGTCGGGATCATGAGCAGAAGGCGGCGGAGGATGTAGGCGCCCATGTCTTCGGTGTGATCCTTGTCGCGCAGGCCTCAGCCTGCCATGCCGATCCTGGCTGCCCTGTCCGTGTCGAACCACCAGGTGGTCTCGACCGGGAAGTCGTAGAACGGCGGTTTCTCCGGATAGCCGAAGACGTCCCAGATGGCCACCGAGTGATATGGCTTGTTCCACTGGGGGATCCAGTAGTGCCCCGCACGCAGGACACGGTCAAGCGCGCGGGCGGCGATCACCATGTCCTGGCGCGTGCTGGCCGCCAGCGCCTTGTCGATCAGCGCATCCACGACAGGATCCTTGATCCCCGACAGGTTGCGGCTGCCGGGGCGGTCGGCCGACTGGCTGCTCCAGAAGTCGCGCGTCTCGTCGCTCAGCGTGGCCGAGAGGGAGAAGCGCCGTCCGGTCACCTCGAAGTCGAAGTCATTCTCGCGCGACTGGTATTGCGCCGGATCGACGATCCGCGATGTCGCCTCGATGCCGAGGCGCTTGAAGTTGGTGATGAGGGGCTGCACCACCCGGTCGAAGGCGATCGAGTCGTCAAGGAACTCGATGGTGAAGGGCTTGCCGTCGAGCCCGTAGAGCACCCCTTCGCGGCGTTCGAGACCGGCGTCGGCGAGCAGCTGGGCCGCCTGGCGCAGCAGGCTCCGGTCGTTGCCCGATCCGTCGGAGACCGGCGCAAGCGCCGGCTCGCCGAAAACCTCGGCCGGCAACCGGTTCCGGAAGGGTTCGAGCAACGCCAGCTCGGCGGCGTCCGGAAGCCCGGTGGCCATCATGTCCGAGTTCTGGAAGAAGGACTGGGTCCGCCGGTACATGCCGTAGAACAGGTTCTGGTTCGACCACTCGAAGTCGAAGGCAAAGCCGAGCGCGCGCCGCACCCGCGGGTCGGCGAATTTCGGCAGCCGGGCGTTGAAGAACCAGCCCTGCGCGCCGCTCGGCCGGTTGTCCGGGATCTCCTTCTTCAGCACCTTGCCCTCGGTGACCGCCGGAAAGGTGTATTCGGTGTTCCAGGTCTTGGAGGTGAATTCCTCGTGGAACGTGAGCAGGCCCTTCTTGAAGGCCTCGAACGTGACCTGGCGCTCGCGGAAGAATTCCAGGCGGATCACGTCAAAATTGTTCTGACCGCGCGACACCGGCAGATCCTGGGCCCACCAGTCGGTCACCCGGTGATACTCCACGAAGCGGCCGACCTCATGCGCGCCGACCTTGTAGGGACCGGAGGAGAGCGGCGGTGTCAGGGTGGACTGGGTGAAGTCGTAGGCGCTGTAGTAGCGGCGGGAAAAGATCGGCAGGCCGGCGACGATCAACGGCAGCTGGCGCGTCTGCTTGCCGGAGAACAGGACCTCGACACGCGCCTCGTCCAGCGCGCGGGCCTCGGTGAACTCCTGGATCGCCTGGCTGATCTGGGGATGGCCCGACGCCTTGAGCAGGTTGAGGCTGAAGGCCACATCGTCTGCCGTCAGCCTGGAGCCGTCATGGAAGCGCGCTTCCGGCCGCAGGTGGAAGATGTAGCTGTTGCCGTCCGCCGCAATCTCGACGCCCGCCGCAACCAGCCCGTAGATCGCATCCGGCTCGTCGAGCGCACGCACCATCAGGCTGTCGAAGCACATCTCCATTCGCGGCGGCGCATCGCCCTTGAGAATGAAGGTGTTGAACGTGTTGAAGGTCTGCGGGTTCTGGTTGTAGGCCCAGCTTGGCGCGGAGAAGGAGATCCGCCCGCCCTTGGGAGCGTCCCTGCGGACATACTCGAACGCCTCGAAGCCGGGCGCGTACTTCAGCTCGCCGAACACCGACAGCCCGTGCCGCAACGCAGGCTGCGCGCGTGCGGCGCCGGAGGTGCCGAAGGCGCCGAGCGGCAGGGTCGCTGCCGCCGCCGCTGCGGCCGACAGCCTGAGAAGCGTGCGCCGGGTCGGCTGGAGATGGTCGGTCATTTCGGAGCTCCCGTCTTGGCCGCCAGCGCGGCGTCGTACCACCAGATCGTCGGGAAGGCGAAGGTGAACTCGGGCATCTTCGCCGGGTGACCGAAGCGGTTCCAGCGCACGGTCCGGTCCTTGTCGGCATAGAACTGCGGCACGACGTAGTGGTTCCACAGCAGCACGCGGTCCAGCGCCTTCGTCGCCGCAACCAGCTCCGCGCGGTCCTTGGCGAAGACGATCCGGTCGATGAGCGTGTCGACGGCGGGGTTCTTGATCCCGGCGTAGTTGCGCGACTGCTCCCGGTCGGCTGCCTCGGAGCCCCAGAAATCCCGCTGCTCGTTGCCGGGCGACAGGGACTGCCCCCAGACCAGCGTCGCCATGTCGAAGTCGCGGCTGTTGATGCGGTTGATGTATTGCGGCTGGTCGACGAGGCGCAGCACCGGGCGGATGCCGATGCTCTCGAGGTTCTTGGCATAGGGCAGCAGGGTGCGTTCCGCGCTCTTGTCGAAATACAGGAACTCGATCGTGAACTGCTCGCCCGAGGTCGGGTCGATGATCTGGCCGTTCTCGCGCCTGAACCCGGCCTCCGTCAGCAGGCGGACCGCCTGGCGCAGGTTGTTGCGGACATTTTCCGGGTTGCCGCCGACCGGATTGCGGAACTCGGTCGTGAACACCTCTTCCGGGATCTGGCCGCGCAGGGTTTCAAGGATTTCCAGTTCCTTGCCCGTCGGCAGACCGGTGGCCCCGAGATCCGTGCCGGCGAAATAGGAGCCGATGCGCTTCAGCAGGTTGGCCGAGACGATCTCGTTGGTGGTCTCGAAGTCATAGGCATAGTTCAGGGCCTGGCGGACGCGCGCGTCCTGGAACTTGGGGCGGCGCAGGTTCGGCACGAAGGCCTGCATGCGCCCCGATCCCTTGTCGACGAACTCTTCCTTGACGACGCGGCCCTCGCGGATCGCCGGGAAATCATAGGCCTTGGCCCACTGGCTGGCGCTCAGCTCCTGGCGGAAGTCGTACTGGTCGCCCTTGAAGGCTTCCAGCTCGACAGCCTGGTCCATGAAGACCACATAGCGGATCTCGTCGAAATTGTTGGTTCCGACCCGAATGGGCAGGTCGGCGCCCCAGTAGTCGGGCACCCGCTCGTAGACGACATCGCGGCCGGCGACGAAGGACTTGATCCGGTAGGGACCGTTGCCCAGCGGCGGCTCCAGCGTGCCGCGCGCGATGTCGCGCTTTTCCCCCTGGGCGTTGGTGCCTTCCCACCAGTGCTGCGGCAGGATCAGCAGCTGGCTCATGATGTGCGGCAGCTCGCGATTGCCCTTCACGTCGAACTCGAAGCGCACGACCCCACCGGGGCGCTCCTCGGCCCGGACGACATTCTTGTAGTAGAATTTCTGCGGCGGGCTGACCTCGGTGATCTTCTGGAACGACCAGATGACATCCGACACGGTAATCGGCTTGCCGTCGTGCCAGCGGGCCTTGGGATTGAGCCGGTACTCGACCCACGAGTAATCATCGGGATAGCGCATGGCCTCCGCGATCACGCCGTAGGAGCCGCTGATATCGACCTCGTCGAGCGCCGTTTCCATCAGCGTGTCGTAGATGAGGCCGATGCCGGGCGCGGGGTTGCCCTTGGGCAGGACGGGATTGAACGTGTCGAAGCCACCCGTGTCGGCCAGGCGCACGGAGCCGCCCTTCGGCGCCTCCGGATTGACATATTCGAAATGCGTCACGTCCGGGCCGTATTTCGGCGTTCCGGACAGCGCCGTCGCATGCTGCCAGACCGGTTCGGGGCTCTGGGCGCGGACGGTGGTGACCGGTGCAAGCAGGAGAGTAGCGGCTAGGGCGAGAAAGACAGCCTTGGGTGCCTTCGGGCCTGCGGTCATCTGGTGTCTCCCGATTCGACGGCGAGACCGGAAACGACTCCGGTCGGTCAGACACAAGTGTAAGTGCCTGTCCGCCGCCGCGTCACCGGGGAAAACGTGAGATGACAGAAATTTAAGAACCGTTGGCCGCGCGGACCTCGGTGAAGAGCGTCTCGAAGCGCTGCTGCTTCTGGGCGTACATCCGGGTGTCGGCGAGGTCGAGCAGCTCGCGGATGCTGCGGGCGTCCTGGGGATAGGAGGCCCGTCCGACGCTGGCCTTCACCGACAGCGTCGCCGCGCCGATTGTCATCGGCTCGCAGACCGCCGCCGCGAGCCGCCGGCTGAACTGGGCCGCATCCGCCTCCTGCATCAGGCCGGGGGTCAGGACAACGAACTCGTCGCCACCGATTCGCGCCACGGTGTCGGCCCGCCGGGTCTCCGACCGCAGCCGGCGACCGATCTCGACCAGCATGAGATCCCCGATGGCGTGGCCATGCTGGTCGTTGATCGGCTTGAAGTCGTTGAGGTCGACGAAGAACACCTGGAAGCCCAGGCCGGAGCGGTCGCTGAAGCTCGCAAGCTGCTCCATGCGGTCCTCGAGCAGGCGGCGGTTGGGCAGGCCCGTGAGCGGGTCATGATGGGCGAGCTGGCGCGCCCGCAACATCTCGAAGACAACGAAGAAACTCATGGCAGCAAGCAACAGCGTCGCGCCGTAGCCGGCCGCGACTGCCAGCCAGAATTCCGTCGACGTGTGCACCCAGCCCTGGCGCGGGATCGCAGCCAGCTGCCACGACACCGCCCCCGGGAGCAGGACGTCGAGGCGCGCCGAATCACGCTCGAACAGGTCCGGCTGCCCCAGGATCGTGGATGTCGGCCGCTCGCCATCCCCCGGGACCTGCAGCGCAATCTCGTATTCCCCGACAAGGGTGCTCAGACCAGCCGATGCCAGCATCGCCTGTTCGTCGAACATCACGGAGGCAATGCCCCAGTAGGTGCGGGCCGGCTCTCCGGGACTGCCGAAGGCCGGAACATAGATCGGCAGCCGCGCGAGGATGCCGCGTCCACCCTGGACAAGATTGACCGGACCGGCGAGGACCACGGAGCGGCTTTCCATGGCCTGGTGGATGCCCCGCCACTGCTCGCGATTGCTGGCATAGTCGAGCCCGATGACGCGCTCGTTCCCCTCCAGCGGATGAACGAAGCGCACCACGTTGCCGGGCGCCAGGGCAATGGAACGGATGCTCCTGTCCTGCGCGATCATCTCGGCGCTGTAGCGGCGAAACTGCAATTCGCCGATGCGGGGATTGACGACCACATAGTTCATCAGGCCGGTGCCGAGGGACAGGGTCCGGCCGATGGTGCCGAGCAGACGGGCCCGTGCCTCCGACAGCACGGAGACGGCCGCAGCCTTGTGCCGGTCGACATTGGCGTCGCGGATGAGGTTGCCGACATAGGTCGTCAGGCTCGCGCCGACGAGCAGCACGACCAGCGCAACCGCCAGTGCATGCCAAAATCCCTTGCGTCGGTTCAGCAGGCTGACCAGTCGGATCAAGACGCCGTTTCCCCATGCCGGGCTCATCGCCCCCGTCTCGACGCTACGACAGGTTCGTAAAAAGAGGATTGTGGGACGCGGTACAAACAACGAAAAACCGCGCCCTTTTCAGGGCGCGGTCTCGTGAAACCGGTTCCGGTCCAGCGACTTACTGCAGCGGCAGCGGGCTGTCGGAAAGGCTGTTCATGTAGACGATCAGGTCGACGCGCTCGTCGGCCTTCTTGATGCCGGCAAAGCCCATCGAGGTGCCCGGGACATGCGCCTTCGGGTTCTCGAGGAAGGCATAGAGATGCTCGAAGGTCCAGGCCGGGTTGGCTTCGCCGAAGGCGACCATGGCGGTGGAATACGAGAAGCCGGCATGGGTGCCGGGCTTGCGGCCGAGCAGGCCCCACAGATCCGGACCAACCTTGTTCGGGCCACCCTTTTCAAAGCTGTGGCAGGCGGCGCACTTCTTGGCGGCCTTCTCGCCGTCTTCGACCGTGCCGGCCATCAGGCGCTCGGACAGGGGAGCAACGTCGGCAGCAGCTTCCTCGGCAGGCGCCGCGCTCTCGGCCGATGCGACGACGATTTCATAACCCGGCTTTTCCGGGGTCGTTGGCGTGAAGATGACATCCGAGACGATGCCCACACCCATCGTCAGCAGAAGCACCATCAAAACCGCACCGGCGGCTTTGTTCAGCTCAAAGGAATCCATTCGGTCAGGCTCCAGATTAACGCGCCCATGGCCCGCACCGTCGGCGCGAACCATAATCTGCCCTCATCAAAATTGGCTGGAACCTACAAATTTTTTGACGCCGCTGTCCATAGGTATAAAAGTCGCGGCACACTGAAATTCGGCTTCGCGCGATGCTTTTTGTCGCAGGGGGCCGATCGAGCGCACCGGAGCCGGTCGTGACATCCGCACTTGTCGTCATTCCTTCCCGCATGGCTGCCACCCGGCTGCCGCAAAAGCCCCTCGCCGACATTGCCGGCAAACCGATGATCGTGCGCGTGCTGGAGCAGGCGCTGGCTGCCGACATCGGGCCCGTGACGGTTGCCTGCGACGATTTGCGCATCCTGGAGGCCGTCCGCGATCACGGCGGCGCAGCGGTGATGACGCGGCCCGACCATGAGTCCGGCTCGGACCGCATCCATGAGGCGGCCGAGCTGATCGACCCGGACGGCCGTCATGACGTCATCCTGAACCTGCAGGGCGACGTGCCGCTGATCGCGCCGGAGGCAATCCGTGCAGCCTTTGCCCCGCTCGCCGATCCGGCGGTCGACATCGGCACGATCATGACGGAAATCCGCGACGAGGCGGACAAGGTTGATCCGAGCTTCGTCAAGGCGATTGCCTCGCCCCTGTCGGGCGCCCGCCACCGCGCGCTGTACTTTACCCGCGCCACCGCGCCGACCGGACCCGGTCCGCTGTACCAGCACATCGGCGTCTATGCCTACCGCCGCAAGGCGCTGTCGACCTTTGTCACCCTCGCCCCGTCGCCGCTCGAGAAGCGCGAGAAGCTCGAGCAGCTGCGGGCGCTGGAGGCCGGAATGCGCATCGACATCAGCCTGATCGACAGCGCCCCGATGGACGTCAACACGCCCCAGGATCTCGAACGGGTGCGCAAGGTCTTCGCGTCGCTTTGACCTCGCCGTAACCTTCCCGTGCCATTCCATACCGACCGAACCGCAAGAAAGCCTCGACGCTGATGTCTGACCGCAAGAAGATCGTGTTCCAGGGCGAGACCGGTGCGAATTCGCACATGGCCTGCCGCAGTGTTTATCCGGACTACCTCGCCGTGCCCTGCGCGACCTTCGAGGACTGCTTTGCCGCCATGGAATCCGGCGAGGCCGACTACGGCATGATCCCGGTCGAGAACTCGATCGCGGGGCGCGTGGCCGACATTCATCATCTCCTGCCGCGGGCGAACCTGCACATCATCGGCGAGTATTTCATGCCGATCCGGTTCCAGCTGATGGCCCCGAAGGGCGCGCGGATCGAAAACCTGAAAAGTGTCCAGAGCCACGTCATGGCCCTCGGCCAGTGCCGCAACATCATCCGCGATCTCGGCCTCAAGGCGATTGTCGGAGCCGACACGGCCGGGTCCGCGCGCCAGGTCGCCGAGGCCGGAGACCTGACGGCCGCCGCCCTCGCCCCGGAAATGGCTGCCGAGGTCTACGGGCTCGACATTCTCAAGCGCAACGTCGAGGACGCGGAACACAACACCACCCGCTTCCTGATCCTGTCGCGCGAGCCGGCCCGTGCCGCCAACAGCGGCCTGCCGGTGATCACCACCTTCATCTTCCGGGTCCGCAACGTGCCGGCCTCGCTCTACAAGGCTCTCGGCGGCTTTGCGACCAACGGCGTGAACATGACCAAGCTGGAATCCTACCAGCTCGAGGGACAGTTCTTCGCCTCCATGTTCTATGCCGACATCGAAGGCCATCCGGATGACCGGAATGTCGCGCTGGCACTCGAGGAGCTGGCCTTCTTCTGCGCCGAGCTGAAGGTCCTCGGCGTCTACCGCGCCAGCCCCTTCCGCGACAAGATCCGCGAGCCCGAGGCCAACCGCGCGCTGCGGCCCAATCCCGCTCCCTGAAACCCGGCCAGTCCAGACCGAGGGTCCCCATGACAGAACTGAAGTTTGATGCCCTGTGCATCGGCAACGCCATCTGCGACGTCTTCGCCCATGTCGACGACGACTTCCTTGTGGCCGAGAAGCTGGTCAAGGCGTCGATGCGCCTGATCGACACCGGCGAGGCGCTGCGTCTCTACGACAAGATGGGGCAGACGGTCCGCATCTCGGGCGGCAGCGCCGGCAACACCGCCGCTGGCATTGCCTCGCTCGGTGGCAAGCCGGCCTATCTCGGCAAGGTCGCCCGCGACGAGCTGGGCGACAGCTATGCTCATGACATGAAGGGCACCGGCGTCTACTTCAACACCGATCCGCTGGTCGGCGGCGCGCCGACGGCACGGTCCATGATCCTGATCACGCCGGATGGCGAGCGGACCATGAACACCTATCTCGGAGCCTGCGTCGAACTGAGCCCGAAGGACGTGGATCCGGACGTGGTGGCGGCATCGGCAATCACCTACATGGAGGGCTATCTCTGGGATCCGCCGGCCGCGAAGCTGGCCTTCCTGGAAGCCGCGCGGATCGCCCATGCGCATGGCCGGCAGGTTGCGCTGACCCTGTCGGATGCCTTCTGCGTCGACCGCTACCGTGACGAGTTCCAGGGCCTGCTGCGCGATGGCGTCGTCGATCTGATGTTTGCCAACGAACACGAGCTGAAGTCGCTCTATCAGACGTCGGACCTCGACACCGCCATTGCCGCGGCGCGGGAGACCTGCAAGCTCACGGCGCTGACGCTCGGCAGCAACGGCGCCATGGCGATCACCCGCGAGGAGACGGTGCACGCGCCGGCCTTGCCGGTGAGCGAGGTTGTCGACCTGACCGGGGCGGGCGACCTGTTCGCATCCGGCTTCCTCTTCGGCCTGGCGCGCGGCCGCGACCTGAAGAGCTCCACGGAGCTGGGCTGCCTCTGCGCCTCGACGGTCATCACCCATGTCGGCGCCCGCCCGGAACGGCCGCTGAAGGCCATTGTGGAACAGGCCGGCTTCGCGCTCTGAGACAGCTCGTCCGATCCTGCCGAGGGGCCGGCCCATTCCGATGCGGCCAGCCCCTCAGCGCGCCTCCTGCCGCGTGCCCCGCACGGGAAATCCACGGAACGGCTTCAGTTCCTTCAGGACCATCGTCGTCTGCATTTCCTTGATGCCCGGCAGGCGCCGGACGACCGACATGGCGAACTCGGCGTAATGGTCAAGATCCTGCGCGACCACCTGCAGCAGGAAATCCGCATCGCCGGCAATGCTGTAACAGGCAACCACCTCGTCCAGCGCCGCGACGGCGGCGGCGAAGTCTTCCGCCTCCCGTTCACTGTGCGTGTCGATCTTCACGCGGATGAAGACAAGCACACCCAGCCCAAGTTGCCGCCGGTCAAGCCTTGCGCCATAGCCCTGGATGACACCGGCGTCCTCAAGCTGGCGGACCCGGCGCCAGCACGGCGAGGTGGACAGGCCTGCGGCGTCGGCCAGCGCCTGATTGGTCAGGCGCCCGTCGTCCTGAAGGAGCGCCAGGATCCTGAGATCGATCGGCTCGAGCGGCGTTTGCGGCACAACCTTCCTCCTGGCCCGACTGTTTCGATCATTCCTACCAGAACTCGGCGTTGATGGGGACAAAAAGGCAGGTTTGACCGGGCGGCTGACGCTAGGATGGGACGTCATTTTCAGAAGGAGATCCCATGACGACCGATCTGCGGATTGCTGTCATCCTCAATCCTGCCCTGCCCGCCGGATTTGCTGCCAACACCGCCGCAACGATTGGCATCGGCCTTGCGGCCCTGCAGCCGGATCTGGCCGGGTCACGGCTGACGGACCGGGCCGGTCTTGCCATCCATGGCAGCTCGCGGTTGCCCGTGCCGGTCCTGGCGGCCGGACAGGAGGCGCTGCAGGCCCTGCTGGCGCGGGCGGCCGCAACATGCGGGGAGCAGGCCCCGGAGGGACGCGTCGTTGCCTTCCCGTCGTTTGCCCGTGCTCTGCACGACCATCTGGAGTATGAGGCCACGTTCGGGACCCACAGTCTCGCCGAGGAAGAGCTTGACGGCATCGGGCTGCTCGGGCCGGCGAAATGGGTCCGCTCGCTGACAGGCGCGCTGAAGCTGCTGCGCTGACGGTCGTCCCCCCTGTCCGCGCCCGCCCGGAACGGCCGCTGCAGTCCGGTGCAGCACATGCCGGCTTCGCGCCCTGAGACACACGGCCGCGCACCAGGTGCTCCGCCCGCGGACCATTCACGCTCTCACACATCAATCTGGCAAGAAGCGCTCTCATGGACAGGGATGACGGCGGAAGGAGCGTACCCGGAAACAAAAAAGGCGCCGCACGGGCGCCTTTTTAGCTGACGTTCTGAAGCCGGCTCAGTCGGCGAGATCCTCGACGCTGACGACCTGGCCGTCCTCGTTCAGGCGGTAGACGACCGGTGCACCGGTGCCCAGCTCGCGCTTGAGGATCTGTTCCGGCGTGAGGTTTTCCAGCTCCATGATCAGCGAGCGCAGCGAGTTGCCGTGGGCGGCAACAATGATGCGCTTGCCCTCCAGCACGCGCGGCAGGATCTCCGCCCGGTAGTAAGGCAGCACGCGCTCGGCGGTCATCTTCAGGCTCTCGCCGCCCGGAGGCGGAACGTCGAACGAGCGGCGCCAGATGTGGACCTGCTCCTCGCCGAACTTCTCGCGCGCCTCGTCCTTGTTCATGCCGGTGATGTCGCCGTAATCGCGCTCGTTCAGCGCCTGGTCACGCACCGTTTCCAGACCCTCCTGGCCAAGCTCGGCCAGGATGAGCTGGAGCGTGTGCTGGGCACGGGTCAGGGCCGACGTATAGGCCATGTCGAACTGCAGCTTCATGTCGCGCAGCTTGGCGCCGGCGGCACGGGCCTCGGCGACCCCCTGCTCGGTCAGGTCCGGGTCCTTCCAGCCGGTGAAGAGGTTCTTCAGGTTCCACTCGCTCTGGCCGTGACGGACGAGCACCAAGAGACGTTCCATATGCCGATCTCCTCGCAGGGCTTGGCTGGTTTCAGTCGTTGAGGCCGAGGACATCGGCCATGGAGTAAAGTCCGGGTTTCTTGTCGCGCGCCCAGAGGGCGGCCTTGACGGCGCCACGGGCGAAGATCTGGCGGTCTTCGGCCTTGTGGCTGAGCTCGACGCGCTCGCCGTCGCCGGCAAGGATCACCGTGTGATCGCCGACCACGGATCCGCCGCGCAGCGTGGCAAAGCCGATGTCGCCGGCCGGACGCGGACCGGTGTGGCCATCGCGGACCCGGACCGAATGCTCGGCAAGCGCGATGCCGCGGCCAGCGGCGGCAGCTTCTCCCAGCAGGAGTGCGGTCCCGGAGGGAGCGTCCACCTTGTGCCGGTGGTGCATCTCGACGATCTCGAGGTCGAAATCGGGACCGAGCGCGGCGGCGGCCTTGCGGACCAGCGCGGCAAGGAGGTTGACGCCGAGGCTCATGTTGCCCGACTTGACGAGACGCGCATGGCGGGCGGCCGCCTTCAGCGGCTCGAGTTCGCCATCGACCCAGCCCGTCGTGCCGATGATGTGGACGATGCGGGCCTGGGCCGCCAGCTCGGCAAACCAGAGGCTCGCCTTGGGAGTGGTGAAGTCGAGCACGCCCTCGCTGGCGGCAAAGGCGGTCAGCGGATCGTCGGTGATGCGCACGCCGAGCGGCCCGAGGCCGGCCAGCTCGCCGGCGTCGTGCCCCAGCGCAGCCGAGCCCTCGCGTTCGATTGCCGCGCTCAGGGTGACGCCGTCCATGGCCGTCACGGCCCGGACCAGGGCCTGCCCCATACGGCCGGCGGCGCCGACGACGACAAGACGCATATCAGTCATGGATCACCCCCCTTGATGTCACGCGGGATATATCAGGCGGCACGGCAGGGCGAAAGACCAACTCGATCCCTGATCGTCAGCTCGACCATAAAGAAAAGGCCGGGGCATCTGCCCCGGCCTGATCCTGTCGCGGTGAGGGGGAAGATTACTCTTCCTCACCCTTCTCGCGCTCGATTTCCTTGCCGGTGTCCTGATCGACGACCTTCATCGACAGGCGGACCTTGCCGCGCTCGTCGAAGCCCATCAGCTTCACCCAGACCTTGTCGCCTTCCTTGACCACGTCGGTCACCTTGGCAACCTTCTTGGGAGCGAGCTGGGAGATGTGGACCAGACCGTCCTTGGCACCGAAGAAGTTCACGAAGGCGCCGAACTCGACACACTTCACGACGGTACCCTCATAGATCATCCCGACTTCCGGCTCGGCGGCAATCGAGTTGATCCAGTTGATCGCGGCCTTGATGGCCTTGCCGTCGGCAGAGGCGACCTTGACGGTGCCATCGTCCTCGATGTTGATCTTGGCGCCGGTCTTTTCCACGATCTCGCGGATGACCTTGCCGCCCGAACCGATCACTTCACGGATCTTGTCGACCGGGATCTTCAGCACTTCGATGCGCGGAGCATGTTCGCCGAGCTCGGACCGGGCTTCGGTGATCGCCTTGGACATCTCGCCGAGGATGTGGATGCGGCCTTCGCGGGCCTGATCCAGGGCGACCTTCATGATCTCTTCGGTGATGCCGTCGATCTTGATGTCCATCTGCAGCGAGGTGATGCCCTCGGCCGTGCCGGCCACCTTGAAGTCCATGTCGCCGAGGTGATCCTCGTCGCCCAGGATGTCGGACAGGACGGCGAACTTGTCACCTTCCTTGATCAGACCCATGGCGATGCCCGCGACCGGCGACTTCAGCGGCACGCCCGCGTCCATCAGGGCCAGCGAGGTGCCGCAGACGGTTGCCATCGAGGACGAGCCGTTGGACTCGGTGATCTCGGAGACGACGCGCAGCGTGTAGGGGAACTCGTGCTTGGCCGGCAGCATCGGGTTGATGGCGCGCCAGGCGAGCTTGCCGTGACCGATCTCGCGACGGCCCGGGGAGCCCATGCGGCCGGTCTCGCCGACGGAGTAGGGCGGGAAGTTGTAGTGCAGCATGAAGTGCGCCTTGTAGGTGCCTTCCAGCGCATCCACGAACTGCTCGTCCTCGCCGGTGCCGAGCGTGGCAACGACCAGACCCTGGGTCTCGCCGCGGGTGAACAGGGCCGAGCCATGGGCGCGCGGCAGGATGCCGACTTCCGAGACGATCGGGCGGACGGTCGAGAGGTCACGGCCGTCGATGCGGGTGCCGGTCTCGATGATCGCGCCACGGACGATCTCGGCCTCGAGCTTCTTGAACAGCTCGCCTACCACGGTGCCGGCCGGAGCGGCGTCGCCGGCTGCGGTGATCACGGCCTCGACAACCTTGGCCTTGGCCGCGTCGACGGCGTTCTTGCGCTCGGTCTTCGAGGTGATCTTGTAGGCAGCCGTCAGATCGGCAGCCGCGACGTCCTTGATGCGGGCGTAGAGCGCGCTGTGGTCCGGCAGGTCGAGCTGGCGCGGCTCCTTGGCGGCGGTCTCGGCCAGCTTGATGATGGCGTCGATCACGGTCTGGAAGCCGCGATGACCGAACATCACGGCGCCGAGCATGATGTCTTCCGGCAGTTCCTTGGCTTCGGATTCCACCATCAGCACGGCGTCGGCGGTGCCGGCGACGACCAGGTCGAGCTTCGATTCGGCCATGTCGTCATGCAGCGGGTTCAGCACGTACTCGCCGTTGATGTAGCCGACGCGCGCGCCACCGACCGGGCCCATGAACGGAACGCCGGACAGGGTCAGCGCCGCGGACGAGGCAACGAGCGCCAGGATGTCCGGGGTGTTTTCCATGTCATGCGACAGGACCGTCACGATGACCTGGGTGTCATTCTTGTAGCCGTCGGCGAACAGCGGGCGGATCGGGCGGTCGATCAGGCGCGAGGTCAGGGTCTCGTGCTCGGACGGACGGCCTTCACGCTTGAAGTAGCCGCCCGGGATCTTGCCGGCCGCGAAGGCCTTTTCCTGGTAGTTGACGGTCAGCGGGAAGAAGTCCTGGCCCGGCTTCGGCTCCTTGGCCGAAACGACGGTGGCGAGCACCTTGGTCTCGCCGTAGGTCGCCATGACGGCGCCATCGGCCTGACGAGCCACCTTGCCGGTTTCCAGGACGAGCGGACGACCGGCCCACTCGACTTCGACGCGATGAATGTTGAACATGTACGTTCCTTGCAAGCTTCGTCCCCGCGCGGCGCGAAGTCCGGTGATCCGTTGGCTGGATCGTGACCCGGCACCCGGCGCGCGGGTGGTTTCGGTCGGCCCCCTCTGGGCCGGTTACCGTGGACGAGCCATGGGCAAGACGGCGGGACGCTGTGGCTCCGGCTGATCCGGATGGCGCGGCAGCGCCCTGCGATCCTGCCCCATGACTGTCATGAGACTTCCTATAGCAAACGCGGCGGGCAAATCCACCCACCGCGTTGCAATCCCGGTCCGATTAGCGGCGAATGCCGAGCCGCTCGATCAGTGCCTTGTAACGGGCACCGTCTTTGCGGTTCAGGTAGTCCAGCAGCGAACGACGGGTGGCGACGAGCTTCAGCAGACCGCGGCGGGAGTGGTTGTCCTTGCCATGGCCCTTGAAGTGTTCGGTCAGGTTGTTGATACGCTCGGTCAGGATGGCGACCTGGACTTCCGGGGAGCCGGTGTCGCCTTCAGCAACGGCGTATTCCTTGATGAGAGCGGCCTTGCGCTCGGCAGTGATCGACATCGTGATGTCCTTTCAGGTTGGGGATGCAGCCAGGCTGGATCCGGAAAAGGCGCAAGCGACAGGTCCGGATGCTGTCCGGACCGGCCGCACGGGGCGCCGGGAGGTCCGCATGCCGTTCAGCCAGGGCCGGGATGTCGTCCAGCAAAGGTCGGGCATGGGGGTCGGGGCCAGCAGGGCCCCGATGGCGGCGGAATATGGCGGAGACGGCCCGAAATTGCCAGTCAATTCTTGACCGGGCACCCGCCGCGCGCGCTAAAGGTGAAGAATTCGCGAGGGCTGGAAGCGGCCCCTGTCAACACTGCCGAGCGCAACCGGCGTTCCGGCGTGGCTGGCAAAGGCCAGTTCGCAGGCGAGCGGCGCCGACCGGCCGCGCAGCAGCACGGCCATGCCCTGGCGGATCCGCGCGGCGTCATCGCTGCTCACCAGCACCTCGGGGACATCGGCCAGCGCTTCCCGGACCGGCAGAAGGAAATCCATCAGCGGCTCGACATCCTCGCCGGCGGCGCGGGCAGCCTCCTCGAGTTCCTCCAGCGTCACCATGTCGGCCTCGCCGAAAGGACCGACCAGAAGGCGGCGCAGTTCGGTCACGTGGCCGCGGGTCCCGAGGCGGCGCCCCAGGTCGCGCGCCAGGGCGCGCACATAGGTGCCCTTGCCGCATTCGGCCTCGAAGACACTGCGGTCATCGCCCCGCATCTCGATCAGGCTCAGGCGATGCACGTCGATCGGCCGCGCCTCCAGCTCGACCGTCTCGCCATCGCGGGCCAGATCATAGGCACGCTCGCCGTCGACCTTGATGGCCGAGAACTTCGGCGGAACCTGCAGGATGGTGCCGGTGAACTCCGGCAGCACGGCGCCGATGGCCGCCGCATCCGGCCGGATGTCGGAGGTGGCGATCACCGTGCCTTCGGTGTCGTCTGTGTCGGTTTCCGCGCCCCAGGTCACCTCGAACCGGTAGACCTTGCGGCCGTTCATGACCATGGGCACCGTCTTGGTGGCCTCGCCAAAGGCAAGCGGCAGGCACCCCGAAGCCCGGGGATCCAGGGTGCCTGCGTGCCCCACCTTTTCAGGGTGCAGGATGCGCTTCACGCGCGTGAGCGCATCGTTGGAGGTCAGGCCATAGGGCTTGTCCAGCACCAGCCAGCCATCAATGGCGTTGCGCGGACGGCGCACCTTCTGCGGACGCGACATTGAGAACAATCCTTTACCCCGCCCCGGCGTCATCCCGGCCTGGCGCAGCGCGAGCCGGGACCGGTAAGCCAAGGTCGTTATTGATCAACATTTACAACAGCATCGCCCTCGCACTCCGGTCCCGGGGCTGCGCTCGCGCTTGCCCGGGATGCCGCGAGGAAGGGTCTCGCCAGCACTCTGCAGCATCCGCAGATGCTGGCGCTGGAAGGATCAGTCGTCGCGATCGTCCGTTTCGTCCTCGGCGATGGCGTCGAGGTCGCGCTTGACCTCCGGCTGCATCAGCAGCGTGCCGATGCGGTCGTCATCGTCGAAGCGCGTGTCCAGGATGAAGCGGAAGTCGGGCATGTACTTCATGGTGAGCTTGCGCGACACCTGACCCCGGAAGAACTTCGCGCTGCGGTTCAGCGCCTTCACCACCTTGTCGGCGTTGCGGCCGCCGAGCGGCATCACGAGGCAGGTCGCCAGACGCAGGTCGGGCGTCATGCGCACCTCCGGGATGGTGATGATCACCCCGTCCAGGTCCGGATCGGACAGCTGGCCACGGGTGAAGATGTCCGACAGCTCCTTGCGCACGAGCTCGCCCACGCGCAACTGCCGCTGCGAGGGCATGCCGGGGCCCTCTCCCATGCTTTTTGCCATGTTTCTTGTCCGTTCGGGCAACGGTTCCGGGATCGGCCGGCACGGTTGCGAAATGAAGGGGCCGGCGCGGGGTGGTCCCGGCGCCGGCGCCCTGTCTGATCCGTCGGGCCGTCCGGCCCGTCCGCAGCGTCAGAGGCTGCGCGCGATCTGCTCGACGCGGAAGCACTCGATCACGTCGCCAACCCGCATGTCCTGGTAGTTGACGAAGTTCATGCCGCATTCCTGGCCGGACTCGACCGACTTGACGTCGTCCTTGAAGCGCTTGAGCGTGCCCAGCTTGCCTTCGTGAACGACGACGTTGTCGCGGATGAGGCGCACTTCCGCACCACGTTCGACGACACCTTCGGTGACAAGGCAGCCCGCCACCTTGCCGACCTTCGTGATGTCGAAGATCTCGCGGATCTCGGCATACCCGATGAAGGTCTCGCGGCGCTCCGGAGCCAGCATGCCGGACATCGCCGCCTTCACGTCGTCCACGAGATCGTAGATGACGTTGTAGTAGCGGATCTCGATGCCCTCGCGGTCAGCCGCCTCACGGGCCTGCTTGTTGGCACGCACGTTGAAGGCGATGATCGAGGCATTCGACGCCGTGGCCAGCGTGATGTCGGACTCGGTGATGCCACCCACGCCCGAGAAGAGCACGCGCGCACCGACTTCCTCGTTGCCGACCTTGTCGAGCGCATGCGCGATGGCTTCCGCGGATCCCTGCACGTCGGCCTTGATGACCAGCGGGAATTCCTTGCGGCCACCGCTCTGCAGACGGCTCATCATCTGCTCGAGCGAGGCACGGGTGCCGGCCTTCACGACCGCGAGCTTCTCGCGCTTCTGGCGCTGGCGGTAGTCGGCGATCTCGCGGGCGCGGGACTCGTTCTCCACCACGGCAACCATGTCGCCGGCTTCCGGCGTGCCCTGGAAGCCCAGAACCTCGACCGGCTTGGACGGTCCGGCTTCCTTGACCTGGTTGCCATCCTCGTCCAGCAGCGCGCGCACCTTGCCCCACTCGCCACCGGCGACGAGGATGTCGCCGACGCGCAGCGTGCCCTTCTGCACCAGAACGGTGGCAACCGGGCCACGGCCCTTGTCGAGCTGGGCTTCGATGACGAGACCCTCGGCAGTCCGGTCCGGGTTGGCCCGCAGTTCGAGAACTTCGGCCTGCAGCAGGACCATCTCGAGCAGGCGGTCCAGGTTGGTGCCGACCTTCGCCGAAACCTCGACGTCGATCGTGTCACCGCCCATGGACTCCACGACGATCTCGTCGTGCAGCAGCTCGGTGCGGACGCGGTTCGGGTCGGCGGACGGCTTGTCGATCTTGTTGATCGCCACGATGATCGGAACGCCGGCAGCCTTGGCGTGCGAGATCGCTTCCTTGGTCTGCGGCATCACGCCGTCGTCGGCGGCCACCACCAGGATGACGATGTCGGTGGCCTTGGCACCGCGCGCACGCATCTGGGTGAAGGCGGCATGGCCCGGGGTGTCGATGAAGGTGATCTTCTGACCGTTCTTCTCGACCTGATAGGCGCCGATGTGCTGGGTGATGCCACCGGCTTCACCCGACACGACCTTCGAGTTGCGGATCGCGTCGAGCAGCGAGGTCTTGCCGTGGTCGACGTGGCCCATGATGGTCACGACCGGCGGACGGGAGACCAGCACCTCGTCGTCGTCCTGCGTCGAGAACAGACCTTCCTCGACATCGGCTTCCGAGACGCGCTTGACGGTGTGTCCGAGTTCCGACGCGATCAGCTCGGCCGTGTCGGCGTCGATCACGTCGTTGATCTTCAGCATCTGGCCCTGCTTCATCAGCAGCTTGATCACGTCCACGGAGCGCTCGGCCATGCGGTTGGCGAGTTCCTGGATGGTGATGGCCTCGGGCAGGATGACTTCACGCGAGATCTTCTCGCGCACGGTCTGCATCCCGCCGCGCTTTTCCTTCTCGCGGCGACGGCGCAGCGAGGCGAGCGAACGCGAGCGCTGCTCGTCCGAGCCACCGGTCGCGGCGGAGATGGTCAGCTTGGAGCGACGGCGGTCGTCGCCAGCGCCGCGCTTGGCAACCGGAGCGACCGGAGCCTTCGGGCGCTTGACCGAACGCAGGCCGCCCTTGCGGTCATCCTCGTCCTCGGTGGCGGCGACAACCGGAGCGCCGGCCGGACGCGGGCGATCGGCCTGCGGCTGGGTGGTTCCTTCGGGCTTGCGGGCCTGGCCCTGGCCGGCCGGAGCCGGACGGGCTGCGGCAGCCGGAGCAGCCGGACGCGGTGCCGGAGCGGCGGCCGCCGCCGGCTTCTCGGCCACGACCGGAGCCGGCAGGTCCGGCTCGGCAGCGCGACGCGCAGCCTCCTCGGCCTCGCGGATCTTGCGAGCCTCTTCCTCGGCCTTGGCGCGTGCTTCCTCTTCGGCCTTGCGCTGTGCTTCTTCGATGGCACGGCGGCGGGCGTCTTCCTCGGCGCGCTTGCGCTCCTCGACCTCACGCTCCTGGGCCTGCTTCAGCGCCGCCATGCGGGCTGCGGCCTCTTCCTGGGTCAGGGAGCGGAGCACGGTGCCGCCACCGCTGCGCTGCTGCGGACGCTGCGGCTGACCGCCCTGCTGGGGACGGCGCTGCTGCTGCGGCTGCTGCTGCTGGGTGTTCTGCGTCTGCGGCTGGGACTGCGGCGCGGCGGGAGCCGGCTCGCGCGGACGCTCGACCGGAGCCGGCGCGGCGGCTTCAGCCTCCGGGCGTCCTTCCTGGCCGGGGACCACCACGCGCCGCTTCTTCTTCTCCACGACGACAGCCTTAGACCGGCCATGGGAGAAGCTCTGCCGAACAGTGCCCTGCTCGACGCCACCCCGCTTGAGACCGAGGGTCTTCCGCTCGACGCTAATCGTCTTGTCGCCTGGATTCTTCGTATCGTTCATATTTGCCTTCAGTCCTGCCCTGCTGCGCTGTTCGCGCCGTCGCTGGATTTCGCGACGGAACTCGCCCGGAATGCCTCCAGATCGCGTATTCGCGCAAGGAAGCCTTCGCTCGCCCGGCCTGCGAGCAGCGCAGCATGTATCACATTAGTCCGACCCAATGCCAAATCCAATTGAGTCGAATCGAACAAACGGACGACCGGACCGCCGTTTGCGTCTTCAAACCGGCTCGCGGCAACACCCGCGAGCTTCCGTACTCCGTCTTCGGACGCATCCGAAGCATGTATCAGGCCGACGACCGGATCCCGTCTGAGGGCCGCCTCGACCTTGGCGAAGCCCGTCACCAGTTCACCCGCCTTGCGCGACAGCGACAGGGCCGACAGGGCCGCGCGGGTCAACAGGGCATCCACCCTGTCGGCCAGTCCCGGCTCCACCTTCGCCTCCGCCTTGAAGCCGCGCGGGAACACCTTGCGCTTCTCGGCCTGTTCGATGGCGCTGCGCTGCGCGGTCACCCACACGCCGCGACCGGGCAGATTGCGCCTCAGGTCGGGAACGACCTGGCCGTCCGGATCCATGACGAACCGCATCAGGTCGGACACGGGCTTCACCTCTCGGGTCAGCGCGCACTGCCGTTCCAGCGGCTCATTCTTCCTTGGCACTCCGGTCCAGCCTCCTGTTGAGCGGTCTCGAGATCCCGAGGGCGCCGATTACTCGGCGTCCTCTTCCTCGGTCTCGTCGGCGTCGTCGCCGGCCACGTCCTCGTCAGCCGCCAGTTCGTCGGCGCTGATCCAGCCGGCCGCAACGCGGGCCGCCATCACCATGGCCTCGGCTTCCGCGCGCGACACCTCGAAGGCGGACAGGGCGCCGGCATGACGCTTGGTCTCGCCGTCCTTGCGCTCGCTCCAGCCGACGAGATCGTCGGTTGCGCAGCCCGCGAGGTCTTCGATGGTCTTGATGCCGTCCTTGCCGAGGGCAACCAGCATGGCCGTGGTCAGGCCGTCGATCTGGCGCAGCTCGTCGTCGACGCCGAGGGCCCGACGCTCCTCGTCCAGCTTTGCTTCCTGCTCCGCGAGGAAGTCGCGGGCACGGGCCTGGATCTCCTCGGCGGTGTCGTCGTCGAAGCCCTCGATCATGGCGATCTCGTCGAGATCGACATAGGCCACTTCCTCGACCGAGGTAAAGCCCTCGGTGGCGAGAAGCTGGCCGACCATCTCGTCCACGTTCAGGGCTTCCATGAACAGGGTGGAGCGCTCCTGGAATTCCTTCTGGCGCCGCTCGCTCTCTTCCTGCTCGGTCATGATGTCGATCGCCCAGCCGGTGAGCTGCGAGGCGAGACGGACGTTCTGGCCGCGACGGCCGATGGCCAGCGACAGCTGCTCGTCCGGCACCACGACCTCGATGCGCTCCGCATCCTCGTCGAGCACGACCTTGGCCACTTCGGCCGGCTGCAGCGCGTTGACGATGAAGGTTGCCGCATCCGGGTTCCACGGAATGATGTCGATCTTCTCGCCCTGCAGCTCGCCGACAACGGCCTGGACGCGGGAGCCGCGCATGCCGACGCAGGCGCCGACGGGATCGATCGAGCTGTCCTTGGAAATCACCGCGATCTTGGCGCGCGAGCCCGGGTCGCGGGCCACGGCCTTGATCTCGATGACGCCGTCATAGATTTCCGGGACTTCCTGGGCGAAGAGCTTCGCCATGAACTGCGGATGGGTGCGCGACAGGAAGATCTGTGGGCCACGCTGTTCGCGGCGCACGTCATAGACATAGGCGCGGATACGGTCGCCGGTGCGGAACAGCTCGCGCGGGATCAGCTCGTCGCGGCGGACAATGCCTTCGCCACGGCCCAGATCCACGATCACGTTGCCGTATTCGGCGCGCTTGACCACGCCGTTGACGATCTCGCCGATGCGGTCCTTGAACTCGTCATACTGGCGGTCACGCTCGGCCTCGCGGACCTTCTGCACGATGACCTGCTTGGCCGACTGGGCCGCGATGCGACCGAAGTCGAGCGGCGGCAGCGGTTCGGCAATGTAGTCGCCGATGGTGGCTTCCGGATTGCGCTGCTTGGCATCGACAAGGGCGATCTCGGTGGAGATGTTCTCGACGCGGTCGACCACCTGGAGCAGGCGCTGCAGCCGGATTTCACCCGTCTTCGGGTTGATCTCGGCGCGCACTTCCGTCTCGCTGCCATAACGGGAGCGGGCCGCCTTCTGGATGGCGTCCTCCATCGCAGCGATCACGATGCCGCGATCGATGGTCTTCTCGCGAGCCACCGCATCGGCGATCTGCAGCAGTTCCAGCCGGTTCGCGCTGATTGCCATTCTCGTCACTCCTCTTGCGCGCCGTTTGCGCTGCGCATCCCATTCTGTCTGGTCTGTGGCCGCCCGGTCGGGTCGAAGACCCGGTCCATCGCGTCTCTGGCCGGGTCAGTTGGCCCGGTCCATTGGGTCTCTGGCCGGGTCAATTGGCCCGGCCGGGGCCCTCATCTTCCGCGTCGTCGTCGTCCTCGTCCGCGGCGTCATACTCGAATTCGATGTCGTCGTCTTCATCCGGCAGGTCGGACGTGTCGATGCCACGGGCCGACAGCGCCGCCTTCTCGGCCCGCAGGGCCGCGCGGATCAGGTCGTCCGTCAGGATCAGGCGGGCCTCGGCGATGTCGGTCAGCGGCAGCAGCACCGGGTTCACCGCCCCCTCCGGGGCGTCGATCAGGCGCAGGATGGCCTGGCCGGCCTCGACACCCGTGAGGATGCCGCGGAAGCGCTTGCGGCCATCCAGCGGAACGGTCATCTCGACCTTGGCCTCGTGGCCGGCCCAGCGGATGAAATCGCTCTCGCGCACCAGCGGACGGTCGATCCCCGGCGAGGAGATCTCCAGATGGTAGGCGCGGTTGATCGGGTCATCGACATCGAGGGCCGGCGACACCGCACGGCTGATTTCCTCGCAGTCGACGACGCTCATGGTGCCGTCCGGCCGTTCGGCCATGATCTGCAGCGTGCAGCCGTTGGCTGCGCTGATCTTGACGCGCACCAGCCGGTAGCCGAGATCGTTGATCACCGGTTCGACGATGGCCGCAACACGGGCGTCGAGGCCCTGTTCGGTCACGATGCGGGCTTCATTCAGGCTCACGCCAGTCTCCTGTGGCTGGAGCCTGTTCCACCGGACACGACGGTCCGGCCTTGGGGAACAGGCCCTAGATATGTTCCTGCGGTGTGCAGGGGCCAGGCCAGTCTGACCAGCGGTGCGGGTAAACAAAAAAGAGCGGGTCCTTCTCGGGCCCACCCTCAAACTGCCCTCATCGAGCCGCTGGAGAAGATGAATGGCGTCTATATACGCGGTTCCGGCGGAAATGCAAGGAATATCCCGCCGGCGGGCACCGCATCCGCTCCGGCTAGCGGCGACGGAATGTCAGGTATCGCGGCACGCGGCCCTCGCGCAGCGCCTTGGCCTCATAGCGCGTGCCTGGCCAGGTCGGCCAGGGCAGGCGCCAGTCGTCAGCCGTTTCTGCAGTCCAGTCAAAGGCCTCGTGATCCCGGATGTGCCGCAGCGCCCAGTCGACATAGGTGTCGATGTCGCTGGCAAACCGGAACTCCGTGCCCGGCTTCAGCGCCCGCGCATAGCGGTCCAGGTTCTGCGCATTGATGAAGCGCCGCTTCCAGTGCCGCTTCTTCGGCCAGGGATCCGGATAGAGCTGATAAGCGCGCGAGAGGCTCGCTTCCGGCAGCCAGTCGAGCAGCTTGATGGCATCATCATCATAGAGCCGCACGTTGCCAAGGCCGCGATCCACCACCTCGGTCAGGGCCTTGGCCATGGAGGTGACGAAGGGTTCAACCCCGATGAAGCCGACCTGCGGGTTCTCGACCGCGCGGTGGATCAGATGCTCACCGCCACCGAAGCCCACCTCGAGCCAGACTTCGCGGACAGGGGCTTCGAACAGGCCGGCCAGAGCGGCCGGCGCAGAGAGAGACAGGTCGAGGCGCAGCCGCGGCATGTCCGTGTCCATGAGGCCGCGCTGGCGCGGGGTCAGCGGCTTGCCCATGCGGCGGCCGTAGAAGGATCCATCGTAGAAGTCGGTCATGGCCGTGTGCTGCATCTCAAACGGCCGCGCCGACCACCTTTCAGCGGCCGGCGCGGGGATGTCATCAGGTCAGAAGGGATCAGGCGAGCGCGCTGCGCAGGGCGCTGACCAGATCGAGCTTTTCCCAGGTGAAGCCGCCATCGGCATCCGGCTCGCGGCCGAAGTGGCCGTAGGCGGAGGTGCGCTCGTAGATCGGGGCGTTGAGCTTCAGGTGCTCGCGGATCCCGCGCGGGGTCAGGCGCATGACGTCGCGCAGGCTCTTCTCGAGCTTGGCTTCGTCACACTGGCCGGTGCCGTGCAGGTCGACATAGACCGACAGGGGCTCGGCAACACCGATGGCGTAGGACAGCTGGATGGTGCAGCGGTCGGCCAGCTCGGCCGCAACCACGTTCTTGGCGAGGTAGCGGGCGGCATAGGCGGCCGAGCGGTCCACCTTGGTCGGGTCCTTGCCGGAGAAGGCGCCGCCGCCATGCGGGGCCGCGCCGCCGTAGGTGTCGACGATGATCTTGCGGCCGGTCAGGCCGCAGTCGCCATCCGGGCCGCCGATGACGAAGGCACCGGTCGGGTTGACGTGCCAGACGGTCGAGGCGTCGATCCAGCCGTCCGGAAGGGCGGAACGGATGTAGGGCTCGACGATCTTGCGCACGTCGGCGGAGGACAGGGTGGCGTCCAGATGCTGGGTCGAGAGGACGATCGAGGTCACGCCGACCGGCTTGCCGTTGACGTAGCGAACGGTCACCTGGCTCTTGGCATCCGGGCCGAGCACCGGTTCGCGGCCCGACTTGCGGGCATCGGCGAGGAGGCGCAGGATCTTGTGGGCATAGAAGATCGGAGCCGGCATGAAGTCCGGGGTCTCGCGGCAGGCATAGCCGAACATGATGCCCTGGTCGCCAGCGCCCTCGTCCTTGTTGCCCGAGGCATCCACGCCCTGGGCGATGTGCGCCGACTGGCCATGCAGGTGCACGGCGATGTCGCAGGTCTCCCAGTGGAAGCCTTCCTGGGTGTAGCCGATGTCCTTCACGGCCAGACGCGCCAGATGGGCGATGTAATCCTTGGTGATGGTCGCCGGGCCGCGGGTCTCGCCGGCGATGACGATGCGGTTGGTGGTCGCCAGCGTCTCGCAGGCAACACGCGCTTCCGGCATTTCGCGCAGGTAAGCGTCAACGACGGCATCGGAAATTCGGTCGCACACCTTGTCCGGGTGCCCCTCCGAAACGGACTCGGAGGTGAAGAGATAGTCCTGACGGGCCATGGCCTGACGTCCTTCTGGGAAAGTTGGGCAGGAGCCGGCGGAGAACCCACCGCTCCAGTGCGCCATGAACCAGATTGGAGAGGCCGGCGTCAAGCACTGCGCGCAGCAAGCCTCACCCGATGGTTACGGGCCCGCGCAGTGCGTTCCGGGTTCAGGCGTCGTCGCCGGCAAGCGCGCGGACCAGATCGACGATCCGGCGGCGGACCTTCGGGTCCTCGATGCGCACGAAAGCCTTGTTGAGCGACAGTCCCTCGGAGGAGGACAGGAAGTCGACGACATAGGACGTCGGCTGCGATTCGCCGAAGCCCTCGAAGTCGTCCGGCGAGCCCGGGGCATCCTCGAAGAAGAAGGCAACCGGCACCTTGAGCACGCTCGAGATGTGCTGCAGGCGCGAGGCGCCGATGCGGTTGGTGCCCTTTTCGTACTTCTGGATCTGCTGGAACGTGATGCCGAGGCTCTCGCCAAGCTTTTCCTGGCTCATGCCGAGCATCATGCGGCGGAGCCGGACGCGGCTGCCGACATGCACATCAATCGGGTTGGGTGCTTTCTTGCTGGGCATCGCCCTCGTCTTTCACTGTTCCTGCGGAAGTCCGCCCTGGTTTAAACGCGAAGCCAGACCGCACCGGTAACCTTGCCTGACGCTTGCCAAGCGAAAGTCATCCCGGGTCCTCTCGGCTCTGGTCCGTCCCACTGCCACCTGTTGGTGCAGCGGTTGTACTACACTATGCGCGCGGACTCGCGTGTTCAACATCAATTATGACGCGAGGAGAGGTTGAAGCGTCCTAAAGTAAATATTGCAGTAAAAATGAGCAAAATTGCGAGGTAGGACAAGTCCCCATACCGGGCGTAGACCGTCGGCTCCAGCGCGGCCGGAAGGGCCGTCTCGATGGCCCCGGTCACGAACGGCGCAAGGATCTCGACCGGACGCCCATAGGCATCCACCACGGCAGAAATCCCGGTGTTGGCCGAGCGGACCAGCGGAAGTCCCTGTTCGATCGCGCGAAACCTTGCCTGGGCGAAATGCTGGTAGGGGCCGGCGGTATCGCCAAACCAGGCATCATTTGTCAGATTTACCAACCACTTGGGCCGTGAGCCAACTTCGCCCGGCACTTGCGGGAAAATGACCTCGTAGCAGATCAGCGGCAAGAAGGCGGGCAGCCCACCGGACCCGAGCACGGTATGCGCGTATCCGGCCCGGAAGGGGTTCGGCGCATTGACCAGAGCCCGCAGACCCAGCGTTTCCAGCACATCGGCAAGCGGCAGGTATTCGCCGAAGGGAACGAGGCGGACCTTGTCATAGGCATCGACGATCGTGCCCCCATCGGAAATGACGTAGATGCTGTTATAATAATTTACACCATCCGGGTTTCTCTCAGCCCGGATTGCTCCCGTGATCAGGATCTCGTCCTTCTCCAGCAGACCGTCTATTTCGGCGATTGCTTCCGGTTCTTGCGTCAGCAGGAAAGGAAAGGCAGATTCTGGCCAAACATACACACGCCGGGTTGCCGGAAGATCAGCATCACCACGTGCGGATGAACTCAACCCAAGGTAGCTCCGGAAGATCGGGAGACGGTTTTCAGGCTTCCATTTCTCGCTTTGCGCGATAGACGGTTGTATGACGCGAACGGAGATTGTCGGGTCAACGAGACCCTCTGTGCCATTTAGTCGCACCTGCCCCCAGACAAAGGCAGTCCCGACACCGCAGAGCGCCAGCGCCAGACCGGCGACACCGGACCGCCGCCCGTCGACCAGCAGGCCGGGCGCGGCTGCAAGGACCAGCAGCAGCGCGCCGGTCCCGTAGACGCCGAACAGGCTGCCGAGCTGGGCAAGCGGCAGGATCTCTGCCGTCGCATAGCCGAAGGCATTCCACGGGAACCCGGTCAGAACATGGCCGCGCAGCCAGTCCGACAGCGACAGCATGCCGGCGAGGACCGCGATCCGCGTCCAGCGCTCCGGCCAGAAGCGGGTTGCAAGGGCGAGCGCAAGACCGTGGAACAGCGCCAGGCCAGCCGGCAGCAGCGTGACCGCGAAGGGAATCATCCAGGCGAACCGGTCGGCCTCGACGAGAAAGGCAAGGCCGATCCACCAGAGCCCGGCCAGGAAATAGCCGAAGCCGAACCACCAGCCGATCGCGAAGCCCGCGCGCAGCCGCCGGCCGCCCGAGAGCCGTCCGCTGGCCCCGGCCGCGCCGTCCAGCAGCCAGACGAGCACGGGCAGGCTGACGAACAGCGCTGCGAGATGTCCGTAGGGTGGAAGGGCCAGCACGGCGAAGGCGCCCGCGGCAAAGGCCAGCGCCCAGCGTTTCGGCCCCTGCGCAAGGAGGAAGGCCCCCGGCAGGCTGTGGAGGCGGGCAAGCAGCGCTGTCATGGCGAATCGGTCCGGTTGCGAGGCTGCGGCTACAGTTGCGACGCAGCAGCCAGCCGGTCAAGCCGCCCGGGCCCCTGGCCCGCCGACCGCCGGATCACCCGGCGGTCGGTGTCGTCTCCTCGGCCACGTCGTCGGCCGGTTTCTCGCCACGCTTCTGGCGGCGGCGCGGATCCACGGCCAGCTTGTCGGTCCGGCGGCGGCGCACGCGCAGGCGCTTGATCCGGCGCGGATCGGCATCGAGGATCTCGAACTCGAAGCCGGGGAATTCCCGGGGCGCGATCAGCTCGCCGCGCACCGGAACCCGTCCGACGATGGTGAACAGCAGCCCGCCGAGCGTGTCGACCTCTTCCGCGACCTCGCCGACATTGAAGTCGGTCCCGATCTGCTCGGACAGGTCCTCCAGCGGAATGCGCGGATCGGCGATCCAGATCCCGTCGCCGGCCGACAGGAGCATGGATTCCTGGTCCTCGTCATGCTCGTCCTCGATGTCGCCGACCACGGTCTCGACAATGTCCTCGAGCGAGACAAGGCCGTCCGTGCCGCCATACTCGTCGATGACGAGGGCCATCTGCACGCGGCTGGCCTGCATCTTGGCCATCAGATCGGTTGCCGGCATCGACGGCGGAACGAACAGGAGCGAACGCAGCAGACCGGTTTCGGCCAGGGACGTGGACAGGTCCACCTTCGCCAGATCGATGCCGAGGCTGCCCGAACCGCCTGCGCTGCCGGCATCCCCGGCGCGGGCCGGACCGGTCACGCCGGTCACATAGGCCATCAGGTCCTTGATGTGGATCATGCCGCGCGGATCGTCGAGCGTCTCGTGATAGACCGGCAGGCGCGAGTGACCGTTGGTCCGGAACACCTCCAGCAGCCGCCCGAGGCTGATGCCGTCATCGACGGCGACGATGTCGGCGCGCGGGACCATGACGTCATCGACGCGCAGGCCGCGCAGGCGCAGGATGTTTCCGAGAAGCATCCGCTCTTCCGGAGAGAAGGCAGCATCGGAGCCGGTATCGCGCGCAAGCTCGTCCTCGAGGTTTTCGCGCAAGGTGGCCCCGGATCCCCGGCGCAGACGCAGGAAATGCCCGATCATCCGGGCAAATGGCCCCGATTTTCGGGGCTCGGGAGATCGCGGATCGGCGCTGTCCCGCGTGTCGGCCGTCGCCGTCACGGAATTGGGCTGCGCCTCGATACTTCGGCTTTCAGAGACGTTCATTTGTCCAGTCTGTCAATGCGCCGGTGCCGCGCCGGTGGCCGGATCATCGGCCACGAGCGGGGCATCGGCATAGGGATCGGCAATGCCGAGATCCGCCAGGATCTGCCGTTCGAGATCTTCCATCACTTCGGCTTCGGCGTCCATCTGGTGATCATACCCGAAAAGGTGAAGGAGTCCGTGAACAACAAGGTGAGAAAAATGATGGTCGAAGGAAACATCCTGCTCGACCGCCTCGCGGGCAACCGTCTCCCAGGCAAAGATGATGTCGCCGAGCAGCGGTCCGAACACGCCGTTCATCGGCTCTCCACCGGGGAAGGACAGGACGTTGGTCGGCTTGTCCTTGCCGCGCCACTCGGCATTGAGCTCCTGGATGCGCGCATCATCGACGAAGACCAGCGACAGCTCGGACTCCGGCAGCGCCTTGAGCGGGGCCCGGGCAAAGGCGGCCGCCACGGCCGCCTCGCTCAGGGCAAAAAGCCGATCCTCGTCCGGCCAGTCACCGCTCTCGATGGCAATCTCGATCACGATGTCCTCGGCGGTTGCCAGCTCGGGTCCGGCCGTCATGACCGCTCTCCCCGGGCCTCGATGCGGCGCTCACGGTCCTGCAGCATCTCGCGGCTGGCGTCGTCATAGGCCTTGACGATCCGCGCGACGAGTTCGTGACGCACCACGTCGACCTCGGTGAACTGGACGTGGGCGACGCCCTCGATGTCCGGCAGCAGCTCGAGAGCCTCGCGCAGGCCCGACTTCTGGCCGGGCGGAAGGTCGACCTGGGTGGGGTCGCCGGTGACGATCATCTTGGAATTCTCGCCCAGGCGGGTGAGGAACATCTTCATCTGCATCGTCGTGGTGTTCTGGGCCTCGTCCAGGAGCACCACGGCGTTCGACAGGGTGCGGCCACGCATGAAGGCGAGCGGCGCCACCTCGATCATGCCCGACTGCAGGCCGCGATCGACCTTCTCCGGAGGCATCATCTCGTAGAGCGCGTCATAGAGCGGCCGCAGGTAGGGATCCACCTTGTCCTTCATGTCGCCCGGAAGGAAGCCGAGCCGCTCGCCCGCCTCGACAGCCGGACGGGACAGGATCAGACGGGCCACGTCGCCGCGCTCGATCAGGGCCGCCGCATAGGCGACCGCGAGGAAGGTCTTGCCGGTGCCGGCCGGGCCGGTGCCGAAGATCAGGTCGGCCCGGTCCATGGAACGGATGTAGGCGTCCTGGGCCGCGGTGCGCGCGACCACGGTCTTGCGGCGGGTAGAGACCTGCGCGAAGGCCAGCCGGGACTTCGGCTCCAGGGTGGGCAACGGCAGCTGGGCGTCGGCGGCAACGGCCATGCGCACCGCCCCGTCCACGTCCGCCGGGTGGATCTCGTGGCCCTGCTGCAGGCGGTGATAGAGCGCTTCCAGCGCAAGACGGGCCTGTTCGCACTGGCTGTGCTTGCCCTTCAGCGTCACCTGGTTGCCGCGCGCCACGGCATCGACCCCGAGACGCTGCTCGATCAGGGCGAGGTTCTGGTCGAACTGCCCGAACAGGTCGCCGATCAACCTGTTGTCATCGAATGCAAGAACGATGTGGGTCATGTCGGAGGCGGGGACGGCGCCCCGGTCTGCCGGGACCTTGCGAGCCGACGGCTGGCTGTCTCGCGTCAAATGGCGTCCTCCTTGCTGACAGCCCCGGATGCGGCTGCCCGGTCATTGTGCCCCGCAACGAGGCGTCCGAACAGCGAATTGGAACCGAGCCCGACTATTTCCACGGTTTGGATGCTGCCGATCATGTCCTGCGGCGCTTCCACCTGGACGGGCTGCAACCAGGGCGACTTGCCGGTGATCTGGCCGGGCATGCGGCCGATCTTCTCGAACAGAACCTCCATGCGCATGCCGATGCGGGAGCGGTTGAAGGCCTGCTGCTGCTCGGTCAGCAGGGCCTGCAGCTCGATCAGCCGGGCAGTCTTCACCTCTTCCGGCACCTGGTCGGCCATGGTCGCGCCCGGCGTCCCCGGCCGCTGGCTGTACTTGAAGGAGAAGCAGGCGGCGTATTCGACGCGGCGGACCAGATCGAGCGTATCGGCGAAATCCGCATCCGTCTCGCCCGGGAAGCCGACGATGAAATCGCCCGAAAGCGCCAGGCCGGGCGCGGCCTCGCGGATGCGCTCGATCAGGCGGAAGTAGTCGTCGCGGGTGTGCTTGCGGTTCATGGCCGCTAGGATCCGGTCAGACCCCGACTGCACCGGCAGATGCAGGTAGGGCATCAGCTCGCGCAGGTCGGCGTGGGCGGCGATCAGGTCATCGTCCATGTCGCGCGGATGGCTGGTCGTGTACCGCAGGCGATCCAGGCCGGGGATTTCGGCGAGGCGGCGCAGAAGGCGCCCCAGCCCCCAGGGGCGGCCGTCGGCGCCCTCGCCATGCCAGGCGTTGACGTTCTGGCCGAGCAGGGTGATCTCCCGCACGCCGCCTGCGGCAAGCTGTTCGGCCTCTCTCAGGATCTGGGCCAGCGGCCGCGACACCTCCGCCCCGCGGGTGTAGGGAACGACACAGAAGGTGCAGAACTTGTCGCACCCTTCCTGCACCGTCAGGAAGGCCGACGGCGCGCGGCGGACGGTTGGCCGTTCGGCCTGCCGCGACAGCGCATCGAACTTCTCGTCGATCTCGAACTCGGTCTCGACGACGCTCTCCCCGCGGGCGGCACGGGCAATCAGATCCGGCAGCCGGTGATAGCTCTGCGGCCCGAAGACCATGTCGACGACCGGGGCGCGCCGCGCGATTTCCCGGCCCTCGGCCTGCGCCACGCAACCGGCGACGCCCACCATCAGCGGCTTGCCCTCCGGACCGCGCTCGTCCTTGAGCTTGCGGATGCGGCCCAGCTCCGAATAGACCTTCTCGGCCGCCTTCTCGCGGATGTGGCAGGTGTTCAGGATGACAAGATCGGCGTCGTCCATCGTGTCGGTCGTGCGGTAGCCCTGCGGCCCGAGGACTTCGGCCATCCGGTCACTGTCATAGACATTCATCTGGCACCCGTAGGTGCGCACGAACACGCGTTTCGATGCGGCGTCGGACGGATCGACGTCTGCGCGGCGGCTGACAACCGCGTCGTCGGAGCCCTCGCCGGCGGCGGGGGAAGAAGAAAAACTGCTATGCGCCGGATGCGTCTGGTCAGTCATTGGGTCCTCACGGCACCGGGATCGGCAGGATGGCCAGCCCCGGCTCGCGGATTGCGGCAGAGTAAGGCGAAACATGTGACGGTTTGCCGTCACACCAAGGGGTCGCCTGCATTTTGTCTGCTTTAGCGGCTTTTTCCCGGCTTGAGAATAGACAGCCGGCGCGGCCGCACCGCCATCATGTCGCCGCGTCCATCGCGCCGGCCTGCCTGTCCGCCGCTGCGGCAGGCGCCTCGGCCGCGACGGGCTCCGGATTGACCGGCCGTCCCAGCAGGGCGGAGGCGGTCATCAGGGCGACCTCGCGCTGCAGGCGCAACGTCAGCTCCTTCCGGTCGGTTCCGGCGTCCACGACAACCGGCTCGCCCCAGGTCAGGGTCACGTCAAGCGCCCCTTCGCGGACGATTGCCCAGAGGTGTCCGGGCAGTTCCATGTCCCCGTACCACGCCACATGCGGTCGCGTCCGCCGGTCCATCGGCAGCCCCTGCAGATGGGTGTAGGCGATGGACAGCGGCTGTACATGCACGGGGCGCCCGCCAGCCAGCGCCCTGGTCGCGGCCCCGAGCAGGGCGGAGCGAAACGGCAGCACGCCGTTGCCGTCATTCGAGGTCCCCTCGGCAAAGAGAACCATCACGTCGCCAACGCCGATCCGCTCTGCAATCCGGTCGGCCACGTCGCCGGTCTCGCTGCGGCGGGTGCGGTTGACGAAGACGGTGCGCTGCAGCCTGGCGAGGAGGCCGAACACGGGCCAGCCCTCGACCTCGGACTTGGCAATGAAGGAGAGCGGCATCACCGCACCGAGGACCGTGATGTCGACCCAGGAGGCGTGGTTTGCGGTGATGAGGAGCGGGCGGGCGACGGCCGCGTGGCCCCGCTGGTGAATGCGAATGCCCACCAGCCGGGTGGCGATGCGATGCCAGACGAGGGGCAGCCGCGTCCTGACCGGCCAGCCATAGCGCAACGCCAGCCACTGCACCGGGATCATGGCAAGGGAGGCGACCGTCAGGGCCGCGAGCGCCAGGGCTCCCCTAAGCGCCCTCATCGGCAGGCTCCTCGGCGTCACGGTCAAGCGGCACGCAATAGAGCTCAAGCCTGTGATCGACCAGCCGGTAGCCGAGCCGCGCGGCAATCAGCTCCTGCAGGGCCTCGATGTCTTCGGAGCGAAACTCGATCACCTTGCCGCTGCGCAGGTCGATGAGGTGATCATGGTGCTCGTCAGGGACCGTTTCATAGCGGGAACGGCCATCGCGGAAGTCGTGCCGTTCGATGATCCCCGCGTCCTCGAACAGCTTCACGGTGCGGTAGACGGTCGAGATCGAGATACGGGCATCCAGCGCGGACGCGCGGCGGTACAGCTCCTCCACATCGGGATGATCGCTCGCCTCCTCGATCACCGAGGCGATGATGCGGCGCTGGTCGGTCATGCGCATGCCCTTGGCCGCGCACAGCTCCGCCAGTGTGGACTGCCGGTCATCCGCCATGGCCCGCCCCTTTCTGCTGCCACCCTCGATCATCGTCAGCGATTAGCCAAGATCGACCCGCATGACAAGCGCGGTGCCGCCACCGGTGCTGTCACGGTAATATCCCTTGCGTTCGCCCACCTTGCGGAAGCCGAGGGACCGGTAGAGCAGCAAGGCCGCCTCGTTGGCCGCATCGACCTCGAGGAACAGGCTCTTGCAGCGATCGCCGTAAAGCCGGAACATGCCGTCCTGCATCAACCGCTTGCCGATGCCGCGACCGCGATGGCGCGGATCGACCGCAAGCGTCAGCACCTCTGCTTCGTCCGCCACCTGGCGCAACAGCAGGAAGCCCAGCGGCCGCCGCGTGCCATAGGGGCTGGCGCGCCGGGCCAGCAGCAGCATGGCCCCGTCCTGGTCACGCAGCCGCGCCAGCTCGTCGGCGTCCCAGCGATGGGCAAAGGACTGCGCATGGATCTCGGCAAGGGCCGGCAGGTCATCGTCCAGTGCGGCTTCGATGACGGGCGGCGTCGACCAGAACCACCAGAAACTCATATCCGTTCAATCCTTCCACGCGTCTGCGGCTTGGCATCGGCCGGCCGCAGATAGAGCGGAACGGGCTGGGGCGCGTCCGCCGGAGCCTCCGTGCCCAGCCAGGCAATCGTGCCGATGTCGGCTTCCGCCGACGCGGTCAGGACGACATCACCCGGCAGTCCGGCCGCACTCGCCAGCGCCGGTGCCGCAGATCCGGCAAGACGGCAGGCGTCCGGCAGGCCGGCCGCGAGATCCGCCAGCCGCGCCACATGCGGCGCCTCGAGCACCTGCCCGTCCGCACCATAGAGTGCGGCATAGACCTCATCCTCCCGCGCGGTCAAGGCCACCAGCAACGGATGCCCGCCGGCCGGCTTGCGCTGCTCGCGGGCGATGGCGTCGAGGGTGGAGATGCCCGCAACGGGCGTGTTCATCACCAGGGCGAAGCCGCGCGCCACCGACAGGCCGACGCGAAGGCCGGTGAAACTGCCCGGTCCGTTGGTGACGGCAATGCGGGACAGGTCGGAAAAGGCGCAGCCGGCCTCCGCCATGACATCGCCGATCATCCCGAGCAAAACCTCGGCATGACCGCGGCCGATCACCGCCGACCGGCGGTAGAGCATGCTGTCCCCGTCCGAGCGGACGAGAACCGCCGCCGCGCAGGTTGTCTGGGCCGTATCGATCGCAAGCAGTCTGTTCATGTCTATCGCTTAGTGGCCCGGTGACGGCTTGTCGAGCCGGGCTTTCGACTTATGCCGGCGTTGTCGGGGCCAAACCAAAAGGCCCGGCTGAGGGCCGGGCCTTGGGGTCAAGGTCGGTCAGACCGCGGCAATCACTGCGCCACGGGGGCGGCCGACGGCGCTGCCTCCACATCCGGCGTCAGGAACACCTGACCGGGATAGATCAGGTCCGGATCGCGGATCTGGTCGCGGTTCGCCTGATAGATGGTGGTGTAGCGATAGCCAGAGCCGTAGAGGCGGCGGGAAATGTTCCAGAGGTTGTCGCCCTTGCGGATGATCACGTTCGGCATCGGACGCGCGTCCGTCCCGGACTGCGACGCAGCGGCGGTCCCGCGACCGGCCGGAGCCTCCACCTTCGACAGGACGATTTCCTGCTCCACGGCCTTCTGGAAGGTCACCGCAGCGCGGGCAAGAACTTCGCCGGTCTTGCGCGAAATCTGGTCGACACGGACCTCGATCGCTCCGACCGGGACTTCGGTCTGGCTTTCATGCAGCCAGCGCCCGCCTTCGTTCGCATCCGCGTCACCCACATGCGCGTCGGCGACATAGATCCGAAGCAGCGCGCCGGTCGCGCTGGTGCCGGCGACATAGATCTTGCCGGCTTCGGATTCCACCGCCTCGACGGTGACCGGGCCGGTCGCCTCGGCAGCGTCCGCCGGGGCAGCAGCAGCGGCCGGCGCAGGAGCGGCCGCAGGCGCTGCAGCGGGGGCAGCCGCAACGGCGGCAGGCGCCTCGGTCGGGGCCGGGGTGGCTGCTGCTGCGGCAGGGGGTGTCGCCGCTGCGGCTGCCGGAGCAGGCGTGGTCTCGGGTGCGGCCGGCTGGGCGGCAGCGGAGGCCGCCGGTGCGGGCGCGGCAGCAGGAGCCTCTGCGGTTGCCGGCGCAGCCGGGGCGGCGGCAGTCTGGGCCTGGGTCTCGGTCGATGCCGCAGCCGCAGCCGGAGCCGGAGCCTGAGCCTGGGCGGGAGCAGCCGGCGCAGGCGCAGCTGCGACCTGGGCTGGGGCGGGCTCGGCGGCCGGAGCCGGAGCCTGAAGCACGTTGGAGGGCGCGCCCGGTTCGTTCAGGACGATGAGCGGCTTGTCCTTGCCGCCGTCCGGGATGGACACGGACAGACGCTGCGACGAGTCGGTCGCCTTGCCGTTCAGCTCGGACTGGAGCTGCATGTCGTAGTCGCCCGGGGCAAGCGGGGCTTCGAGAATGATCGACCATTCGCCGTCGGTGTTGGCGACGCCCTTGCCGAGCACCTGGCCGTTGCCAAGCAGGGCCACGATGGCACCGGGCTCGGAGCGGCCGGCGACAACGGTGGCGCCGTCGGGCTGGATGCCCACCACGTCGAAGGACGGCACGTCAGGCGCCGTTGCTGCCGTCTCGGCGGTTGCCGCGGCAGGGGCCGACGCGGGTGCCGGAGCAGCGGCGGTGGCGGGCTCGGCCGGGGCTGCCGGCGCGGCCGTTTCGGCCGGAGCCGCAGCAGGAGCCGCAGCCGGAGCCGGCGCGGTCTGTGCTGTTTCCGGTTGCTTCGGCGTCTCGGCCACCGGCGCCGGCGTACCCCTGTTGCCGAAGTCGAGGTATCCCGTCAGGAGAGCTACAACGCCGACGATGGCGGCAGCCACCAGGCTCCAGATCACGCTCTTTCGCGACATCGATTCTATCCCACCCATGGCGACTCGCATCGCCGCATAGCCTGTCGGCCAGATTACCCTACGAGAGCGGCCGGCAAAGGTTTCCGCCTGTGTTCTCGCGGACTTGCCACAGATTTTCCCGCTCGCCGACCTCCTGCTGCTTTATACGTCTTTGCGCAGTGCGGCAAGCAAGGGCCGATTATTAAGGATCGCTTAATCACCTTCTGCGTCGATTGAGAAGTAGCTGTGGCGGGCTTGACCGCCTCACCCGGTCAATGCCAGACAGAGCCCATGACGATCCTGACCAGCGTTTGCGTTTATTGCGGATCCAGCAACGGCCGCGACCCCCGGTATCTTGAAGCCGCAGACCAGCTCGGCAAGGCCATCGCTGCAGCCGGACTGACCTGCGTCTACGGTGGCGGCTCGATCGGGCTGATGGGCACCGTCGCCAGGGCAGCCCTCGATGCCGGCGGCCACGTGACCGGCATCATTCCCCAGTTCCTCGAACAGCGGGAAGTGATGCTGCACGCCGTGTCGGATCTCATCGTCACCGAGAACATGCACGAGCGCAAGCGTCTCATGTTCGAGCGCTCCGATGCGTTCGTGGCGCTGCCGGGCGGCATCGGCACGCTGGAAGAGGTCGTCGAGATGATGACCTGGGCCCAGCTCGGCCAGCACCGCAAGCCGGTGCTTCTGGCCAACATCAACGGCTTCTGGTCACCGCTGCTCGAGCTGCTCGACCACATGCGGGCAGAGGCCTTCATCCGCACCGAGACCGAAGTCCCGTATCTCGTCGCGGACCGGATGGAAGACATCCTGCCGCTCTTGCAGGTCGCCGTGGGCAGCCACGCCCCCCGCCCGGCCGGAGCCCCTGTCACACGGCTCTGAACCTGTCTCGAAACTGAGACGGTCCGCCCCGCCACCCGTGCGGGTTTGTTCTGACGTAACGTCAGAAAATAACGGAATTTTTGTCAATTGGCTGTAATCGTTCCGGCTGGAAATTGGGAGCAGGCGCAGTCGCATGCAGACGATCCTATTGGTCGAGGACGCCACCTTCTTCGAGAAGGCCGCCCTCAAGAAACTGGCCGATATCGGCGACTATGACGTCGTCATCGCCCGGGATTTCGCCGAGGCGAAGCGGATCCTGGAAACCGCCAGGCACATGCCTGACCTTGCCCTTGTCGACCTGACGCTGCCCGATGCGCCGGACGGCGAGATCGTCGATCTCTGCATGGCGCACAAGCTGGCGACGGTGGTCTTCACCAGCCGCTTCGAGCCGCGCATCCGCAACGCCATCCGTCAGAAGGGCGTGCTCGACTATGTGGTCAAGGACAGCCCCTCGAGCCTCGACTATCTCGGCGAACTCGTGCAGCGCCTGGGGCGCAACGCGTCGATCGGCGTGCTGGTGATCGACGATGCCTCGGTCGAGCGCAGCGTCATTTCCGACACCATCTCCCGGCACCGCTACAAGGTCTACCAGGCCCGCTCCTCGAACGACGGCATGGAGATGCTGGCGAACAATCCGGACATCCGGCTGGTGCTCGTGGACTATTTCATGCCCGACGAGGACGGCTTCGCCTTCCTCAAGGCCGTCCGGCGCAAGCATGGGCGCGAACAGCTTGCCGTGCTCGGCATGTCCAGCTCGGAGGATACGGAGAACCGCATCCGCTTCCTGAAGTACGGCGCCAACGATTTCATTCACAAGAGCTGCCCGCCCGAGGAGCTGCTGCTGCGCATCTCGCAGAACCTCGATGTCATCGACCGGTTCGCCACCCTCAGCGACCGCAGCCTGCGCGACACGCTGACCGGGCTCTACAATCGCCGCTACCTTTACGGCGATGGCGTGCGGCGCTGCCAGGAGGCCGATGCTGCCAACCAGCCGACCTGGCTGGCGCTGATCGACGTGGATGAATTCAAGACGATCAACGACAGCCGCGGACACGGGGCCGGCGACGAGGCGCTGCTGCTGCTGGCAAGCGAGCTGAACCGGCTGACCGTGGAGAACGGCTTTGCGATCCGGATCGGTGGCGACGAGTTCTGTGCGGTGGTCGGCAGCCCGACGGAGGCTGAAGCCCATGCGCTGATCGAGGGCTTCCGCAAGCAGCTCGAGAACCGTGACGTGATCCGCGACGGTCACTGCTTCCGCATCACGGTCAGCATCGGGCTGGCGCGGGTGCACAAGGGCGACATCTCGGAAGCCCTGCGCGTTGCCGACACGTACCTCTATGCCGCCAAGAGCGCGGGCCGGAACCGGCTGGTCGCCTCCTGAGGCAGGTCCGGTCGCCCGGCAGGACCGCCTTGGGTCCTGCGGCAACGGGAAAGCCCGCCACGTGGCGGGCCTTCCCCTGGCGCCTCAGATGGCGCGAACTTCCTCGACCTCGGGCACGAAATGCCGCAGCAGGTTCTGGATGCCGTGCTTGAGCGTGGCAGTCGACGACGGGCAGCCGGAGCAGGCCCCGCGCATCGACAGGTAGACAACGCCTTCCTTGAAGCCCTTGAAGGTGATGTCGCCGCCGTCCTGGGCCACGGCCGGACGGACGCGGGTCTCGATCAGGTCCTTGATGACCGTGACGGTTTCGGCGTCGCCAGCCTCGAAGAACTCGTCACCGTCCTCCGCATCGCCGCCGGCGGCAGAGCCGAGGATGACGGGCTGCCCCGACATGAACTGCTCCATGATGGCGCCGAGGATGGCCGGCTTCATGTGCTGCCAGTCGGTGTCGTCCTTGGTGACGGTGATGAAGTCGTGGCCGAAGAAGATGGCAACGACGCCCGGCACGTCGAACAGCTTCTGCGCCAGGGGCGACACGGCCGCGTCCTCGGCGGACCGGAAGTCGCGGGTGCCTTCCGGCAGCACGACGCGTCCGGGCAGGAACTTCAGGGTCGCCGGATTCGGCGTCGCCTCGGTCTGAATGAACATCGGTCTCGTCCTCAGTCGAACTGTGGGGGCAAGGTTTCCTCGACTGGCGGTAACGGCTGGTCGGACAGGCCCCAGATTGGAATGCTTGTAAACAAGATAGGCCCGTCTCGCAAAGGGTCAAGCGAAGATGGGGCCAGGGTTGCTGGTCCGGGGTCGCTGGTCCGGCCGACCGGTCAGGCCTCCCGGTCAGGCCAGAGCCGCGATGGCGTCATCGTCCAGATTGCCCGGAACGATGGTCACCGGGATCGGGAAATGCCCGGCCGCCTTCCCGGCAATCTGGGTGACCAGCGGGCCGGGGCCTTCGGAACTCAGCCCCGCGGCCAGCACCAGGACCGCAATGTCATCATCGGACTCGATCAGCCGGACGATCTCGTCCGACTTGTTGCCCTCGCGGATCACGGTTTCCGGCTCGGTCCGGGCGACCGAGCGGACCCGGTCGGAGGCCTTGGCGAGCGTGGTCTCGGCCAGCTCCTGGGCCTCGGCCCGCATGATGTCCTCGACCCCCAGCCAATGCTGGAAATCGCCCGGGGCAATGACGAACAGAAGCACCACGACGCCGCCCGTCCGGGCGGCGCGCTTGGCGGCGTAAACGATGGCACGGTCGCATTCCGGGGTATCGTCCACGACAACCAGGAACTTGCGGCGGTGCCCTTCCTCGAAGCTTTTGCGGATGGCTACCATGGCGCGCATGCTGCCACCGCTCGGCGCGGGCCGCAAGCCGGCCGCGTCGACGCGGTTGTGCAGAAGGCAGCCGGACCGTCGACCCCAACCGTCGACCCGCGCGAGATGCCCGAGAGGCCGGGCAGGCTTCGCGCGATCACAGGATGAAGCGCGAGAGATCGACGTTGCGGGCCAGCTCGCCGACATTGGTCCGGACATGCCCCGCATCGATGGTCACCACCCGCCCCGGCTGGTCCGGTGCCGAGTAGCTCACCTCGTCCAGGATCCGCTCCATGACCGTCTGAAGGCGCCGGGCGCCGATGTTCTCGACGCTTGCGTTCAGCTCCACCGCGATGGAGGCGATCTCGTCGATGGCATCCTCGGTGAAGGTCAGGTCCACCTCTTCCGTCTTCAGCAGGGCGACATACTGCTTGATCAGGCTGGCTTCCGGCTCGGTCAGGATGGCGCGGAAATCGTCCTTGGTCAGCGCCTTCAGCTCGACGCGGATCGGCAGGCGACCCTGCAGCTCTGGCAGGAGGTCGGACGGCTTGGCCACGTGGAAGGCCCCCGAGGCGATGAACAGGATGTGGTCCGTCTTGACGGGGCCGTGCTTGGTGGAAACGACGGTTCCCTCGATCAGCGGCAGCAGGTCGCGCTGCACGCCTTCGCGGGACACGTCACCGCCCACGCGGCCGTCACGGGCGCAGATCTTGTCGATCTCGTCGATGAAGACGATGCCCGAGTTCTCGACGATCGAGACCGCCTCGCGGACCACCTTCTCCTCGTCCAGCAGCTTGTCGGACTCCTCGGTGATGAGGATCTCGTAGGACTCCTTGACGCTGACCCGGCGGCTCTTCGTCTGGCCGCCGAAGGCCTTGCCGAGCAGCTCGGAGACATTCAGCACGCCGACGCTGGCCCCCGGCATGCCCGGAACATCAAAGCTCGGCATCTGGGCATTGGCGCGGACCTGGATCTCGATCTCCCGGTCATCCAGCTCGCCGTCCCGGAGCTTCTTGCGGAAGCTCTCGCGGGTGGCAGGGCTTGCCGTTCCGCCGACCAGCGCGTCGAGGACGCGCTCTTCCGCCAGCACATGGGCCTTGGCCTTGACCTCCTGGCGGCGCAGGTCGCGCACCAGCGTGATGCCCGCCTCGACCAGATCACGGACGATCTGCTCGACATCGCGGCCGACATAGCCAACCTCGGTGAACTTGGTGGCTTCCACCTTCACGAACGGCGCGTTGGCCAGACGGGCGAGGCGGCGGGCAATCTCGGTCTTGCCGACGCCCGTGGGCCCGATCATGAGGATGTTCTTCGGCAGGACTTCCTCGCGCATCGGGCTTTGCAGCTGCTGGCGGCGCCAGCGGTTGCGCAGGGCGATGGCCACCGCGCGCTTGGCGTCCTTCTGCCCGACGATGTAGCGGTCGAGTTCGGAAACGATCTCCCGGGGTGAAAAATTGGTCATCGTGTCAGCTTTCGGTCATCAGGGTCATTGGGCAGCGGGCACATGGCGCATCAGGCGCGTGCCGGCAAAAGGCGCAAGAAGGTGGCGGCGCACGGGAACCCAGGCGGACCCGAGCAGCAGGATGAAGCTCCCCAGCACCAGGAGCGCGATCGACGTGCCGACCGTATCGGACACCTCGGCACTCAGCAGCAGCATGCTGATGGCAACGCCGAAATAGCCGAGCCCCGAGACGAGGATCGCCCGGCGGTCCACCAGAACAGCCACCAGCGCCAGCACCACCACGAGGGAGAGCATCACCAGGGCCTGCAGGATGTCGCCCGCGCCGGCGCCCTCCAGCCCGGAGAGCATCAGCATCAGCGTCGAATGCACCAGCAGGGGAGCTGCCAGGAAATGCAGCCAGAAGGCCTTGTCGCTCGTGATCGTTCGCCGGCTCAGGTCACGGCTGTCGAAACGCATGGCAAGTGCGAAGGCGGCGAGACCGGCCGCAAGACCAAGCCAGGGCAGATGGTTGTCGACACGCAACGGATCGACCGCAGCCAGTATCGCAACGAGGCAGGACATCCCGCCGGCCGCGATCACGGCCACGCCCACCGGCACGTGGAAGCGCGCGTAATGGACGGCCGCGATGGCCGTCGCTGCCGCGGTCAGGAGCACGAGCGGCAGCCCTTCGACCGCGCCCATGGCCCCGTTCCAGCTCGTCTGCGACCCGGGCAGGCGCGCCTCCATGAGCGCCGCCACACCGAAGACCAGCGCCAGCAGGGTGGCCGGCAGGAACAGCACGGACAGCACGAAGGAGGGCAAGGCGAGGCGCATCCGGCGGGCGAACACCTCGGACAGGCCCCAGATCACCACGGCCTGGGCGGAAAAACCGAGAGCCCAAGTGTCCGAGAAGCCCATGAGGAAGAACAGGCCGCTCAGCAGGGTGAGGAGACCGATGGTGATGAAGATGTCATGGAACCCGCGCACGAAGCGAAGCTCCTCGGCATCGATGCCCGACATCGACGGCTGCCGCAGGCCGTCCAGATAGGCCGAGAGGGCTTCCAGCTGCGGCGGCGAGAGGATGCCGGCGCGCATCGCACCTTGCAGATCCTCGCGTGTGAAGGCCTCGTTCGTCATCCATGCGCACCCGGTGAAGGGCCAGGATCAGCGGCTGCTGTCCAGGCTTTCGATGGTCAGGTTGCCGTTCGTGTAGACGCATATGTCGGCGGCGATGCCCATCGCCTTGCGCGCGATGGCCTCGGCATCCAGATCGGTGTCGACAAGGGCACGGGCCGCCGCGAGGGCAAAGTTGCCGCCCGAACCGATGCCCATCACCCCGCCTTCCGGCTCCAGCACGTCGCCGGTGCCGGTGAGGACCAGCGAGACATCCCTGTCAGCGACCAGCATCATCGCCTCGAGACGCCGCAGGTACCGGTCGGTGCGCCAGTCCTTGGCCAGCTCGACGCAGGCCCGCATCAGTTGGCCGGGATACTGTTCCAGCTTGGCTTCCAGCCGCTCGAACAGGGTGAAGGCATCCGCCGTTGCGCCCGCGAAGCCGCCGATCACGGCCCCCTTGGCCAGCGGGCGAACCTTGCGGGCGGTGTTCTTGATCACCGTCGGCCCGAGCGAGACCTGCCCGTCGCCGGCAATGACGACGCGTCCCCCCTTGCGCACCATCAGGATTGTGGTGCCGTGCCAGGTGCCCATTCCGTGGTCTGAATTCATCTTGAACTGTCCGTTTCTGCTGCCCCGGCAATCCTGCCAAAGGCAAGCGGCGGCCACCCGGGCCGCCGCGTCGTTGCTCACAATCTAGGGATCCATCCCGCCCGCGCCAAGACACCGTTTGAGGACGCAGGGCCGCGGGGCTGCTTACCCCCGGCCGCGGGTCTCGGCCAGCAGGCGCTTGACCATGGCTTCAAGCGCGCCGGCGCTGCGCTCGTTCTTCAGGTCGCCCTTGGCGTCGAAGGCATCGCCTGCGCCCGGCACGGAGACCATTTCCGGCAGCACCAGGGCCCCGAGACCGACTTCCAGGATCGTGCGCATGCCGATGAGACCGCGGATGCCCCCCAGCGCCCCCGTGGAGGCCGCACCGATGGCGAAGACGCGGTTCTTGAAGGCCGCCGCCGGCGGTTCGCCCGGATCGTTGAGCCGGCTCAGCCAGTCCAGCGTGTTCTTCAGCAGGGGCGTGATCGCGGTGTTGTATTCGGGACAGGCGATGAAGACGCCCTGATGTTCCTGCATCAGGCGCTTCAGCTTGTGCGCGTGTTCCGGAACACCCTTCTCCTGCTCCAGATCGCCGTCATAGATCGGCATCGGATAGTCGGCGAGCGAGATCCGGGTCACATCCGCGTCGCCGAGGGCCAGATGCTTGGCGACCAGCGCGGCCAGCTGGGTGTTGAAGGAACCGCTCCGGCTGGAGCCGGAAAAGACGAGAATTCTGGGATGGCGCATGGGAACTCCCCGAGGTGGGACCGCAGACCGGGCGGCACAGGAGCCAAACTGGGGCGATATCGATGAAAGTTCAATGACCCGGCCCGCGCCGGCAGCGGGCGCCCAGGCGCGGCATCCCCGCCGCGCGGGGCGTGTGCCGGCGCGGGCAAGACCGCAAGGTCAGGGCAGACCGCCGTTGCGCAGGGCCGTGGCAGACCGTTCTCGCCCTGCGCGTCAGGCCGGGCGACGGTACACCCAGACGCGGGCCGGCGGCAGGTTGGCCCAGATCCAGTCGGTGCGGGCCAGGTCGAACAGGCCGGCTTCCGGCTTCACCGGCGGCACGAGGGCGTAGGAGAACTGGATGAACGGCGCGCCGGGCTCCAGCAGGTCCAGCGCCTCGAGGATCAGCGCACGCCGCTGCGCCACCGGCTTGGTGAAGAGCGGCAGGCCGGAGACGATGGCGGCCAGGCTGCCGGTGCGGATCTCGCTGTCGGGACCAAGGGTCTCGCGCAGCGAATAGGCATCGCCCTGGACGGTGGTCATGCCGGGGTAACGCTGGCGCAGGAGATGGCAGAAGTCCGGGCTGTACTCGATGGCGGTCAGGTCCCGCTGCGCGACACCACGCTCGAAGATGGCCTTGGTGACCACACCGGTGCCCGGTCCAAGCTCCAGATAGCGCCCGCCGGCGCGGACGGGAACGAAGGAGGCGATGCGTCGGGCCAGCTCCGGGCCGGACGGACTGACCGCGCCCATGGTGAGCGGACTGTCGATCCAGCTGCGGAAGAACCGGAATTCGTCCTTCACCTTGTCCAGCAGGCTCTTGTGATCGAGTACCTTGTGAGCAGCCATCGGTTCCGTCCTTTTTACGATGGTTTCCATCTAGGAAACCAAGCGTGGCCATTTCAAGACCAGACTTGCATCACGCTTGCGTCACCGCGCGCTAACTGCCGAGATTGTCGAGGAAATCCCTTACCCGGGCAAAGAACCCCGTCGATTCGGGATTGTTCTCGCCGGAGCTTTCCTTCTCGAACTCTGCCAGAAGCTCGCGCTGGCGCTTGGTGAGATTCGTCGGCGTTTCGACCGTCACCTGGATGTACATGTCGCCGTGCTGGCTGGAGCGCATGACCGGCATGCCCTTGCCCTTCAGGCGGAACTGCTTTCCGGTCTGGGTGCTCTCGGGAACCTTCACCCGCGTGGTGCCGCCGTCGACCGTCGGCACGTCGAACTGGCCCCCGAGTGCCGCCGTGGTCATCGAGATCGGCACGCGACAATAGAGATCGGCGCCGTCGCGCTGGAAGAACTCGTGCGGCTTGATCGACAGGAAGATGTAGAGATCGCCACTCGGCCCGCCGCGCAGGCCCGCCTCGCCTTCGCCGGCGACGCGGACACGGGTGCCGTCCTCGATGCCGGCGGGAATGTTGACGGAGAGCGTGCGCTCCTGCGTGACGCGCCCGACGCCACCGCAGTTGGTGCAGGGATCGGTGACGACCTGGCCACGGCCCTGGCAGCTCGGGCAGGTCCGCTCCAGCGTGAAGAAGCCCTGGGCCGCGCGCACCCTGCCCGAGCCGCCGCAGGTGCGGCAGGTGGTCGGGCTGGAGCCGGGCTTGGCTCCGGAGCCTCCGCAGGGCTGGCAGGTGATCGAGGTCGGCACCTCGATCTCGACCGTCTTGCCGGCGAAGGCCTCTTCCAGGGTGATCTCGAGATTGTAGCGCAGGTCGGCGCCGCGTTCACGGCCGCCGGAACGGCGGCCGCCGCCACCCCCCATGCCGAAGAATTCCTCGAAGATGTCGGACATGGTGGAGGCGAAGTCGTGCGAATGCGCGCCGAAACCGCCACCGCCGCCGCCACCGTTCTCGAAGGCGGCATGGCCGAAGCGGTCGTAGGCCGCACGCTTCTGTCCGTCCTTCAGGACGTCATAGGCTTCGTTGACTTCCTTGAACAGGTCCTCGGCCGAGGCGTCGCCCGGATTGCGGTCCGGGTGGTATTGCATCGCGAGCTTGCGATAGGCGCTCTTCAGCGTCTTTTCATCCGCGCTGCGCGCAACGCCCAGGACTTCGTAGTAATCGCGCTTTGCCATATCAGGGTACTCGCTGGATGCTCACGGGCACCCGGGGCGGCCACCTGTCAGCCACCATGCCCGCAGGGCCTCGCCTTGCGCCCAAGCGGCGCGACTGCCCGTCCGCTCTTTGCTGCAAATCCGTTCACATGCAATCGAAAACCGTCCGGCGCGGCCCGCATCGGACCGCGCCGGAGCGTGTCTTACTTCTTGTCGTCGTCCTTGACTTCCTCGAAGTCCGCATCGACGACATCGTCCTTGGCCGCGCCGGCCGACCCGGCAGAGCCGCCTTCGGCCTCGGCCTGCGATGCCTTGTACATGGCCTCGCCCAGCTTCATCGACGCCTCGGCCAGAGCCTGCGTCTTGGACTGGATGTCCGCCACGTCCTCGCTGGCGAGCGCGGTCTTCAGCGCGGCCAGCGCGCTTTCGATCGCGCCCTTGTCGGCGGCAGAGACCTTGTCGCCGTAGTCCTTGAGGGACTTCTCGGTGGAATGCAGCAGGGACTCACCCTGGTTGCGGGCTTCCACCAGCTCGCGGCGCTTCTTGTCCTCGTCGGCGTGGGCTTCCGCGTCCTTGACCATCTTCTCGATGTCGGCGTCGGAGAGACCGCCGGAGGCCTGGATGCGGATCTGCTGCTCCTTGCCGGTGCCCTTGTCCTTCGCCGACACGTTGACGATGCCGTTGGCGTCGATGTCGAAGGTCACCTCGATCTGCGGCACGCCACGCGGGGCGGGCGGCAGGCCCATGAGGTCGAACTGGCCGAGCATCTTGTTGTCCGCGGCCATCTCGCGCTCACCCTGGAACACCCGGATCGTCACGGCGCTCTGGTTGTCCTCGGCGGTCGAGAAGGTCTGGCTCTTCTTGGTCGGGATCGTGGTGTTGCGGTCGATCAGACGGGTGAACACGCCACCCAGCGTCTCGATGCCGAGCGACAGCGGGGTCACGTCGAGCAGCAGCACGTCCTTGACGTCACCCTGCAGCACGCCGGCCTGGATGGCAGCACCCATGGCCACCACCTCGTCCGGGTTCACGCCCTTGTGCGGCTCCTTGCCGAAGAAGGTCTTCACGACTTCCTGGATCTTCGGCATGCGGGTCATGCCGCCGACGAGAACCACTTCGTCGATCTGCCCGGCCACGAGACCGGCGTCCTTCAGCGCAGCCTTGCAGGGCTCGATCGTGCGCTGGACGAGGTCCTCCACGAGGCTCTCGAACTTGGCGCGCGTCAGCTTCATGGTCAGGTGCTTCGGACCGGAGGCATCGGCGGTGATGAAGGGCAGGTTGATCTCGGTCTGCGACGAGGACGACAGCTCGATCTTGGCCTTTTCCGCAGCTTCCTTGAGGCGCTGCAGGGCGAGCTTGTCGTTCTTCAGGTCGATGCCCTGATCCTTCTTGAACTCGGACGCCAGGTAGTCGACCAGACGCATGTCGAAGTCTTCACCGCCGAGGAACGTGTCGCCGTTGGTGGACTTCACCTCGAACACGCCGTCGCCGATCTCCAGCACGGAGACGTCGAAGGTACCGCCGCCAAGGTCATAGACCGCGATGGTCTTGCCGTCGTTCTTGTCGAGACCATAGGCCAGCGCGGCAGCCGTCGGCTCGTTGATGATGCGCAGGACCTCGAGACCGGCGATCTTGCCCGCGTCCTTGGTGGCCTGACGCTGGGCGTCGTTGAAATAGGCCGGGACGGTGATGACCGCCTGGGTCACGGTCTCGCCGAGATAGCTCTCGGCGGTTTCCTTCATCTTCTGCAGGATGAAGGCCGAAATCTGCGACGGGGAATACTTGTTGCCGTTGGCCGAGACCCAGGCGTCGCCATTGTCCGCCTTGACGATGTCATAGGGGACGAGGCCCTTGTCCTTGGCCACGGTCGGGTCGTCGTAGCGGCGGCCGATGAGGCGCTTCACGGCGAACAGCGTGTTGGTGGGGTTGGTGACAGCCTGACGCTTGGCCGGCTGACCGACAAGACGCTCACCGTCGTCGGTGAAGGCGACCATCGAAGGCGTGGTGCGTGCGCCTTCCGAATTCTCGATCACCTTCGCATCCTTGCCGTCCATGACGGCGACGCACGAGTTGGTCGTGCCGAGGTCGATACCAATGACCTTTGCCATTTCATCCTCTCTTTCCAGCAAACCGGAAGGACCCGAGACGGCGTCGATCCGGCCCCTATTCACGATGAGCCGCCAGCCTCCGGGCTGACATCGCGCTGCCTGCGCCGTTGCTGTCCGGGAGCTGCACCAGCTTTGGAGCATCTCCGGCACCGAAGGCCTGAAAGCGCGGGGCTTGACCGCTATATAGGTTGACGCGCGTTGGCCCGCAAGGCACTCGCCAATGGAGTTTCGCCGCTCCAGCAGTGGCGGGGAAACCTTCGCAAAGGGTTACCGAGGCGGCGGAAACAGCCGTTGCCCCCCGGCGGCGTGCCGGCCAGGTCAGGTCCGGGCAAGCCTCGCGCGGGGGCCACCAGTCAGAATGGGGAGACAGCATGGCCGCAGAGAACCGGGGAGACGGCGGGGCCGACGCCAATGCCAGAAACGGGGACGGTAACGGGGACGGTAACGGGGACCTTCACGGGCACCACGCCGGTCCGGCGCAGGGTCCGGCCACGCCGGGCGGCCGTCGACGCGCCAGCCTTCCGTCCGGGTTCCGCCATCTGCCCGGGCACTTCGACCGCCCGGCACAGGAAGCGCTGGTGGCCGAGCTGCGGCAGGTCATTACCGAGGCGCCGCTGTTCACACCGGTGATGCCGCGCACCGGCAAGCCCTTTTCGGTGCGCATGAGCAACTGCGGCCCGCTGGGCTGGGTGTCGGACCTGCGCGGCTACCGGTACCAGCCACTGCATCCGGTGACAGGTCGCCCCTGGCCGGCCATGCCGGCCGTGCTGACCGCGCTCTGGACCGAGCTGGCGCCGGACGCTCCGCCACCGGAAGCCTGCCTGATCAACTTCTATACGGGGGATGCGCGCATGGGGCTGCATCAGGACCGGGACGAGGACACGTTCGACGCACCGGTGGTCTCCGTCTCGCTGGGCGACAGCGCCCTGTTCCGCATCGGCGGACAGAAGCGCAACGATCCGACCCTGTCGGTGCGGCTGGCCTCCGGAGACGTGGCCCTGCTGGGCGGCGCGGCACGTCTGGCCTTTCATGGCATCGACCGGCTCTATCCGGGCACCTCGACCCTGCTGCGGGACGGCGGACGGATCAACCTGACACTGAGACGGGTGACACGCGCCGCCTGAGCGTCAGACCCAGGCCCGGAGAGCCAGCGCCGCCAGCGCGATCGCGATCACCCACAGCGCCAGACGGCCCGAGCGGCTGTGGCGCGCCTCCGCCCGGCCGATGGCGTCGGCCGTGTCCGGATCGAAGCGCAGGCCCTTCTCGACCATCCGCTCCATCTCCTGCGACAGCCGGCCGATGCGGTCGGCGAAGATCGGCAGGTCCGAGGCGATCCGGCCCAGCGCCGTCAGCCCGGAGCCGATGTCGCGCAGCCGTCCGACCGGGCCGAGGTTGCCGGCAATCCAGCCGGAGACGACGGGCTCGGCCGTGCGCCACATGTCGAGGCGCGGATTGAGCGTTCGCGCCACGCCCTCGACCACCACCATGGTCTTCTGCAGCATGATCAGCTGCGGCTGCGTGCTCATCTGGAACAGTTCGGTGACCTCGAACAGCTGCGTCAGCAGGCGGGCCATGGAGATCTCGGAGGCGTCGTGGCCGTGGATCGGCTCGCCAATGGCACGGATGGCCTGGGCAAAGACATCGACATCCTGGTCGGCGGGGACGTAGCCTGCCTCGAAATGGACCTCCGCGACCCGGCGATAGTCGCGGGTGATGAAGCCGTAGAGGATCTCCGCGAGGAAGCGCCGCTCGGCCTTGCCGAGGCGACCGGTGATGCCGAAGTCGACCGCCACCAGTGTCCCGTCCGGCTCGACGAACAGATTGCCCTGATGCATGTCGGCGTGAAAGAAGCCGTCGCGCAGCGTGTGGCGCAGGAAACTCTGGATCACGCTGGCGCCCAGCGCCTCCAGATCCATGCCGTCGGCGGTGATCCCGGCCACGTCCGAGAGCTTGCGGCCCTCGATCCACTCCATCGTCAGCACCCCCTTGGCGCTGCGGGTCCAGTCGACGGCGGGCACGCGGAAGCCGGGGTCTCCGGCGGTGTTCTCGGCCATTTCCGACAGGGCGGCGGCTTCCAGACGGAAATCCATCTCCAGCGCCACGGAACGGGCGAGCGTGTCGACCACGGCGACCGGGCGCAGACGCCGGGCAGCCGGCACGAAGCGCTCCGCCAGTCGGGCGACGAGATAGAAGCTCTCGAGATCGTTCTGGAACCTGCGGGCCACGCCGGGACGCAGCACCTTGACCGCCATCTTGCGCAGCGATCCGTCCGGCTGGCGCACCAGCGCCGGATGCACCTGCGCGATCGAGGCCGCCGCGACCGGATCGCCGAACTCGACGAACAGCTCGTCGACCGGCCGCATCAACTGCTCGGCCACCTGGGCACGGGCCTCGGCCGCCGGAAACGCGGGCAGACGATCCTGCAGATGCGACAGCTCCGCTGCGGCTTCCTTGCCGACCACATCGGCGCGGGTGGCGAGGAACTGGCCAAGCTTCACGTAGGACGGGCCGAGACGGTTCATCGCGTCCGACAGGCGCAACCGCGCGCTCTTGTCCCGCACCGAGCGGCGCTCGACCAGTCGGGCGAGACGCAGGGCGAGGCGCGGGCCGGCCGGAAGGTCAGGCAGGTTGGCGAGCCCGAACACGCCTTCACGCGCCAGGACGTAGCCGGCCTGCACCAGCCGCAGGAAGGGACGGATCATCAGCGCCATGGGCTCAGAGCTTCCATCCCGAATGCAGCGCGGCGATGCCACCGGTGTAGTTGCGGAAGGTGACCTTCTCGAACCCGGCCTCCCGGATCATTTCGGCAAAGCGGTCCTGGTTCGGGAACTTGCGAATGGATTCAACGAGGTACTTGTAGGGATCGCCGTCCCCGGTCACCGCCTTGCCGATGGCCGGAATGGCGTGGAAGGAGAAGGCGTCATAGACCTTGTCGAGGACCGGCATCTCGACCTCGGAGAATTCGAGGCAGAGGAAGCGGCCGCCGCGCCTGAGCACGCGATGGGCCTCGCGCAAGGCCTTGGGAATGTCGGGCACGTTGCGGATGCCGAAGGCGATCGTGTAGGCGTCGAAGGTCCGGTCCGGGAAGGGCAGCACTTCGGCATTGCCCTGGGTGAAGGTGATCGAGCCGGCAAGGCCGGCCTTGTCGGCCCGGTCCTGTCCCACCGCCAGCATGGACCCGTTGATGTCGAGCACGACCGCCTCGACCTGGCGATCGGAGCGCTCGACGATGCGGGTGGCGATGTCGCCGGTTCCGCCCGCCACATCGAGCACGCGCCAGCCGCGGCCCGGCTGGCGCGGAGGCGCCAGGACGGAGACCATCGCATCCTTCCAGAGCCGGTGCATGCCGCCCGACATCAGGTCGTTCATGATGTCGTAGCGGGTCGCCACCTTGTGAAAGACATCGTTGACCAGGCCCTGCTTCTCGCCCTCGCGCACGGTCCGGAAGCCGAAGCTCGTCGGCATCTCGCGCGGATCACGGGTGCCGGGATAGGCGGCGCCGGCCGCAGCGGTCTCGTCAGTCATGCGGGTCTCTCCTCGGCTGCCGGGGATGGCGGCAGCCCGGGTTCGGTCGGGCCAACGGCGGATCCAGCCCCTGTTTCAGTCTATGATCCAGTCCATGATCCACCTGCGCACCGGCGCCATTGTTGCTCCGGCGCGCCAACTCGTGTCATGCGTGTCATATAGGCGGCCCCCCTTGCCCGCCTAGTGATTTTTGAGGGAACCCTCCGTCCATGCCCGAGTTGCCGGAAGTCGAGACCGTTCGCCGTGGCCTTGCGCCCAGTTTCGAGGGGGCCCGCATCCTGCGGCTGGAGTGCCACCGGCCTGATCTGCGCTTCCCCTTCCCGGACCGCTTTGCCGAGCGCGTCGAGGGACGACGTGTCGCAGCCCTGTCGCGGCGGGCGAAGTATCTGCTCGCGGATCTCGACGACGGCGAGGTGGTGGTCATGCATCTGGGCATGTCCGGCTCGTTCCGGGTCGAGGCGGCGGGCGAGAGCCACCTCCCTGGTGAGTTCACCCATGCCCGGTCGCGTGACGAGAAGCATGACCATGTCGTGTTTCACCTCTCGGCGCCCGGAGCGGACGGCGACACGGCCGTGACCCGGATCGTCTACAACGACCCGCGCCGCTTCGGGTTCATGCAGATGGTCCGGCGGGCGGACCTTGCGGGCCATCCCCTCTTTGCCCGGATGGGTCTGGAGCCGCTCGGCAACCGGCTCGACGGGGAGGTGCTCGACGGTCTGTTCCGGGACAAGCGCACCCCGCTGAAGGCGGCACTGCTCGACCAGCGGCTGATTGCCGGGCTTGGCAACATCTATGTCTGCGAGGCACTGTGGCGCTCCGGCCTGTCGCCCGAACGGGCAGCCGGCGAGATCTGCGGCCCGCAGCGCAGCCGCAGGGCCCTGCGCGAGACTTTGGCCCGATCCATCCGGGAGGTGCTCGAGGAGGCGATCCTCGCCGGCGGATCCACGCTGCGCGACCATGCCCAGACCGACGGCACGCTCGGTTACTTCCAGCACAGTTTCGCCGTCTATGGCCGCGAGGGCGAACCCTGCCGCACGCCCGGCTGCCGGGGCACCGTCGCGCGGCTCGTCCAGGCCGGCCGCTCGACGTTTCACTGCCCGTCCTGCCAGCGCTGAGACTGCCCCGCGCGGCACACGGTCGGCGCCGACCGGCCCTTTGGCTCCCTTGCCAGCCGTCAGGGGCTCCGTTACCCCTTGTGCCACGCGGCGGCAGGCCGATATCCAGCCTGCGCCCAGACGGCATCGCGCAGCCCTGACGGGACCGCCCCGCGCGCAGCCGGGACCCGCCGGACCCAGCCCGGGCGGCGGGACGGGGCACCGGGATGGCCGCCCGCCGGCCGGCACCGGTGGCGGGCAGACGTCAGGCAGCGGACCAGCGCGGATCGCGCATCAAGCGGAGGACATCCATGGCATACGAGAACATCCTGACCGAAAAGCGCGGCAAGGTCGGCATCATCACGCTGAACCGGCCGAAGGCCCTGAACGCGCTGAGCGCGGCCCTGATGGCGGAAGTTGCCGCCGCCCTGGATGCCTACGAGGCTGACGAGCGCGTCGGCTGCGTCATCATTACGGGCTCGCAGAAGGCCTTCGCCGCCGGCGCCGACATCAAGGAGATGCAGCCCTTCGACTTCGCCAAGGCCTACATGGGCGATCTCATCACGCCCTGGGACCGGGTGGCGCGGAACCGCAAGCCGGTCATCGCCGCGGTCGCCGGCTATGCGCTCGGCGGCGGCTGCGAGCTGGCGATGATGTGCGACTTCATCATCTGTGCCGACAATGCCAAGTTCGGCCAGCCCGAGATCACCCTCGGCGTCCTGCCGGGTGCCGGCGGCACCCAGCGCCTGACCCGGTTCGTCGGCAAGTCCAAGGCGATGGAAATGTGCCTGACCGGGCGCATGATGGATGCGGCCGAGGCCGAACGCTCCGGTCTCGTCTCCCGTGTCGTGCCGCTCGATGACCTGATGGAGGAGGTCCTCAAGGTGGCGGAAAAGATCGCCGACTTCTCGCTCCCGGTGGTGATGATGACGAAGGAGAGCGTCAATCGCGCCTATGAGACCTCGCTGGCGGAAGGCATCCGCTTCGAGCGGCGGATGTTCCATGCCGCCTTCGCGACGGATGACCAGAGCGAGGGCATGGCCGCCTTCATCGAGAAGCGCGCGCCGCAGTTCCGCAACAAATAACGCGCCGTCGGGCGGGTTTGGCATTGACGACTTTCGCCCGCCCGACTATAAGCCACGCCCAATCGGTGGCGTCCAGCGCGCCGCCGAATTCGTTTGACGCGGAGCATGATCGACCGTAAGGGTTTGCGCTCCGATGTTGATCGGGTTTTTAGTTTCACACTCGGACCAGGATTGAGCCAATGGCCAACACTCCCTCGGCCAAGAAGGCGGCCCGCAAGATTGCCCGCCGGACGGCCGTTAACAAGGCACGTCGCAGCCGCGTGCGCACCTTCCTGCGCAAGGTCGAGGAGGCGATCGCTTCCGGCGATCACGCCGCGGCCACTGCAGCTCTTCAGGCCGCACAGCCGGAGCTGATGCGCGCTGCATCGAAGGGCGTCGTTCACGCCAACACCGCCTCGCGCAAGGTGTCGCGTCTGAACGCTCGCGTGAAGGCTCTCAAGGCCTGAGACAAGCCTATCGGCATGTCGAAAACCCGGCTCCAAAGGCCGGGTTTTTTTGTTAGCCGGATCGCCTGAGATAATTGCCAACCGACTAACTTCCTACCCTGTTTCCGGCTTTTTCCATGATCTGGGTCTGCCATATTTTTTCCATATATATCATGCACTTAGCGATATGTTGGAAAAGACCGATGGCCCTCTGCCGGATTCGGTTTGAGTCAAGCGGGACGCGGCAAAATTTTTTGGTCTCCCGGCCACAAACCGGGGCGCCGGACGAGCACTGCGAAAAGACGTTGAGTCAAAACGGATTTGCTGGAACGAGGCCATTTTGGCGGCAGGATCTGACGCTGCGGGAGACCTGATGTGTCGGATTTTGTTAACGAGTGGCTGTTGCCCGACCCAAGGTGCCTGTGTATGGTCACTTCATCGGGCCAAGCTCGAAACTTAAATAAAAAACTACACAGTGCATGGACCAGACAACGATCATGGCTACTCCATCAGGTCTCCCTCCGAAAAATTCTGGGTGTTGTTTGAGTATGCCGTCGCTCGTTCTCTGTTCTGCAAGTAAGAGCGCCTGAACTTACTCAAAATCTCCTCAGCATCAGGATCGACACAGCGCAACACTGACATGTTGCGAAGGGGGCCTTTTGTCGAAATCTATGCCTTACGCCGGAGACGTTGACGTCGAGACGGCTTACCAGCAAGTGACCTCAGACCGGGACGCGGTCCTGGTCGACGTCCGCACGCGGGCCGAGTGGAATTTCGTCGGAATTCCCGATCTGCGCGCGGCAGGCAAGGATACGCTCTTTGTCGAATGGCAGGGCTATCCCGCCGGGACACCGGTCCCGGACTTTGTCGAGACACTCGGCAACGAGCTGGTCCGCAGGGGCATAGCCAAGACGGCGCCCATCTATTTCCTCTGCAGGTCGGGGGCGCGCAGCCTGAATGCCGCGCTCGCCATGACCGCGGCAGGCTACGGGCCCTGCTACAACATCGCCGACGGGTTCGAGGGGCCAGTGGGGCCTGACGGACACCGTGGCGCTGTCGGGGGCTGGAAGGCACGCGGCCTTCCCTGGGTCCAGAGCTAAGGACCGATCCAGTTTCCAGAGCCGAAGATTGGCGGGGTGGCCAGGGCCGCGTCCCGCACAGGATCTGTCGGCTCGACTTCTTACCACTCCCGGATCGGGGGTGTTCACGACAACAGCCGCAAAGCGGCATCAATCTAGGCAAGTGGGCCCGGACTGTGGCGGACCGGGACCAGGCATGACGACGGAGGCGAGGCGACATGCATATTCAGGACGATATGGGCTCCGAGCAATGGAACCGCGTGAAGACGCGCTTGCGTGCCGAACTGGGCGATGATGTCTTCACGAGCTGGTTCGCCCGTGTGGATCTGGAAGAGAACACCGACGGCACCGTTCGCCTGTCGGTTCCCACCCGCTTTCTCAAGCAGTGGATCCAGTCGCATTACCGCGACCGGCTGATGGGACTGTGGCAGCGCGAATGCGAGAACGTCCATCGCATCGAGCTGACCGTCCGCGGCGCGACCCGTCCGCGCCAGCCCGAGATGCCGATGGCCAGCAGCATGCCGGCGCCCGCCCGCCCGGTCGTCGCCACTGCCGCGCCGGAGCAGCGCCCGATCACCCTCAGCGAGCCCAATGCCGTCGCCGCGGCGCAGGCCGCCACGGCTGCCCTTGCCCGGGCCGAGGCGGACTCCAGCGCCCGTGACATCCTCCAGGGTGCCGCGCTCGACCCGAAATACACCTTCGAGACCTTTGTCGAGGGCGAGTCCAATGGCCTCGCCCTGGCCGCCGCCAAGCAGGTCGCCGCCGGTGGCGCCGTCACGTTCAACCCGCTTTACCTCCATGCGTCGGTTGGACTGGGCAAGACCCATCTCATGCAGGCCGTTGCCGCCAAGGCCCGCGCGGCCGGGCGCAAGGTGCTCTATCTGACCGCCGAACACTTCATGTACCGCTTTGTCGCGGCGCTGAAGGCCCAGTCGGCGCTGTCCTTCAAGGAAACCCTGCGCACCATCGACCTCCTGCTCATCGACGACATGCAGTTCCTGCACGGCAAGCAGGTGCAGCAGGAGTTCTGCCACACCCTCAACGCCCTGATCGATGGCGCCCGCCAGGTGATCGTGGCGGCGGACCGTGCCCCGTCCGAACTCGACACGCTGGATGACCGCGTCCGGTCGCGCCTGTCGGGCGGTCTCGTGGTCGGCATTGCCGAGCCGGACTTCAGCCTGCGCCGCAACATCCTGTCGGCGCGCGTGGCCGGCATGCGCAAGTCCTACCCGAACTTCACCGTGCCCGACAGCGTGCTCGACTATGTGGCCCGGCATGTGGTCTCGTCGGGGCGTGACCTCGAAGGCGCGCTCAACCGCCTTGTTGCGCACAACCAGCTGACCAACCAGCCGATCACCCAGGAAATGGCGGAGATGACCCTCCGCGACCTGATCCGCTCGAGCGAACCGCGCCGGGTGAAGATCGAGGACATCCAGCGGATCGTCTCCAAGCACTACAACGTCACCAAGGCCGACCTCCTGTCGGCGCGCCGGACCCGCACCATCGTGCGCCCGCGCCAGATCGCCATGTATCTGGCGAAGGTGATGACCCCGCGGTCCCTGCCGGAGATCGGCCGCCGCTTCGGCAACCGCGACCACACCACGGTGCTGCACGCCGTGCGCAAGATCGAGGAAATGGCCCGCGCCGACGTGGCGCTGGCGCAGGAGCTGGAACTCCTGAAGCGCATGCTCGACGCGTGAGCGGGTTGCGGGAATAACGGGAACATCGGGGGCGTCCGCAGGGGCGCCCCTCTTGCTTTTGCGCTGCATTAAGGGCACGTTCGGTGCCCCATGCCGCGCAAGCGGCAGCAACTGTATCCAGAGCCGGAAACAATCACGGCCCACGAGTACATGGACAACGCGTCATGAAAGCGACCCTCGAGCGGACCGACCTCCTCAAGTCCCTGACCCACGTCCACCGGGTTGTCGAGCGCCGCAACACCATTCCGATCCTGTCGAACGTGCTCCTGCGGGCCGAACAGGGCGCCCTCAAGCTGAAGGCGACCGACCTGGATCTGGAAGTGGTGGAGACCGTTCCGGCCATGATCGAGGTGCCCGGGGCCACGACGGTGCCGGCGCACATGATCTATGACATCGTGCGCAAGCTCCCCGAGGGCTCGCAGGTGGTGCTGGAGACGAACAGCGACGGCTCGACCCTGGAGCTGCGGGCCGGCCGGTCGCGCTTTGCGCTGCAGATGCTGCCCGAGGCGGACTTCCCCGACCTGACCGCCGGCACCTTCCCGCACCAGTTCGTGCTGACGGCCGGTGCGATCCGAAAGCTGATCGACACGACCCAGTTTGCCATCTCCACCGAGGAGACGCGCTACTATCTGAACGGCATCTACCTGCATACGGTGACCGGGCAGAACGGGCAGATGGTGCGTGCGGTCGCCACCGATGGCCACCGCCTTGCCCAGGCCGAGGTGCCCGCGCCGCAGGGCGCGATCGGCATGCCGGGCGTGATCGTGCCGCGCAAGACGGTCGGCGAGATCCAGAAGCTGCTCGAGGACCGCGAGGCGGAAGTCTCGGTCGAGCTGTCGGAAACCAAGATCCGCGTGACGAACGGGCCGGTCGTGCTGACGTCGAAACTGATCGACGGCACCTTCCCCGACTACGGCCGCGTCATCCCGCAGCACAATGACAAGGAGCTGCGTGTCGACCGTGACGAGTTCAAGGAGGCGGTTGATCGCGTGTCGACGATCTCCTCCGAACGGGGCCGCGCGGTGAAGCTGTCGCTCTCCGAAGGCCGGCTCGTGCTGGCCGTGAACAACCCGGACTCGGGCAGCGCAACCGAAGAGCTTGCCGTCGAGTATGATGCGGATCCGATGGAAATCGGCTTCAACTCGCGCTACCTGCTCGACATCGCCGGCCAGCTCTCCGGCGATACGGCGCTGTTCCGCCTTGCGGATTCCGGTTCACCGACCCTGGTTCAGGATCACGCCACCGACGACTGCCTGTTCGTGCTGATGCCGATGCGTGTCTGACGCGCCGGCGCTTGGCCGGGCACGACCTTGAGGCCAGGTGAGAACCGATGACATCGCCGGCTCCGGTGGCCATTGACCGGCTGCTTCTGACCGATTTCCGGAACTACAGCCGGCTGGCGCTGACGCCGGCCGGGCGTCTTGTTGCGCTCGTTGGCAACAACGGCATCGGCAAGACCAATGTGCTGGAGGCCATCTCCTTCCTGTCTGCCGGCCGCGGGCTGCGCCGCGCTGCCCTGCCCGAGATTGCCCGGCGCGACGGCGACGGCACGTGGGCGGTGGCGGCAACGCTCAACGGTCCTCTTGGCGATGTCCAGATCGGCACCGGCTATGCGGGCGGAGACAGCGGTCGCCGGGTGCGGATCGACGGTGCCGAGGCGAGATCGTCCGAAGCCCTCCTGGAGCATGTGCGTGTCCTGTGGCTGGTTCCGGCCATGGACGGGCTGTTCACGGGGCCGGCCGGCGACCGGCGGCGGTTTCTCGACCGTCTCACCCTGTCCATCGACCCTGCGCATGGCCGGCGGGTGAACGATCTGGAGAAGGCGCTCAGCCACCGCAACCGGCTCCTGGACACCGGCGGATCGGCCGCCTGGCTCGATGCGGTCGAGCAGCAGCTCGCCGGTCTCGGCCTGGCCGTGGCAGCGGCGCGCCGGGAAACGCTGAGCCTGTTGCGCGACCGGATCGCGGCGCAGGCGCAGCTCGGCCTGCCGTTCCCGGTTGCCGATCTGTCGCTGGAGGGCGAGTTCGAGACCGCAGCCGCCGGTCTGGCCGCCAGCGACCAGGAAGACCTGTTGCGGCGGCAGCTGCGCGACGGCCGCGCCCGTGACCGCGCAGCCGGACGGACGCTCTCTGGACCGCACCGGACCGATCTCTCCGTAATCCATCAGGCCAAGCAGATGCCGGCGGGCCTTGCGTCGACCGGCGAGCAGAAGGCGCTTCTGATCGGCCTCATCCTGGCCCATGCGGACCTGACGGCGGCAGTGTCCGGGCTGACGCCGATCCTGCTGCTTGACGAGGTGGCCGCGCATCTCGATCCGGGCCGGCGCAAGGCGCTGTTCTCGCGTCTTGTCGGGCTTGACTGCCAGGTGTTCATGACCGGGACCGACGCCCAGCTTTTCGCCGACCTGCCAGAGGGCGGCGAGATCGTCCCGCTGGGCGCAACCTGAAGCCGGGAGGCCGCGAAACCGCCCGATTTCCGTGGCCTTATCCACCTCTACCCGGCCCCTGCCGGCCCCTCTGGACCAGTCCGAGTTGAACCTGGAAGCCAGTGCCGTATAAGGGGATCCTGATCTTCCTGAGCGATTGGCGACCGATTCGTATGACCGAGACCCCGAACTCCGAAACCGCCCAGTCCGAGTATGGCGCCGACAGCATCAAGGTGCTGAAGGGTCTGGATGCGGTGCGCAAGCGACCGGGCATGTACATCGGTGACACGGATGACGGGTCCGGCCTGCATCACATGGTCTACGAGGTCGTCGACAATGCGATCGACGAGGCGCTGGCCGGCCATGCCGACCACGTGACCGTCACGCTCAACGCCGATGGCTCCGTGACCGTGACCGACAACGGCCGCGGCATCCCGACCGACCTGCATCCGCAGGAAGGCGTGTCGGCGGCCGAGGTGATCATGACCCAGCTGCATGCCGGCGGGAAGTTCGACCAGAACTCCTACAAGGTGTCGGGCGGCCTGCACGGCGTGGGCGTGTCGGTGGTGAATGCCCTGTCGACCAAGCTGGAGCTGCGCATCTGGCGCGGCGGCAACGAGCATTTCATGCGCTTCCGGCACGGCGATGCGGAGGCTCCGCTGGCCGTGGTCGGCCCGTCGAACGGCCGCAAGGGCACGGAAGTCACCTTCCTGCCCTCGCCGGAGACCTTCACCCGCACCGAGTTCGATTTCGCGACGCTGGAGCACCGCCTGCGCGAGCTTGCCTTCCTGAACTCCGGCGTCCGCATCCTGCTCACCGACCGGCGCGGCGTGGAGGAGAAGAAGGTCGAGCTGTTCTACGAGGGCGGGCTGGAAGCTTTCGTGCGGTATCTCGACCGCACCAAGCATCCGCTGCTCGAAGCGCCGATCACCATGATGACCGAGCGCGACGGCATCACCGTCGAGGCCGCGATGTGGTGGAACGACAGCTACCACGAGCAGGTTCTGTGCTTCACCAACAACATCCCCCAGCGCGACGGCGGCACCCATCTGGCCGGCTTCCGCGCTGCGCTGACGCGCCAGGTGACCGGCTACGCCGAAAGCTCCGGGCTGATGAAGAAGGAAAAGGTCCAGCTGACCGGCGACGACTGCCGCGAAGGCCTGACCTGCGTCCTGTCGGTCAAGGTGCCGGATCCGAAGTTCTCGTCGCAGACCAAGGACAAGCTGGTCTCGTCGGAAGTCCGTCCGGTGGTCGAGAACGCGATCAACCAGGCGCTGGCCGACTGGCTGGAGGAAAACCCGGCCAAGGCCAAGTCCGTCGTCGGCAAGGTGGTGGAAGCAGCCTCGGCCCGCGAGGCGGCGCGCAAGGCGCGCGAGCTGACGCGGCGCAAGGGCGCGCTGGACATCGCCTCGCTGCCGGGCAAGCTGGCGGACTGCCAGGAACGCGATCCCTCCAAGGCCGAACTGTTCCTTGTCGAGGGCGACTCGGCCGGTGGTTCCGCCAAGCAGGGACGTCACCGCGAGCGCCAGGCCGTGCTGCCGCTGCGCGGCAAGATCCTGAACGTGGAACGCGCGCGCTTCGACAAGATGCTCTCTTCCAACGAGATCGGAACGCTGATCACGGCGCTTGGCACCGGTATCGGCAAGGAAGAGTTCAACATCGACAAGCTGCGCTATCACAAGATCATCATCATGACGGACGCCGACGTCGACGGCGCCCACATCCGCACGCTGCTGCTGACCTTCTTCTTCCGCCAGATGCCGGACCTGATCGAGCGCGGGCACATCTACATTGCCCAGCCGCCGCTCTACAAGGTGAAGCGCGGGCAGTCGGAACAGTATCTCAAGGACCAGACGGCGCTGGAGAACTATCTCATCAGCACCGGTCTGGAAGACACCTCCCTGACCCTGGCCACCGGTGAGGTGCGCATGGGCGCCGATCTGCGCCAGGTGGTCGAGACCGCGCGCGCCATCAGCGGCATTCTCGACGGCCTTCATGCCCGCTATGACCGCTCCGTCGTCGAGCAGGCCGCGATTGCCGGCGCGCTCAACATCGAGACCCTGCACGACGTCGAGAAGGCACAGGAGGCTGCCGCCTATATCGCGCGCCGGCTGGACATTCTGGCCGACGAGTTCGAGCGGGGCTGGACGTCGGAGGTGCGCGATGACGGCAGCCTGGTCTTCAGCCGGACTGTCCGGGGCGTGGAGGAGGTTGCAACCATCGATGCGGCCCTGCTCGGGTCGGCCGATGCCCGTCGTCTTGATGCCCATGGCGCGCATCTGCGCGAGATCTATGGCAAGGCGGCAACGCTGCGGCGCAAGGACCAGGAGCATCCGATCCGCGGTCCGCAGGCCCTCCTCTCGACCGTCTTCGCCATTGGGCGCAAGGGCATCAGCCTGCAGCGCTACAAGGGCCTTGGCGAAATGAACCCGGAGCAGCTGTGGGAGACCACGCTCGATCCCAACGTCCGCTCGCTGCTGCAGGTCAAGGTGCGCGAGGCCGATGACGCCGACGACATCTTCACCAAGCTGATGGGCGACGAGGTCGAGCCGCGCCGCGAGTTCATCCAGGACAATGCGCTCAGCGTGTCCAACCTCGACGTCTGAGCCGCCCGTCCGCATCACCGCCGGACCGTTCAACCCCGCCGGAATGCCCCGGCGGGGTTTTTCTTTGGCCTGCGCCCGGACCCCGGCCCTGGCGCACACCGACTTGACGCCTAGAGGGGCAAGGCATAAGCTCGCCCATACCTTGCCCCTCAATGCCTGGTCGCTCGATGCCCTCAGCTACGCCCACCTCTGCCCCCCTTGCGACGGCCTCGCCGGATCTGACCGACCGCGCCTACTGGAACGGCACGATCAAGATGAGCCTGTCGAAACTCTTCATCCTGCGCTCGCTGATCGAGGCACCGGCCCACGGCTACGAGATCGCCCGGCGGGTGGCGGAGATGACCCGGGGCTGCTGTTCACCGACCGAAGGCACCGTCTATCCGGTGATGCGGGAGTTCGAGGCCGGAGGCTACGTCACCCGGACAGACGAGACCGTCGGTGGGCGGCCGCGCAAGATCTACACGCTGACGCAGCGGGGCCGCACGGCCCTGGAGATCGCGCTCGGCGCCTGGGCGGAGGCAACGGCCGCCCTGACGCTCGCCTCCCGCGATATCCTGGCTGCCCCCGAGCGCCCGGCCCATTCCGCCGGTGCCGGCTGCTGCACCGCAACGCCGACGCCCCGGCCGGACACGGGTGCTGCATGATCCGCTCCGCCGCCACGAGCCTGCGCCAGTCTGCCAGCGGACGCCATTTCATCACCGGACTGGGGATCGGCCAGATCACCAGCTGGGGGACCCTCTACTACTCCTTTCCGCTGATCGGCGAGGCCATGGGCCGCGACCTCGGCTGGAGCAAGGCAGAGGTCTTCCTCGCCGCCACCATCGGGCTGCTTCTGGCAGCGCCCGCAGCCTACCCAATCGGCGTCTGGATCGACCGGGGGCACGGGCGAACGATCATGGCGGGGGCGTCTGTGCTTGCGGCCGCGGCGCTGCTGGGCTGGTCACAGGTGTCCGAGCTCTGGCTGTTCTACGCCCTGGTCGGCGTCCTCGGCGTTCTGCAGGCTGCAGTTCTCTACGAGCCGGCCTTCGCCGTCGTGGCACGCAGGGTCGGCGCCACCCAGGCCCGCAACGGCATCACGACGCTGACGTTCTGGGGGGGATTTGCCAGCACCGTGTTCATCCCGGTGGTGCAGATCCTGCTGGATCATCTGGGATGGCGCGGCACGCTGATGGCCCTGGCCGCGATCAACCTCGGCATTGCGGCGCTCTATGCCCTGGTGATCGACCGGGAGCGCGATGCCGCCGAACAGGACAGCGCCCGCGAGGCTGTTGCCCGCCGGCCGTCGCCGGAGGCAGGGGCACTGCCTGCGCGACCGCTGCGCGACGCCATGCGACGGCCGGTGTTCTGGCTGCTGGGTCTCGCCTTCACGGCCTATGCCGCCACCTTCTCGGCCTTCACCTTCCACCTGTATCCGCTGCTGCTGGAAAAGGGCCTCACGGCAGCCGAGGTGGTCACGGCGATGATGATGATCGGACCGGCCCAGGTGGCGGGGCGCCTGTTCATCTGGCGGCTGGCGGCCGGGGCCTCGGTGGCCCGGATCGGCTGCCTCGTCATTCCGGCGTTTCCCCTCACCCTGGCGGGCTTCGAACTGCTGCCGGTCACGCTTGCGGTCGCGCTGGCACTGGTCGCCCTGTATGGCCTGGCCAATGGCATCATGACGATCGTGCGCGGCATGGCGGTGCCCGAGATGCTGTCGCGGGAGGGATACGGCGCCCTGAACGGAGCCCTGGCCCTGCCGGGCACGCTGGCAAAGGCCATGGCGCCCGGCGCCGCGGCGCTGCTCTGGCAGGCAAGCGGCTCCTACGATGCGGTGCTTGGCGCCGCGATCCTCGGGGCGGCGATCCTCGTGGTCTCGTTCTGGCTTGCCGCAGCCGTCTGCCAGCGCGAGGGCCAGCCGGGCTGAGCCATCAGGCCGGCACCGGCTCCCACGGCGCGGGCTCAGCGTAATGGAAGCCCTGGGCCAGCCGGACACCCAGCTCGGTCAATGCCTTGGCCGTGTCGAGATCCTCGACATATTCGGCAATCACGTCGATCTTCAGCTCGCGGGCGACGCACAGGATGCCGCGCAGCACGGCGTGCTGCACCGGGTCGCTGACGATTGCCCGGATGATCGCGCCGTCGATCTTCAGCCAGTCCAAATCCAGCCGCCTGAGATGCGCCGTTGAAGGCCAGCCGCCGCCGAAGTCATCCAGCGCAACCTTGCAGCCGTGGCGCTTCAGCATCGAGACCATGCGCGAGGCGGCCGGCATGTTGCGGGCCACGGAGACCTCCGCGATCTCGAAGCACAGACATCCCGCAAGCGCCGGGGTTTCGGCGAGCCTTGCATCGACATGCGCCAGAAACTCCACGTCGCCGAGGCTTTGCGCCGAGACATTCAGGGAAATCAGCGCCGGCTCACCCAGGTCTCGGAGCCGGGCCAGCGCGGTATCGAACACCCAGCGGTCGACACTGCTCATCAGGCCATGCCGCTCGGCCGAGGCGATCATGGCGCCGGGTCGCATCAGCCGGTTCTCGTCCCCCTGCACCCGCAAGAGCAGCTCGGTCATCACGGTCTTGCCGGTCAGGATGTCCACGACAGGCAAGGCAAACAGGCGCAGCTCGTCCTCGGCCAGCGCCCGCTCGACGCGTGCCACGTTGCCAAGTTCCTCCTGCCGGTGCGCCGCGAGGCCTTCCCCCATCCGGAACTGGCGGACCTGTCCGCCGCCCGTGGCCTTGCCGGTCAGGCAGGCCTCGTCGGCCCAGTGCAGCACATCGGCCGCCGTCGCGTTCATCGTGCGGATGAACTGCCTGTCGAGCACCGCCACACCGACGCTGCAGCCGATGCGGAAGTGGGCTCCGTTCCAGTCGAAGTGCAGCGTCTCCACCGCCCCGACGATCTCGCGCGCCAGCCGGCCCGCCTCATCCTCGTCCGCACCGAAGCGGACAACGGCAAACTCGTCGCCGCCCAGCCGGGCGACAACGCCCTTGTCGGCCACCAGGTCGCGGAGCTGGTCGGAGATCTGGCACAGCATGGCATCGCCGGCCGCATGACCGGCCCTGTCATTGACGGCCTTGAAGTCATCCAGGTCCAGCGCCAGCAGGGAAATCCCGCCGGAAATGCCGGCCCGGGCCTTGATCAGCTCGTCTTCCAGCACCTTCTGGAACGCCCTGCGGTTGGCGAGGCCCGTAAGCGGATCCTCCATGGCGAGCCGCTCCAGCTCGCGCGCCCGCGCAGGCAGTTCGTCCTCCTGGCGCAGCACGAGGAGAGCGCCTTCGATCGTTCCATACTCCCCGCGAAACGGCCGCATGACGCCGTGCAGGTCCTGCTGCGGCACCGCCGGCACGAAGGGTCCCTCCGGCGGCTCGTCGCGCAGGAGGCGGAGAAGGGCCTGCTGCGGCAGGCTGACGCGTTCGCTGCGGCCGGCCAGAACGCGCTTGAGCGGCTGTTCCAGCTGGCAAACGTAAGTCATCTCGCCGAACACCTCGGACAGGTGACGGCCAAGCATGCGCTCGAGGATGCCGCGCGCCTCGAACCGCTCGGTTTCCGACGGCAGTCCATCCCGAATGCGGCCATCCGGCCCGATCAGAAGGACGTGGTCGGCCAGCGTCGTGACAGCCTGTTCGGCCAGCCGCAGACGGGTGCGGATCGGACCATCCTCCGCGAGGTCACGGATCTCGAGCAGAAGCCCTGCCGGCTGCCCGTCGGCGGCTGGCACCGACCGGCACTGGACCTGGGCATAGAGCGTGCGTCCGGAACAGGCGGTGAACATCCCCTCGGTCGTCGCGGATGTCCCGGCAAGGGCCGCATCCATCGCCGGTCGCAGCTTGCGCAAGGCCCGCAGCGAGAACAGGCTGGCGAGGTCCCGCCCGGCCAGAGCGTCCAGCGGACTGTCGAAGAGGTCGGCAAAGGCAGCGTTGGCGGCAACGACACGCGCCGCCCGCGACAGCACCGCGTAGGGAAACGGCAGTCCGCGCAAGATTTCTTCGACAAAAACAGCGACGTCCGCTGCCATCTCGATCTGCGCGGAATTGTCAGAGCTTAAGTAAAACGAAGCCTTATCTGTCAATTTCGCGCCCTCGCGACAAATCGATCACGCGTACTCGCGCGTTAGACTTACCATCTCAATAGCATGTGCCCTGACGATTATCACAAAATGGGCCGTCGCAATTAGGATTGGTTAAGTTTCCAGAACTCGTTTTGGCGTTTAGGTAAACGAAAGTTAAACTTTTTCACTCGGATTCAAGTGATCGAGTCTTCGCGCTGGACCCGGCGAGTCTTGCAGGGCCTGTTCTTGCCGAAGTGCCTTGGTTTTGCCCGATTCCCCTTGCGTCACAATATGGCCCCATTGCCCGGGCACCTGCGCTCCATCGCCTGGCGCTGAACCAGCGCTGGTATGCTTTTCAGGGGTTAGCCCCTAGAACTGGAGGATGGACTCATACCCTGTGTGACCCCGCGCATGGCGCGCACTCTTGGCAAGGCGGGCGGCGTTGCTGCAGTCGGCCTTGGCCTTCTGGCTCCCATTACTTCGGCACATGCGACCCCTGCCCAGTGCGGCAAGGCATCCTGGTACGCCATGACAAGCCGGACAGCGAATGGTGAGCGCGCCAATCCGAACACACTCACGGCGGCCCACCGCAGTTTGCCCTTCGGCACCGTGGTCACTGTCGTTAACCTGGACAACGGCAAGAGCGTGAAGGTCCGGATCAATGATCGCGGTCCTTTCGTGAAGTCGCGCGTGATTGATGTGACGCGGCAGGCGGCGAAGGAACTCGGTTTCGTCAATCGCGGCGTGGCGCGGGTCAAGGTAATCGGGCCATCCGGCGAAGTTGCCGGCAAGTCCGGCCGGTGTTGACCAATATTTCCTGATTATAAAGTGCAGTGTTATTTTCGGTCTTCAGATCCTTTGATCGTGAAAGGAACATGAAAATCGATGATGACAATGCCTCCGGCAGGGGTTAAGGTTCGCCACCGTGGTCGATGGGGCCATGTGCACAAAACTTTGGCCGCGCAGCGCTCAGGCGTTGGCGCGGCCTTTTTTGTGCCCGTTCCCGGTCATGTCGGGTCCGCCTGCGGCGTCCAGGGCCGCAATCCGGCGAGGAAAGCGGCGGCCTGCTGGCGCGTCAGGGTTTGCTCGGTTTCGCCCATGCGCGCCCAGGTGGCATAGACCTGGGCCATGCGCGGGTTTCCCTTCAGCCGGTCCGCGTTGCGGGCGAGGAAGTCCCAGTACAGGGCATTGAAGGGGCAGGCGTCGCGCCCACGCCTCTGCTTCACGTCATAGCGGCAGCCGGAGCAGTAATCCGACATCTTGTTGATGTAGTTGCCACCGCCTGCATAGGGCTTCGACCCGAGCAGGCCGCCATCGGCAAACTGGCTCATGCCCAGCGTGTTGGGGGCCTCCACCCATTCAAAGGCATCGGCGTAGACTGCCAGGTACCATTCGTGCACCTGGGCCGGGTCGATGCCGGCCAGCATGGCAAAGTTGCCGGTCACCATCAGGCGCTGGATGTGGTGGGCATAGGCCTCGTCCCGGGTCTGGCCGATGGCCTCGCGCAGGCAGGTCATGTCGGTCTGGCCGGTCCAGTAGAAATCCGGCAGCGGACGGGTTGCCTCGAGCGCGTTGACGGTGGTGTACTCCGGCATCTTCAGCCAGTAGATGCCGCGTACATATTCCCGCCAGCCGATGATCTGCCGGATGAAGCCTTCCGCAGCATTGAGCGGCACACGGCCGGCCCGATACTCCGCCTCGACCCGGCGGCAGACCGACAGCGGGTCGAGCAGGCCGACGTTCAGATAGGGCGAGATCACCGAATGATAGAGCCATGGCTCGCCCCGGAGCATGGCGTCCTGATAGTCGCCGAACGAGGGCAGAGCCACCTGCAGGAACCGCGCGAAGACCGCCTCTGCCTCCTCGACCGTCACCGCGAACCGGAACGGCGTCAGGCGTCCGAAGTGCGTCGGGAACCGGCGCTCGACCAGATCGAGCACCTCCTGCGTGATCGCGTCCGGCTCGGGCTGGTGCGGGCGGGGCATGAACAGATCCGCCCTGGCCGGCTTGCGGTTCTCCGCGTCGAAGTTCCATTGCCCGCCTTCGGGCTCGTCGCCGGCCATCAGCAGCCCGGTCTTGCGTCGCATCTCGCGGTAGAAATACTCCATCCGCAGCTGCTTGCGGCCACGCGCCCAGGCCCCGAACTCGGCGACGGAGCAGAGGAAGCGGTCGTCGGTCAGCAGGTCCAGCGTGATGCCCAGCGTCCCGGGCCAGGCGCGGGCCGCCTCCAGCACGCGCCATTCGCCCGGTTCCGTCAGCAGCACGCGACGGCAGCCGTGCCGGTCCAGTGCCCGGGCCAGCTCGCCGGTGAAACTGGCGCTGTTGTCGGGGTCATCAAGCCGCACGTAGTCGACCGTCCAGCCCTCGTGCCGCAGCGCCTCGGCGAAATGGCGCATGGCGGAGAGGATGAAGGCAATCTTCTTCTTGTGGTGGGGGACGTAGGTCGTCTCCTCGGCCACCTCCACCATGAGCACGACATCGCGCGACGGGTCAGCGCGGCGCAGGGAGGCCAGCCCCCTGGAGAGCTGGTCGCCCAGGATGAAGACCAGCGCGGGTCCGTCGCCCTGACCGGAGCCGGGGCCGGAAACTGCGGCAGGGTCGCGGCTGGTCGCCGGACGGGGAGCGGGGGCGTTGGTCATCTGGGCCGCTGAACTGAAGGGAACAAGGCATCGCTTCGGCATCTTGCCGACGTGGTGCTGCCTCTACGCAGGGTCGCAGGCTCCGTATCACCTCGCCCGCAACATTTCCCTGCCGCTGCCCCGGCCGCAGCTGCCGGAGGCAGGCCGTCAGGCAGGCCTTTGGGCAGGACAGACAACAGGACTGGCAACAGGACAGGCAACAGGACTGGGGACAGCCCGGGCCCGGACGCCACACGCCGGCGCGCGGTGGCAGAAAACCCGTTGCCGATCCCGGATCATTCCTGTATCAGACCTACGTCCGGCAGGCCTTTGCGTCCTCGCCGCGTGCACCCGTAGCTCAGCTGGATAGAGCGCTGCCCTCCGAAGGCAGAGGCCAGGGGTTCGAATCCCTTCGGGTGCGCCATTCTCCCGACAATCTGTCACGCAGGATCCCGACGTCGCCGTGTCCGGGGCTGCCTTGTGCCTGCTGCTGCGGGCGACGCTCGCCCGCGCCCTGCTGCCGGGTCGCCGAAATTGCAGCCTACAAAAGCCCGATCTCCGGGCAATCGGTTTTCTGGCCTGTATCAATTTGGCAGTGCTGTTCCTCGCGAAGGCCGTGGGGATCGCTATCCTTTGGGGCAATGAATGCTCACTGAGGAAACAATCATGTCGCGTACCACATCTCTGAAGTCGCTTCTGGCCGCCGGTGTTGCCGCGGCATTCCTGGCCGCCCCGCTTCCGGCGCTGGCAGCCGACAAGATCCTCAATTCCTCCTATGACATCTCGCGCGAGCTGTTCGTCGAGGTGAACGCTGCCTTCATCGCCAAGCACAAGGCGGCCACCGGACAGGACGTCAGCGTCGACCAGTCGCATGGCGGGTCGTCGAAGCAGGCGCGCGCCATCCTGGAAGGGCTGGAGGCGGATGTCGTGACCTTCAACCAGACCACCGACGTCAATGCGCTCGTCAAGGGCGGGGCCGTTTCGGAGGACTGGGCGAGCGAGTTCCCGAACAATGCCTCGCCCTACTATTCCCTGCCGTCCTTCCTGGTGCGCGAGGGCAACCCGAAGAACATCAAGGACTGGAACGACCTCGTCCGCGATGACGTGAAGGTGATCTTCCCGAACCCGAAGACGTCGGGCAATGCCCGCTACACCTATCTCGCGGCCGTTGCCTTTGCCCGCGAAGCCTTCGCTGGCGACGAGACGAAGGTCGATGCCTTCATCACCAAGCTGTTCGACAACGTGCCGGTGTTCGACACCGGTGGCCGGGGCGCCACCACCACCTTCGTGGAGCGCAACATCGGCGACGTGCTGATCACCTTCGAGGCCGAGACCAAGGGCATCGCCAAGGAGTTCGGCGAGGACAAGTTCGACACCGTGACGCCGTCCGTCAGCATCCTGGCCGAGTTCCCGGTGGCGATCGTTGACCGCGTCGTCGACAAGCGCGGGTCGCGCGACCTGTCGAAGGCCTATCTCGACTTCCTCTACTCGACCGAAGGTCAGCGCATTCTCGCCTCCCGCGGCAACCGCGTGCATGACGACGCCATCGAGGCGGAGTTCAAGGACCAGTTCCCGGCGGTTCGTCTGGTGACCGTGGACGATGTCTTCGGCGGCTGGAACAAGGTGCAGGCGGAGCATTTCGCGTCCGGCGCCAAGCTCGACACGCTGTTCGGCAACCGCTGACAGGCTCTCCGACATCTTCTACAGTGCAGCCGGCGGGTTCCAGCACCCGCCGGCACCTGTATTTGGTCGACCGCCCTGCCCGTCCCCTGATCTGGAGTAACGGATGCGAACCCGCCGCGTCCTTCCCGGCCTGCCCCTGTCGCTGGGGATCACGGTCTTCTACCTCAGCCTGATTGTCGTGCTGCCGCTCGGCGCGCTGGTCTACAAGGCCGCGAGCCTCGGGCCGGCCGAGTACTGGCAGATCGTGTCCTCGGAACGGGCAGTGGCCAGCTATCTGGTGACCGCCGGGTCCGCGCTCGGCGCCACGCTGTTCAACCTGGTCTTCGGCCTCATCCTTGCCTGGGTGCTGGTGCGCTACCAGTTCCCGGGCAAGCGCCTGCTGGATGCCGTGGTCGATCTGCCCTTTGCCCTGCCGACGGCCGTGGCCGGCATCGCCCTGACCACCCTCTTCGTGCCGGATGGCTGGCTCGGACAGCTTGCCGCTCCCTTCGGCCTCCAGATCGCCTACACGCCGCTCGGCATCATGATCGCCATGGCCTTCACCAGCCTGCCCTTCATCGTGCGCACGGTGCAGCCAGTGCTGGAGGACCTCGATCCGGCGCTGGAAGAGGCGGCCCAGTCGCTCGGCGGCTCGGACAGCTCGATCTTCCTTCGGGTGATCCTGCCGCTGCTGGCCCCGGCGCTGATGGCGGGGACGTCCCTGTCCTTTGCCCGCAGCCTGGGCGAGTTCGGCGCCATCATCTTCATCGCCGGCAACCAGCCCTTCGAGACCGAGATCACCGCTCTCCTCGCCTTCATCCGGCTCGAGGAATACGAGTATCAGGCGGCGGCGGCGATTGCCTCGGTGATGCTGATCATCGCCTTCGTGATGCTGGCGATCACCAACCTGCTGCAGGCGCGGGCCCTGCGCTACACCGCGAAGGGATAAGGCCATGGCACACGCACACAGCCATCGCAAACCTCCGCGCGTGGGCGACGGCGCGCTTGTCCGGCGGACGTTGATCGGCATCGTGCTGGTGATCGGCGCCGTGCTGATCCTGGCGCCGCTGGTCGTCATCTTTGCCGAGGCGTTCCGGCGCGGCATCGCCTATTTCGGCGAGAGCATCGCCCATCCCGACACGCTGCACGCCATCCGGCTGACGGTGCTGACGGCGCTGATTGCCGTGCCGCTCAACACCGCCTTCGGTGTCGCCGCTGCCTGGGCCGTGACCAAGTTCGACTTTCCCGGCAAGCGGCTGCTGATCGTCATCATCGAGATCCCCTTTTCGATCTCGCCGGTCGTTGCAGGCGTCGCCTACATGTTCGTCTACGGCCTGCAGGGCCTGTTCGGCCCGGCGCTGCAGTCGGCCGACATGAAGATCCTGTTTGCCCTTCCCGGCATCGTGCTGGCGTCGATGTTCGTGACCGCGCCCTTCGTCGCCCGCGAGCTGATCCCGCTGATGCAGGCCCAGGGCCGGGATCTCGAGGAGGCGGCGACGTCGCTTGGCGCCTCCGGCTGGCGCACGTTCTTTTCCGTGACGCTGCCGAACATCCGCTGGGCGCTGCTCTATGGCGTCGTGCTGTGCAACGCCCGCGTGATGGGGGAATTCGGCGCGGTCTCCGTCGTGTCGGGCAACATCCGCGGCCAGACCAACACGCTGCCGCTGCATGTCGAGCTGCTCTACCACGACTACAACGCGGTCGGCGCCTTTGCCGCCGCCTCCATCCTCACCGTTCTCGCGCTGGTGACCATCGTCGCCAAGGTGCTGCTCGAACGTCTGGGAGCCGGCCGCGCCAGCCGCCGCCCCTCGCTCGCAGCCAATCCGTCCGGAGAGACCAAGGCATGAAGATCGTTCTCGACACCGTTGTGAAGACCTTCCACACGTTCCGTGCGGTGCATGGGGTCTCGCTCGACATCAACTCCGGCGAGCTGGTCGCCCTGCTGGGTCCCTCCGGATCGGGCAAGACCACGATCCTGCGCATGGTGGCAGGTCTCGAATACGCCGACAGCGGCCGCATCCTGTTCGGCAGCGAGGACGCCACCAACATCCCGGTGCGTGATCGCGGCGTCGGCTTCGTGTTCCAGCACTACGCCCTGTTTCCGCACATGACCGTGGCTGAAAACATCGCCTTCGGCATGAAGGTGTCGAAGGTGAAGCGCAGCAAGGCCGACATCGCCGCCCGGGTGCAGGAGCTGTTGCAGCTGGTGAAGCTGGGCGGGCTCGGCGACCGGTTCCCCTCGCAGATTTCCGGTGGCCAGCGTCAGCGCGTGGCGCTGGCACGCGCCCTGGCCGTCGATCCGAAAGTGCTGCTGCTGGATGAGCCCTTCGGCGCGCTGGATGCCAACGTCCGGCGCGACCTGCGGCGCTGGCTGCGCGAGATCCATGACGAGCTGGGCATCACCACCCTGTTCGTGACCCATGACCAGGAAGAGGCGCTCGACCTGGCCGACCGCGTCGTGATCCTGAACGAGGGGCGCATCGTGCAGCAGGGCACCCCGCGTGAGGTGTGCCGGACGCCGAACTCCGCCTTCGTCACCCGCTTTCTGGGGGACGCCAACCACCTGTCGGGCGAAGTGCGTGACGGCCGGCTGCTCCTCAACGGCGAAGCAGTGGCGCCGGCCACGCAGCCGGATGGCGCCGTGGATGTCTATGTCCGCCCGAATGATCTGGCCTGGGCGCCCGCGGGGGCCGGCTTTGCCGCGACCATCCAGCGGGTGATCGATCACCCGGCCGGACGCAGGCTCGTGGTCAGGGCCGGCGACAGCCAGCCGATCGAACTGGAGGTCCCGGCCTCCACGGAGGCGGAGGCCGGACAGACCGGCCGCGTGATCGTGTTGCGCGCCGACATCTTCCCGAAGGCGGCCTGATCGGGTCGCCGCAGGACCTGGGGACGGCGGCCGGGCTCAGCTGCCGCCCGTCACCTTCTTCTGCTTCATCATGACTTCGAGATAGCCGAGCATCACGGCCGACGCCACGAAGGCGAGATGGATGATCGTCAGCCACATCAGCTTGCTGTCGGTGTACTGGTTCGCGTTCAGGAACACCTGCAGCAGGTGGATCGAGGAGATGGCAACGATGGAGGAGGCGACCTTGATCTTCAGGCTGCCGGCATCCAGCTTGCCGAGAAAGGACACCTCGTCGTTGGCATCGTCGAACCGGCTGACGAAATTCTCGTAGCCCGAAATCATCACCATGACGATGAGACTGGCGACCAGGGCCGCGTCGATCAGGCTGAGCATGGCGAGGATCATCTGGAAGTCTTCATAGACGAAGACATTCTGGGCGACCTTCAGGAACTTGTAGCCGAAGGCCACGGCATAGACCGCCAGCGCGGCGACCAGCCCGAGGTAAAAGGCAACGAGGATCCAGCGGCTGGACAGGATGATCCTCTCGATCAGGGCTTCCAGGGATCTCATCGGCGCTCTCGCTCTCATGGCTGTCCCTCGCACATACCCCAGGCCCGCCCGGCGCGGCAAGGGCATTGCACGGGTGGCAGCGCGATGCGCCTGACCCCGCGGATGCCTCGGCGAGGACAGGCGGGTGCAGGGCGCGTTTGCAGCCGCACTGTCCTCGCTCCGGCACAAGGGCTCCGAGGCAACCCTTGAAACCATCGGGCGGGTCGCGCCGACGCCGGACGTCACCGCTTGCCCCGGACACGGAAAGCGACCCCGGGGCCGGCTTCGCTCATTGCGCGTCGACGAGGTCTCTTCCCCCTGCAATCAGCTCCAGCCCGGCGCGATCGCGCAGGCAGATGTGGCTCGGCCCCTCGAAACTGACGAGGCCCTCGCGGCGGAAGCGGTTCAGGTACCGGCTGACCGTCTCGAGCGTCAGGCCGAGCCAGTCCGCCAGGTCGGTCCGGGTCAGGTGCAACTGGAACCGGCTGCTGGCCTCCCCGGCGAACTGTCCGGCCAGGTCGATCAGGGCCGACGCAATCCGCTCGCCGGCGGTCTTGCGGCCGAGGAGTGTCGCGTGGGCCTGCGCCCGGCGCAGCATCAGCCGCACTGCCTGGTTGATCTCGGCATCAAGCGACCGGCGAACGGCTGTCACCAGCTCAACCTCGGTCTCGCAGAGCGCCTCGGCCCCGCACTGATGCAGATCGGAAATGCCGCGGCCGAACAGGCGGTCCGGCCCGAGAATGTCGACGATCTGCCGCCGGCCGTCGGGCAGCAGCTGGAACAGCGCGATGCACCCGGTGCGGATGCGGAAGGTCTCGCTCCGGTCGATGCCCGGAAGAAACAGGCGGGTGCGGGGCGGGATCGTCGCGATCCGGCTTTCGGTCTGGTTGCACGTGCGGAGCAGGCCGTCGATCGGTACGACGGCGGTCCCACTGAAGGGTTTCGAGGCTGCAAGCATGGGGATCATCCGGCTGGGTCAGCACGGCAGCAGGCTGCGCGCGCAGACGCTGGACCACGGAAACCGGTCGGAACCGGTCACGGCTCAGGCGGAATGAGGATGGGGCGGAGCGCGTGGGGGCGCGTCGTCGGCCAGGCGTTCGGCAACCGCGGGGCGGCCGATGGCCGGCCACAGGGGCGCTGGCGCAAGATCGAGGCGCCGGCCTTCCAGATCGAGCGGGTCCGGCACGACGGCGGCGTCGCCGATGCGGCAGGCCGCACATTCGGACACCGCGACGTGTTTGGTCTTGGTCGTGCCGTCTTCGGTGACCGTCAGGCACAGGACGGGCAGGGTTCCGTCCGGCAGGATGTACTGCGCCAGCTCGGACTGGGGGATGCCCCGCGCGACGCTCGCTGGCGGATGATGCACGAAGCTGAGGGCAAAGACCGCCATTGCGCACAGAATGCGCAAGCATGCAGCCATGGCTGTCAGCGGTCGCGTCATCACGAAAAAGCCCCTTCCGATTCACAATAACCGAGCCTGAAGGGGATTTCCATGCGACGCTTTGGCGTTGCGAACCGGTCCCGCGTCAGTCCGTCAGCGCGGCCAGGCCCTTCGACATGCGCGACAGACCAGGCACCAGCGGGAACAGTGCTGCCTGCACCGAATGATAGATGTCCGGCTTGCCCTTGAACTGGGTCATCGCCAGGCTGTCGTCGGCCGCCAGCTCGGGGAACCAGCCGCCGCGCGCGTGGTCGATCAGATGTGTCTCGGCAAAGCGCCACAGCCGGGCGTACCAGACGTGATCGGACGGCTGCGGATCGAGCTTCATCAGCGTGGCAATGGCCCCGATCGCCTCGGTCACCGGCCACCAGTAGCGGTTCGGATTGTCGACCGAGCCGTCGAACTTCAGCGTATAGGCAAAGCCGCCGCGCGCCTCGTTCCAGGCGTCCGCCAGCGCCTGCTCGATCAGGCGCCTTGCGCTGGCAGCCATGCCGCCGGCCGGACGACCCGCCAGATCCCAGTACTGCAGCAGCAGCCGTCCGAGCTCGAAGGAGTGGCCCGGTGTCGTGCCGGCCGGGCGGAACATCGGATTGCCGGCATAGGCCGCATCAACGCTCCAGTCGGCCTTGTAATGTTCCGGCAGCCGCCAGCCATGGGCCGGCGCGATGCGACCGACGAAGAAGTCGAGGATCCGGCCGGCGCGGGTCAGGAACAGCTGGTCCCCCGTCGCCTCGAAGGCCGTCAGCATCGCCTCGATGCCATGCATGTTGGCGTTCATGCCGCGATAGGTCGAAAACGGCGTCCAGTCGCGGTTGTATTCATCGCAGAGAAGACCGTTGTCCTCTTCCCAGAAATGACGGTCGATGATCGCCATGACGTCATCGATCAGCCGCCGCGCGTCGGGATGGCCCGCATCGAGGGCGCTGGCCCCTGCAAGCAGCACGAAGACGTGGCCATAGGCGAGTTTGCGCCCGTCGGCCACGCCCGTGTCGTCCAGCGCCCAGACATAGCCGCCATGGTCCGCGTCGCGATGATGCGACCAGAGATAGCTCATGCCCTGGTCAATGACGTCATCTGAGATGACCAGCCCGGCCTGCTTGCCGAGGGCATAGGAGTGGACCAGCCGTGTCGTGGTGTGGAGTTCCTGCGGCTCGTCGCGCAGCGGCCGGCCTTCGTAGTCCAGCGTCCAGAACCCGCCCCCGGCCCGGAGGCTGGCGTTGAAGAAGGCGAACTGCCGGGCAGCCTCCCGGCGCAGGAAGGCGCGGTGGACCGGATCGGTCAGCCAGTCGGTCTCGCGGGCGGGGCTGGCGAGGGGAATGCGGTCGGTCATGCTGTCATCACTCCGGGCCGGGCGTGCGGCCATCTCAAGGCAGGGATTGCAGGGGGGGGGCTATGCGGTCCGGACGGCCGGGGCGGGCACGTCGACCGGGTCGGGCGGAACCTGAAGGAACTGCAGGGCCTCCGCCGGTTCGCCGGCAATGCGGCGCAGGATGAAATGGCCCATGTGCTCGCCCGCCTCCGTCAGATCCTCGTAGATGCTGGCAACGCGGGGGCGGACGTGGCTGAAGAGGGTCGAGGTCTGCTTGACCACGATGTGGAAGTCCCGGCCGGGCTCCAGTCCCCGGTCGACCGCCGCCGCGATCGCGGCCAGTGCCGAGACCTCGCCGGCACAGACCAGGCCGTCGGGTGCGCCGGGCAGCCCGAGCCGCGCCCGCAGCCGGGCCTCGATCAGCTCCCCCGGCGTGTCCAGCGTGATGTCGGTCAGGATCTCGTGCGTGACGCCATGCTCCCGCACGGCCGACATGAACCCGTGCAGCTGATGGTTCGCGAAGGTGAAGCGGCGGGGCGGCAACAGGATCGCCGGCCGCTCGCTGCCGGCGGCGATCAGGCGCTGCGTCGCCTGGCGGGCAAAGGTGTAGTTGTCATAATCGACGAAGGGATGCGGCGTCGCCAGTTCCGAGCGGCCATGGCTGACGAAGGGAAAGCCGCGCTCGAGCAGGAAGCGGATCCGCGCATCGTCAGGTTCCGTGCGTGAAAAGATGACACCGTCCGCGAGATGGTTGCGCACGATGCGGCTGACCTGTTCCAGCGGCTCGCTGTCGGCGAAATCCGGCATCACGACGAGATGATAGGGCGTTCCGCGCAGGGCCACCGTGATGCCGCGGATGATCGAGGTTCCGAAGCCGAGGATCTCGTCATGCGGGTTGAGGATGAGGCTGATGACGTTGGTCTTGCCCGTGCGCAGGCGCTGCGCCGCGCGGTCCGGCGCATAGCCGACCTCGTCCGCGAGCTTGCGCACCCTGTCCCGGGTTTCCTGCGCGATGTGAGGGTCGTCCGCCAGCGCGCGCGAGACCGTCGTGACCGCCAGACCGGACATCTGGGCAATGGTTCTGAGCGTCGGTCGCTGGCTGGCCTGCCGCTTGTTCATCTGGGGTCCACTTCCTGCCTTCCCGGCATCCGCGCAGCATGCAATGAAACGTTTCAATTTCCAAGACGGCGGAGCATTATTTTTAGGAATCTCATTTTCCTGAAATAAATCAATATCATGTTGTTTTTAATCATGAAAATGGAAGCGCGACATGCCTCTTGACAGACCCCCGATTTGTAACGTTACAAATATGCCCACCGGATACGCCGGACTTTGGGAGGAAATAGACATGTTGAAGAAACTGGCCGCTGGCGTCGCGCTCATGGCGCTTGTCGCCGGATCCGCGCACGCTGCCGAGGAAGTCGAGGTCCTGCACTGGTGGACCGCCGGCGGCGAAGCTGCGGCCCTGAACGTTCTCAAGGACAACCTGGCTGGCCAGGGCGTGGGCTGGAAGGACATGCCGGTTGCCGGCGGGTCCGGCGTCCAGGCCATGACCGCGCTGCGCGCCCGCGTCACCGCCGGCGATGCGCCGACCGCCGTGCAGATGCTCGGCTTCGACATCAAGGACTGGTCCGCCATGGGGGTCCTCGGCGACCTCAACGAGCTGGCCCAGAAGGAAAACTGGGACATGGTCGTCCCGGCGGCCCTGCAGGAATTCTCCAAGCATGACGGCAAGTGGATCGCCGCGCCGGTGAACGTCCACTCGACCAACTGGCTCTGGATCAACAAGGCCGCCTTCGACAAGGCCGGTGGCAAGGCCCCCGAGACCTTCGACGACCTGCTGAAGATGCTGGACGCCTTCAAGGCGCAGGGCATCGTGCCGCTGGCGCATGGTGGTCAGCCCTGGCAGGACGGCACGCTGTGGGAGGCGGTCGTGCTCTCGCTCGGCGGCATGGAGTTCTACCAGAAGGCCGTCATCGAAGCCGACCCGGCAGCGCTCGGCGGCGACAAGATGAAGGAAGTCTTCGAGGCGATGAGCAAGCTGCGCGCCTACTTCGACCCGAACTTCTCCGGCCGTGACTGGAACCTGTCGTCGGCCATGGTCATCGAAGGCAAGGCCGGCGCCCAGCAGATGGGCGACTGGGCCAAGGGCGAGTTCCTGCGCGCCGGCCAGAAGCCGGGCACCGACTTCGTCTGCATCCGCTTCCCCGGCACCCAGGGGTCGGTGCTGTTCAACTCCGACCAGTTCGTGATGTTCGACATCGGCGAGGGCGAGGAACGCAGCGCACAGCTCAAGATGGCGGCCGCCGTCATGGATCCGGCCTTCCAGTCGTCCTTCAACGTGGTGAAGGGCTCCGTGCCGGCCCGCGTTGACGTGGCCGACACCGCCTTCGACGACTGCGGCAAGAAGGGCATGCAGGATCTGGCCGATGCCAGCAAGACCGGCAACCTGGCAGGGTCGCTGGCCCATGGCCATGCCCAGCCGTCCGCGGTGAAGAGCGCGATCTTCGACGTGGTCACCCAGCACCTCAACGGCCAGATCACCACGGATGAAGCCGTGAAGCGTCTGCCGGAAGCCGTGGCTGCGGCCCAGTAAGCGAGACGATGGCACGGCAGCGGATCACCGCTGCCGATCGGGAGGCGTGACCGGCAGCTTGCGCGTGCCGGCACGCCTTTCGCCACATTCAGGCAGGAACAGAACTCATGAACGGCACATCAAGCGCAATGGCGGCCCGGCCGCCCGTGCACCGTGGTCTGGCCGACCGGCTCCGTGACGGGCTGCCGCGCCTCGTCCTCGCTCCCTCCTTCGCGCTCATCCTGGTCTTCGTCTACGGGTTCATCATCTGGACGCTGACCCTGTCCTTCACCACGTCAAGGATCCTGCCGGTCTATAGCTTTGCCGGCTTTGACGCCTACATCCGCCTCTGGTCGCAGCCGAACTGGCACATGGCCCTGGGCAACCTGGCGATCTTCGGCATCCTCTACATGTCGGCCTGCATCGCGATCGGCCTGCTGCTGGCGATCCTGCTCGACCAGCGGATCCGCGGCGAAGGCGTGCTCCGGCCGATCTTCCTCTATCCCATGGCCCTGTCCTTCGTGGTGACCGGCACGGCCTGGAAATGGTTCCTGAACCCGGGCCTCGGGCTTGAGAACACGATGCGCAATCTCGGCTGGGAAAGCTTCACCTTCGACTGGCTGGTGAACAAGGACATGGCGATCTACACGATCGTCATCGCCGGTGTCTGGCAGGCCTCCGGCTTCGTCATGGCCATGTTCCTCGCCGGACTGCGCGGCATCGACAGCGAGATCATCAAGGCCGCCCAGATCGACGGCGCCAGCACCGTGTCGATCTACCGTCGCATCATCCTGCCGCTGCTGCGGCCGGTGTTCCTGTCGGCGCTGATCGTGCTCGCCCACATGGCGATCAAGTCCTACGACCTGGTCATCGCCCTGACGGGTGGCGGGCCCGGCAATGCGACCGAGCTGCCCTCGACCTTCATGTATTCCTACACCTTCACCCGGAACCAGATGGCGGTCGGCTCTGCCAGCGCGGTGATGATGCTGATGGGCATCGCCGCGATCATCGTGCCCTATCTCTATTCCGAACTCAGGGAGAAAGACCGTTGAGCGCGCCCGCCGATTCCGTTTCCCCCGGATCCGCCCGCGCGGCCCGGTACTTCATCTACGGCGCGCTGCTGGTCTTCGCGCTCATTTACCTGACGCCGCTCTACGTGATGTTGACCACGTCGCTGAAGACGCTGGACGAGATCCGCACGGGCGACATGATGGCCCTGCCCGCCTCGCCCAGTCTCGATGCCTGGGTCCGCGCCTGGGGCGAGGCCTGCATCGGCGTGACCTGCACCGGCATCAAGGGCTACTTCTGGAACTCGCTGAAGATGGTCGTTCCGGCCGTGGTGATTTCCACGCTGCTCGGGGCGCTGAACGGCTATGTCCTGACGAAGTGGCGCTTTCCGGGGCACAAGATCGTCTTCGGGATGATGCTGTTCGCCTGCTTCATTCCCTTCCAGGCGGTGCTGATCCCGATGGCGCGGGTGCTTGGTATCCTGGGCCTGTCGAATTCCACGGCAGGGCTGGTGATGGTTCACGTCATCTATGGCCTCGGCTTCACCACGCTGTTCTTCCGCAACTACTACGAGGCCTTCCCGGACGAGCTGATCAAGTCCGCGATGATCGACGGGGCCGGCTTCTTCCGCATCTTCTGGCGGATCCTGCTGCCGTCGTCCGGCCCGATCATCGTCGTCACGGTGATCTACCAGTTCACCAACATCTGGAACGACTTCCTGTTCGGCGTGTCCTTCGCCTCCGGAGAGTCCGCCCCGATGACGGTGGCGCTGAACAACCTCGTCTCGTCCTCGACGGGCGTCAAGGAATACAACGTCGACATGGCTGCCGCCGTCATCGCGGCCCTGCCGACGCTCTTCGTCTACATCGTCGCCGGCCGCTATTTCGTGCGCGGTCTCATGGCGGGCGCCGTGAAGGGATAAGACATGGCTTTTCTTGAAATCCGCAATCTGGTGCGCAAGGCCGGCGCCGTCGAAATCCTCAAGGGGATCAACATCGAGCTGGAAAAGGGCGGCTTTCTCGTGCTGGTCGGCCCGTCCGGCTGCGGCAAGTCGACCCTGCTCAACGCCATCGCCGGCCTGCAGCAGCCGACCTCGGGCGAGATCATCATCAACGGCCAGGTGGTCAACGACCTGCATCCGGCCAAGCGCGACATCGCGATGGTGTTCCAGTCCTACGCGCTCTATCCCAACATGACCGTCGAGGAGAACATCGGCTTCGCCCTCGAAATGCGCGGCATGCCCAAGGCCGAGCGGGCGGAGGCCATCCGCGGTGTCGCCAAGACGCTGCAGATCGAACATCTGCTCACCCGCCGGCCGGCGCAGCTGTCCGGCGGCCAGCGCCAGCGCGTGGCCATGGGCCGTGCTCTGGTGCGCAAGCCGCAGGTGTTCCTGTTCGACGAGCCGCTGTCCAACCTGGATGCCAAGCTGCGCGTCGAGGTGCGGGCGGAGATCAAGCGCCTGCACCAGACGACCCACGCCACGATCGTCTATGTCACCCACGACCAGATCGAGGCCATGACGCTGGCGACCAAGATCGTCGTCATGAAGGAAGGCATCATCCAGCAGGTCGGCTCGCCGTCCGACATCTACAACCGGCCGGCCAACACCTTTGTGGCCGATTTCATGGGCTCGCCGGCGATGAACATGCTGCCCGGCCGCATCGATGGCGGCATGGTGCATCTGACCGGTGGCACGCGCCTGCCGCTGCCGGGCACCGTGTCGGCCGCCCCGGCCCAGGGCACCGAAGTGCTGCTCGGCATCCGGCCGGAGGCGGTCACCGACCGCAGTCTTGCCGACCCGTCAGCCAAGCATCTGATTGATATCGAAGCACCTGTTGAGCTGACGGAACCGACCGGGTCCGACATGTTCCTGATCCTGCGCCACGGCGGCGAGGCCCTGACCGCACGCGTCAGGGCCGAGGTTGCGGTGGAGGCCGGGCAGACGATGTCCGTCGCCCTCAACCTCGACAAGGCGGTGCTGTTCGAGAAGGCAACAGGTCAGCGGATCGCCTGACCGGCTCAACCTGACTACGGAACACGGGGCGGTACCGGCGGGTGCCGCCCTTTTCATTTGGTCCAGAGTGTCCGACGACCGTCCGTTCGTCCTCCGGTATTTTTTGGGGAACCAATCCGAGATCCGGGCGTTTTCCAGATGTCAAAAAGATCAGACCTCGCGTTTCCCCGCGAACATTCGATCGACAACTGAATTCGACACTGACATGGAGAACGCTCATGCTTCGCGCAATGCTTGCGACGACGGCCGTGACGGCTGTACTCTTTACAAGCTCTGCTTACGCACAGACCGAAACGACATCGAACAGTGAGGCGCGTTCGGCCGGCTCGCCGATCTTTACCCTTACCTCCCCCGCTGCCGGCAATGCCAGCATGACGTCTGGCCAGGCAATCGCCGGACAGATCCTGGCGAGCAGCCTGATCGGCAAACAGGTGTTTGCAGACCCGAACAACAAGGCCGACACCATCGGCACTGTGAACGATCTGGTGATGAGCCGCGACGGCACCGCCGAGGCACTGATCATCGGCGTGGGCGGGGTTCTGGGCATGGGCGAGAAGGACGTGGCCGTGTCCTTCGACCAGGTTCGCTGGATGGAACAGGGGGGTACGAGCTGGCTGGTCGTTCCCCTGACCAGGGCCCAGCTGGAGGCGGCCCCGTCCTTTGACCGCTCTGTGCTGACAGGGCCGAGCGCGACGGAAAAGCTGATGCAGTCCATCGGCATGGGTGAGGCGACGCCGCAGCCGAAGACAGCGGTCGGCGTGACCACCAGCGGCGAGACGGGACCGGTTTCCGGCAGTGACAGGATGCTGGTGGATCGCACCACGATCGGCACCGGCGAGCTTGTCGGTTCGCAGGTGAACGGCGCCGCCCAGGCACCGCTCGGCAACGTCAGCGACGTGCTGATGTCCGCGGACGGCCTCGTCGAGGCCTATGTCGTTGATGTTGGCGGCGTTCTTGGCATCGGGGCAAAGCCGGTCGCCCTCGCCGCCGACACCCTGGCGATCTATCGCCTCGCCGACGGGACGCTGAAGATCGACACGCCCTTCACCGCCGACAGCCTCAAGGACCGGCCGACCTATACCGCCGAGGCCTACAAGGCCGATCCGGCCAGCGTTCTGGTCCGCTGATCGCCCTCTCACCCGCAACCGGGCCGGGCCAACGGTCCGGCCCCGGCATCGGCCCCCTGACCGGCAAAGGCACCGGCAAAGGCACCGGCACCACCACGATTCTCGAGGAGATTTCCATGCCATCTTCCGTCAAGACCGCTGCAGACGACAGCACCAGCCCCCGCAGTCCAGACATCGAGGACAAGATCGCCCGGATCCGCAGCGACATTGCCGACCTGGGCAAGGCCATCGCCGGTTATGGTGCGGACAAGGCCGATGACCTGAAAGGCGCGAGCGAAGACGCCCTGACCCAGCTCACCGGCGATCTCGCGTCCCTCGAACGTGAGCTTCGCGCGCAGGTGCGACGGCATCCGCTGCGGACTGTTGCGCTTGCCGCCGGGGCCGGTGCGCTGGTCGCCCTGCTCGCGCGGCGCTGATCATGGGGACGGCCGCCTCGATTGCCCTTGCATCGGTTGCCGAGGCGCGGGCATGGCTTGCGGAGGCGCGGCGGAGCGCGATCCTGATCGCGGCGGCCGCGCTGTTCGGCCTGAGCGCCTGGGTGATGGTCATGACCGCCGCCGTGCTGGGTCTGATCCGGGTGACGGGCGATCCGCTGGCGGCCCTCGGGGTTGCGGCGCTGGCCCTTGGGCTCTGTGCGGCTCTTGGCGTTGCGGCCGTCGCGCGCCAGCGCCGGAGGGCGCGAAAAGCCCGGCAGGCGCGTCAGGCACGCTGGGCCGTCGCCCTCACGGCCGCCTTGACGCTGGGGCCCTCTGGAGGGAGAGGGGCGCTCCTGACAGCCGCCCTGGTTGCCGTCGGGATCGGGCTGGCGCTCCGGCGCAGCACGCGGGGGCGCGCCGCCGGTCAGGAACCGAAGGACTGAGCATCCGGGCGGACTGCGTGTCCGGGACCCGGCCGGAACGGGTCGTGGTGCCTGGGGCGGGCCGGCAAGGGGCGAAGCGGAATACGTGATCCGGCCTGATGCAGGTCTGTCAGCGCCCCGGCCCGTTCCCGTCGCGCCCCGGGCCAACCGTCCATCCGGGGGGTGGGTGCGGCTTGTGCGGCCTCGGCGGTCACTGTGGCCGCAGGACCTTCAACGCGGCCGGCAGGATCCGGATCTGCGACTGGCTGCGCAGGCGAACCAGCTCGCCGTCGATCAGCCCCTTTCGCCGCCGGATGAACCGCGTGAGTTTGACGGTGACCTCCCGCGCCGGCTCGAACATCAGGTCCGGATTGCTCCGCCAGGCCCCCCGCGCGAGATCGGCAGCGAGCCGCGCCCCGGCGAGGGGCGAAAGCCGGCCGGCAGTATAGACCCCGAGCAGGCCGTCATCGAGCCGGCCGGCGTAGGGCATATGGCCGTCGCCATAGACATTGTTCGACACCACGACAAAGCTGTAGCGGCCGCGCCGTCGCTGACCATCGACCAGGAGAACCGCCCGAAAGGACTTCCGGCGAAAGATGGCCCGCAGATAGGCCCGGATGCTGGCGAGGATCTTGGCCAGACGCGAGGGATGGCGCATGCGGTCCCGGTCATGCACGACATCCGCCTGCAGGCCGATCGAGACCTGGTGCACGAAAGGCCGGTCGCCGATGAGCCCGAGGTCGCTGCGCGCGACCGGCGCATGGGCGAGCGCCACGACCGCCCCCTCCAGGACCAGCGGCACGCCGAGGGAGCGGGCAAAAAGGTTCATCGTGCCGGCCGGCAGGACACCGAGGATCTTGTCGGCGCGCCAGGCCATCTCGGCAGCCGCCGAGATCGTTCCGTCACCGCCGCCGGCGATGACGACCTCGACCGACGGATCGGCGGCAAGTGCGGCGAGGGCCTCGTTCATTTCGGCAGAGCGCAGGACACGGACGTTGATGTCATGGCCAGCAGCCCGGAACGTCGTCTCGATATGCTGCGACAGGCTCCCGAGATCGGTTGTCTTGAGCGTTCCGCCATCCCGGTTCAAAAGAGCTACACAGCGCATCGCAACGGTCTCCGGCGCGGCCGGAGCGAGGCGTCCGGTGCGCATGCAGGCGACACTTAGGCGCAGGATACGGGCAGAACAAGGGCCGAACGCCCCGCGGCGCGGCCCGGCGCGTTGCCTGCCGCGGCGTTTGCCGGGATGCGCGCCCCGGGGCATGACCATGTGCGTGACCATGTGCTTGCGGATGTCCCTGCCCTGGCACCTGCCCGGAGGGCCGCGCCGGCCCTGGCCCCGGCCGGCCGTCTTCCCCGGCACGCGGATCCTTGCCTGGCATCCAGGGCCGGCGCGTTGAAGCTGTCAGGCCTGCTTGCCGCATGGGCGCCCGCAGACCTGCCGGCAAGGACCGCAGGTAGCCCCATGACATGCAGGATGTAACGGGCCGCATGTGATGGGCCACCCACGACAGGCCGCCCATGACGAGCCCCCCATAACAAGCACCATGACAAGCGCCGCGCCAGTCGTCAGGGCAGACCTTCTTGCAGAGCTTCCGGCTTGTCTCCTTGACACGCACCTCGAAAGGCACGCCCCCGAAGGTCCGGGCATGGCCGGCTGGAGATGCCCTCTGGCCTGACGCGCGGGTCCGGACCTTGCGGGCTGCGGGACCTCGATGGCCTCTCAAGGCGCAGGAGGACAGGTGACGTCGGACACTTGCAAGACCCCGTTGCGCCAGTGCAGCCTGACAGGATCATCGGAACGGAGGCAGGACGCATGGCGAAGGGGTACTGGATCGGGCGTGTGGACGTCACGGACGCCGAGGCCTATCGGGCGTATGTTGCCGCGAATGCGGAGGCCTTCCGTCAGTTCGGCGGGCGTTTCCTTGTCCGGGGTGGCCCCTTCGAGACCGTCGAGGGCACCGCACGCAGCCGCAATGTCGTCATCGAGTTTCCAAGCCATGCCGCAGCGCTCGCCTGTTACCACTCCGAGGTCTACCAGGCGGCCAAGGCCCTGCGCGACAAGGCGGGCCATGCCGACATCATCGTGATCGAAGGCTATGACGGGCCGCAACCTGGCGATGACTGAGGCACACAATCAGCCGGACCGATCAGGCGAACCATCCGGCGGCAACAGACAGGGACACGGATGGGCGGCCCGGATCGGGGAGCCGGATCGGCCTGCTGGTCTGGCGCGAGGACCAGAGCACTGTCCGGCTGACGGGCAGGAGACTGCGGTCGCCTGCCCGGCCCGACCCGCAGCGCAGGCAGACGACGGGTTTTCCGACCCTTGCCCCTGTCCTTCAGATGCCGACCATCCGGCACGGTCGAGACCGCGTCTTGCCTCACCCGCCGAGGATGCGGGGCGTCGGAGTTCACCGCCAGGGGCAACGGGTCCGGCTGCGACGGACCTGCGGCCGCCGGCACCCCGCAGGGCGCAAAGGCCGCTTCCCGCCAGGGCGTTGCAGCCGTTGTGTCCGGTCAGATGGCTGTTGGCGTGTCAGCTGGCGTAGCGGCTGGCGTCGGCACCGTAATAGTTGACGTATCGCTCGTTGAGTGCCGAGACAGGCAGGACGATGAGAATGTCGGTCGTCCCGAACTGATGGTCGATCACCGCACCGTCGCCGATGTAGGCTCCGAGCCGGAGGTACCCCTTGACGAGCGGCGGCAGGTCGCGCAGCGCTGCCTTTTCATTCAGCGCATCCTTTGCCAGCCGGTTCATCTCGACATGGCGCTCGGGCAAGGCGCGCACGCGCCAGGCTTCCGGGGCCCGGGCATGGTGGTGCAGGAAGGACAGCTGGGTGGCGATGCGGTCAGGATCGGTGCCTTCGATCGAGGCGCAACCGATCATCACGTCGATCCGGTGCATCAGGACATAGGACCAGATGCCGTGCCAGAGCAGTTCGACGGTGCGCTTGTTCCGGTAAGGCTTCAGCACGCAGGAGCGACCCAGCTCCAGGAAGTTCAGCCCCGGATTGGCATCGATCAGCGGCTGGATGTCGTATTCCGCCGCCGTGTAGAAGCCACCGTGCCGATCGGCGACGGTCTGACGCAGCAGGCGGTAAGTGCCGACGATCTGCGGCTGCAGCCGGCCGATCTTGTTGCGCTTCAGCGAGGCATGGTCAATCACCAGCATGTGGTCGCAGATTGCATCGAAGGCATCGACATCGCGTTTGGACGCCAGCGTCTGCGCATCGGCAATCGCCGACATTTCCTCGTAGAAGACATGATAGCGCAGCTTCTGTGCGGCCTTGATCTCCTTGGCGGAGCGGGCAAGGCGCACCTCGAGCGACCCGATGCGACCAAGGGAGGCCGGCGCATCCGCGAGACCGGACCGCAGGGGACGCGTCAGACCGGGAAACCAGCGGGACGCCATACCGGGCTCCCGCACGAAAGGGGTGAACTTCTCGACCAGCTTCCTTGGAGAAAAAATGCCCGACCGCACCATATGTGTTCGGTCTCCCTGCGTTCCTCGGTCGTTCCCACCGGTTCCTGACCACATGGCCGGCATCAGACCAGCCTGTGTCAGGTGATTGTTTGTTGGCTCACGTGCCGGGAGCCGGGGCCTGTACCGCCCGCCTGACGGGCACATAAGGCCCGACCCGGAGAGCTTAACGCAACCTTAAGCGCGCTGTAGACCACAGTTTTCCAACAGTAGCATGACATTGCCGGAGACTGGAGGTCCGGTTTCGTCCCGGTCCCAGCCACATGTTCATGGTCCTTATGTCGCCTCGCGAAGCGTCCGGTGCAAGAGGATCAGAAACGCAAATTTATCCGGCTCAGGACTTGTTCGACCGCAGCTTGGCTCAGAGGCTTGGTGAGATAGTCGAGCACACCCAGCTCGAGTGCCCGGTCCCGGGCCGCCGGCATGACGTCGGCAGACACGACGATCACCGGCACGGGGGTACGGCCTGTACTGCGTTCCTCCGTCCGGATCGCCTCGATGGCGGCAAACCCGTCCAGACCCGGCATGTGCAGGTCCATCAGGATGGCATCATAGGTGCTGTGGCTGGCAGCCGCGACGGCCTCGTGCCCGTTGGTGACCAGCTCCGCTTCATGGCCGAGCTTGCGCAGCAGCGCCTCTCCGAGCAGCCGGTTGATGTCATTGTCTTCCGCAAGCAACAGCCGCAGGGGGCGCGCTGGCGCGAGACGATGGCTGGGCCGGTCGGTGTTCCCCTGCTCGAGACCTGCCTTGCCTGCCGAGGCCGGGTTCGAGCTCCCCTGCCTGGCCGCCGGCCTCAGGCTCCCGCCCGCCTCCCAGAGACCCTGGCCTACACCGGCGTCGGTGTCGGACGGGGCGCGCAGCAGGCCGGTGAGGGTGCGTTCCAGCGACTGGCTTCGGACGGGCCGGATGAGATAGGCGGCGAATCCGGCCGCGCGAAGCCGCTCGAGACGCTCGCGCTCGGCCGGCGTGATGAAGACAACCGCCGGTGCCCGGCACCCGGCCGCCCGGGCGCCCGCAAGCCACGCAGCGCCATCACTCACCGACCCATGATCAAGACAGACGAGGTCCGCATCGGCGAGCGCCTCGGTCAGACGCGTTGCGCCAGGCTGCAGCCGGTCGACTGCGGCGCCGTGCGCTTCCAGCTGGCGGACAAGCGCTGCCGCTTCCACCGCGCCCGATGACACGACCGCTATGCGACGATGGCGGAGTTCCGGCCACAGGCGGGGCACGGCCGGCACTTCGGGGACCGGCAACCGCACGGTGAAGCGGGCACCGGCGCCCGGAGCGCCATGCGCAGCGATGCTGCCCTGCATCAACGTGACCAGTCTCTGCACGATCGCAAGACCGAGGCCGGTGCCACCATAGCGACGGGCCGGACCGTGGTCGACCTGCTCGAACTCGCCGAAGAGGCGCTCGGCGTCATCGGGAGCAAAGCCGATGCCCGTATCGGCGACATCGAGGACGAGTGTTCCGCCGGAGTGCGCCGGCTCGATGCCGATCTCGACGGCAACCCCTCCCGTCTCGGTGAACTTGACGCCGTTTCCGGCGAGGTTGAACAGGATCTGCCGCAGGCGGCTGGCGTCGACCGTGACCTCGGCGGGCACCTCGGGCGCGAGGGTCAGGACGATGTCCAGGCCCTTGGCCTGGGCTCGCGGGGCCAGAAGCTCGACCACCTGCTCGCACAGCGGGGCCAGCTGCGACGGGGCAGGATTGAGCGTCAGTCGCCCCGCTTCTGCCCGCGAGAAGTCGAGGAGTTCGTCGATGAGCAGCAGGAGCGTCTCGCCGGAGGTCTGCAGGGCATCGGCATAGGCAGTCTGCTCCGGCGTCAACCGCGTGTCGCGCAACAGGGCCGCCATGCCCAGAATGCCGTTGAGCGGGGTCCGGATCTCGTGGCTGACGGTTGCGAGAAACCGGGACTTGGCCTCGCTGGCGCTCTCGGCGCTGTGCCGCGCCGCCAGAAGATCCTCTTCCATCAGGCGCCGGTCGGTCACGTCACGCAACAGGGTCTGGATCTGCGGCTGGTCGGCCTTGCCGTCCCGGACAATGACGTCAAGCCGCGAGAACCAGCGCGGTCCCTGCCGCGTGAGCAGGCGGATGTCTCCGAACACCACATCGCCGACCGGAAGCTCGGCTCCCTCGGGCGCGGCAAGCGGCAGCTCCAGCGGTAGGCCCGGCCTCGGAACGACCGCCGGCTCGAACAGCGCCGAGGCAGCCGGACTGACGTACAGAACCGAGCCCGCCATGTCACGGCGAATGACGACATCGCCGAGGGCCTGCAGGATGCTGGCCTGCCGTTCCACGGCCTCACGCAGTTCCCAGGCTTCATCTTCCAGCCGCTCGACCTGGCGACGCAGACGCTCATGCTCGTCACCGGCCCCGGCTGCTCCCTCGGCTGCTGCTCCGCCGGGCGCCACTGCAGGCCCGGTCTCTGCGGATCGGTCCCGTCGAACATCGTCCCGCCGCAGCACATGGACGGCCAGTGCGCCCCCCAGAAAGGCGAGCGCAACCGCTGCAACGCGGTCAGGTGCGGTGCCGCCGACGAGAAGCAGGGCCGAAACAGGCAGGAGCGGCACCGCCAGCGCAAGGCCAGCGTCCCAAAGGGCAGAACCGGCGCGCCGTGATCCGGGCACGGTCGGCTCCGGTGACGGGCCCTGACCGGTGTCACCGGCTTTCGGGCAGGCGCGGCCGGTGCGTGGTCCCGGTTCGGCCGCTTGCCCATCCGCGACCGCGCCGCCGCCGGAGCTTCCAGCCCGAGACGGTCGGTCCGGACGGGATCCTGCGCCAGCGCCGGCATCTGCCTGATCCCGGGATTCGAGCGGCGATCCAGCGGAGGGCGAGGGCTCGTCGGGTTCATGCCGATCTGGGTTGCGCATGTCTGGCTGCCGGCTGTCGTTCAGCGGGCTGATCGCCGGGATCGCACCGGAATCGACCCGGCTCGCCTCAGACCCGGCGGCGGTCTTCCCGATGGCTCCGGACGACGCAGCAGCCCTGATGTCTGACCCGGATGTCCCCGCAGCCTGTGCGGCAGGCGGGCATTGCTCGAGCGCGTCGGCGTCCGGTTGCCGCTGCCAGTCCTGCTCGCCCCTGCCCGCCATCCCGCCTGCTCCTCGCCCCGGCCGCATGACCGGGTGTCCCGTTCGGTCCGGGTGCCGCACACCGGGTGCCATCCTGACCCGGACCACGTCTGATTCCCGAGGACACAAGAATGCTTGCCAAACCCTTTCCGAATTCCTTCGGCTCAGGATTGGTCGCCGCGGATCAGGATGCCGACCCCTTTCACCTGTCAAAGAACCGGGCGGATGGCCCGTTGGCGGACGGCCCGTCAGGCCGCCTGCCGCAACACGTCTTCGCCGCGCAGGCTGAGCGCCTCGGCCAGATGCAGGCGGGTGACGGATCCGAGGCCGTCAAGATCCGCCAGCGTGCGGCCGAGTTTCAGCACGCGGTGGTAGCCGCGGGCGCTCAGCGCGAGCGAGTTGGCCGCGTCGGTCAGAAAGCTTCGCCCTGCCGGATCCAGACGGCAGACCTCATCGACCAGGCCTGCCGGCAGCTGCGCATTCGTGCGGCTGCCAAGCCCCAGCGCCTCGTAGCGACGCCGCTGCACTTCCCGCGCCACGGCAACACGGGCCCCGACACTGGCCGAGCCTTCGGATGTGCCCGGCGCGAGAAGATCGGCCGCCGTCACGGCCGGCACCTCGATGCGCAGGTCGATCCGGTCAAGGAACGGGCCGGATATGCGGGACTGATACTCGGCCGCGCAGCGTGGTCCGCGCCGGCAGACATGCCCCGGCTCGCCCGCATGGCCACAGCGGCAAGGGTTCATCGCCGCAACCAGCTGGATCCGGGCGGGATAAGTCACCCGGTGATTGGCCCGGGCAATGACCGTCTCGCCGGTCTCGAGCGGCTGCCGCAGACTGTCCAGCACCTGCGGATGGAACTCCGGCAGCTCGTCGAGGAACAGGACACCGTGATGGGCCAGGGAGGCTTCTCCCGGCCTGGCGCGAAGTCCGCCGCCGACGAGCGCCGCCATGGAGGCAGAGTGATGCGGCGCGCGGAAGGGGCGACGGTCGGTGAGGCGGCCATCCCCCAGCTCGCCTGCGAGCGAGGCGATCATCGACACCTCCAGCAACTCCCGCGGGGCGAGCGGCGGCAGCAGGGAGGGCAGACGACTGGCCAGCATCGACTTGCCGGCTCCGGGCGGGCCCACCATCAGCAGGTTGTGGCCGCCGGCGGCCGCGATCTCCAGCGCGCGCTTGGCGCTTTCCTGTCCCTTCACGTCGGCAAGATCGGGCAGGTCAGTGGCGAGCCCGCGCAGCTTCGGTGCCGGGCGGGACAGCACCTGCGTGCCCTTGAAGTGATTGGCCAGCTGGATCAGGGAACGCGGGGCAAGGATGGCCATGTCCGCGTCGGCCCAGGCTGCTTCCGGGCCACAGTCCGCCGGGCAGATAAGCCCCTTGTCGAGCGCGTTGGCTCCGATCGCGGCCGGCAGGACACCGGCCACCGGAGCCAGGCGGCCGTCGAGCCCGAGTTCTCCCAGCACGACGTAATCCTGCAGCATGTCGCCCGGGATCGCGCCGATCGCGGCCATGATGCCGAGCGCGATCGGCAGGTCGTAGTGGGAGCCTTCCTTCGGCAGGTCGGCCGGCGCGAGATTGACCGTCACGCGCTTGGCCGGCAGCGCCAGTCCGGAGGCCAGGAGCGCAGCCCGCACGCGTTCCCGGCTCTCCCCGACCGCCTTGTCAGGCAGGCCGACGATGGTGAAGGCAACCGCCCCCGCCCCGACCATGACCTGGACATCGACCGGCAGCGCCTCGACGCCCTGAAAAGCCACTGTCGTTACGCGACTGACCATGCCAACCTCCCGAAAAAGTCGAGACTGACGATACGACAACCTTTCGGAGAGTCAAGAACGTAAAGAGAACATAAATTCGCTCGGCCCTCTTGCGGTTCCCGCCGATCCGGCGCAGCATGATGGTCGCCGGCCGTTGCGGAAGACAGCGCCGGACCATCGAAACCCGTGTCCCTCCTCGCGCCTGGCCTGTGCTGCAGCGTCACGGCCCGAACCATCGTGGCGACACGGGGGTGAACCCGCGTTGCGCCGGGAGCCGGTCCCGGGCCGACACGACGCGGTCAAACGGGGGAGCCTGCCATGTGTGATGCCTGTGTGATGTCTGCCGTGAAGTCGCGAATGCTGTCGCGCCGCGACATGTTCCGGCTCGCTGCTGGCGCAAGTGTTGCCGCTGCCGTAACGGCGACAAGCGGCGCAATTCCGGCCATGGCGGCGATTCCGACCAAGGTCAGCGACCTGACCCACGAGCTGAGCGAGAGCTTCCCGACATTCTTCGGTCAGCAGCAGTTCTTTGCGACCAAGCTCTTCGACTATGCGAAGGATAAGTTCAACCTTTACGAGTTGCGGGTGAACGAACATACCGGCACTCATGTGGATGCACCGCTACATTTTTCCGCAGATGGCCAGTCCGTGGCCGAGATCCCGGTCGGCAATCTGGTTGCGCCGCTTGCGGTCGTCGACATCCGGGCGCGGGCGGTGGAGAACCCTGACACCCAGCTGACCCCGGACGACCTGAAGGCCTGGATCGCGGCCCACGGCCCGATCCCGGAGGGAGCCTGCGTGGCGATGCTGTCAGGGTGGGACAAGCATGTTGCCAGCCCGAAGTTCCGCAATCCCGACGACAAGGGCGGGATGCATTTCCCGGGGTTTCATGTGGAGGCGGCGGCGATGCTCATCGAGGAGGCCAAGGTCGTCGGCATTGCGGTCGACACCCTGTCCCTCGACTTCGGCGCCTCGCCGGACTTCGCCACACATTACAAGTGGCTGCCGAGCAACCGGTGGGGCATCGAGTGCATCGCCAATCTGGAGCAGCTGCCGCCGACCGGCGCGACGCTCGTCGTCGGCGCGCCGAAACACAAGGGCGGAACGGGAGGACCGGCCCGGGTGCTGGCCCTGGTGTGACCGACACCGGATGCCGGTGAGGCGGGTGGCCGGTTGTACCGCTTACCGTTGCCGGGATCGCGGCCCTGGCTAGCCGCGCCGGCGGGCTTCGATGACGTCCCAGACCCGGACGGCGATGTCGGGACCGCCGAGGCGCTTGACGGCGCGGATGCCGGTCGGAGCGGTGACGTTGATCTCGGTCAGGTTGCCATCGATGACGTCGATGCCGACAAGGAGCAGGCCCCTGGCTTTCAGGGCCGGGCCGATCCGGGCGCAGATCTCGCGCTCGCGGTCGCTGAGATCGGATTCGGCCGGCGAACCGCCGCGCACCATGTTGGAGCGAAGGTCGCCGGGGGCAGGGACACGGTTGACGGCGCCGGCAAACTCGCCGTCGACCAGCAGGATGCGCTTGTCGCCATGCTTGACGTTGGGCAGGAAGCGCTGGATCACCCAGGGCTCGCGGAAGGTGACCGCGAAGAAGTCATAAAGCGAGCCATAGTTCAGGTCGTCCTCGGTGATGCGGAACACCGCCGCGCCTCCATGGCCGAACAGCGGCTTCATGACGATGTCGCCATGCTCGGCCCGGAAGGCATCGATCTCGGCCCGGTCGCGGGTGATCAGCGTCGGGGGCATCAGGTCGGCGAACTCGGTGACGAAGAGCTTTTCCGGGGCGTTGCGCACCTCGGCCGGATTGTTGACGACCAGTGTCTGCGGATGGATCTTTTCCAGAAGATGGGTCGCCGCCACATAGGCCATGTCGAAAGGCGGATCCTGCCGCATCAGGATCACGTCGATCTGCGACAGGTCCCAGCGCTCGGGCGTACCGAGAGTGAAGTGGTTGCCCTTCTCGTCCCGGACGGTCACCGGCTCCAGCGCGGCAAAGACCTTGCCGTCGCGCAGCGCAAGCCGGTCCGGCGTGTAGTGATAAAGCGCATGGCCGCGCGCCTGAGCCTCCAGCATCAGCGCGAAGGCGCTGTCGCCCACGATGTTGATGGACGAGATGTGGTCCATCTGGACCGCGACCTTGAGCGACATGCCAACTCTCCGGAAGGGGCGCCGGAACTTGCCGGCGCGGATCGGGTAGGAGGACATGATATGGGATTTCTGGACCGGCTTGTCCAGAATGACGATGCCGCTGTCGCTGGCCGTCTGAAGACCGGTCCGGGGGCCCACAGGCGGGACGACGGCGGCCCGCCTGCCGCCAGGGTTGCGGGCCGGCTCAGGACCCGGGCCGCGGACGGATGGCAAGCCGGGCGACAAGCTTCAGAAGGGAGCAGGTGACGTGCCGGCCGAGGAACTGGTCGAGGGACTGGTCAAGGGAGGGGCCGAGGGAGGAGCCTTGGAGACCGGTCATCCGGGCCAGACTGCAGGAGCGGCCCGCGGCGTGAACCGGACGCCGGCGCGAGACCTGAACGGGGCTGGAACGAGAGGTGGAACACAGGCCGGCATGAGACAGGGCCGGTCAACCGGGCACTGAACGGAGCGCTCAACCGGGCAACGCCACGGGCAGGCCGGCGGACGAAGCGCGACCGGGCACGGAGGCGGCGGTTTGGGCAGGTAGCCGGCTGGAACAGGCAGCGGTCTGGAGCAGGCGGCGGGTTGAACAGGCGGCGGGTTGAGCAGGTGCTGGATTGGGCAGACTGCGGATCGCGCAGGGCGTGCCCGCGCAGGGCAGGCCGGCGCAGGGCAGGACGGGGAAGAGGGGGATCAACGACAGGCCTGACCGCGCCCGGCGGCGGTCAGGCGGGTGGTGCCGGTGGTGCGCCCGCTCAGCGCGCCGGTACGGCCGCCTGTCGCGGCCTGGACAACGCCAGAACGGGGAGCTCCCGGATCCGGCTCCTCGCGGGTCGCCACTGCACCTGCTTGCAGGGACAACCAGGGGCCGCACCTGAGCCTGCCTGGCACCGGCTGGCACCGCTCGACATCGCCCGGAACCGCCCGGAACCGGCCGGAAACGCCCTGCCGGCGAACACGGGCAAGGTGGGCGGGCGACCGCGCGGGCCTTGGTCCGGAGCCGGATCAGAGGTCGTGGGTGGCCTGGAAGGCGTCGACGACATGCTCCGGCCAGCGCCAGGGCAACACGAGGACAAGGTCGAAGCGCTGGACCGTGTCGGCCTGGTCCGGGTTCTGGACGAGAAAGATGCGGGCGGCGCGGATGATGCGGCCACGCGCGGTCGCGGTGACGGCCTCGAGCGCGGCGCTGCGCGTGCCGCGGGCCTTGACCTCGATGAAGGCAAGAACCTCGCCGCGCCGGGCGATCAGGTCCACCTCGCCGGCGCCGGAGCGGAAACGGCGGGCCAGGATGCGCCAGCCCTTGAGCCGCAGCAGCAGCGCCGCCAGGCTCTCGGCCCCGAGCCCCAGCCGGTAGGCGCGACGCCGGTCACGGCGCTGGTCGCGCCGCTGGCCACGGGTCGGGGGCAGGGCAGAGGGCGTGCTGGTCACGTGTCGGGCGCATCCATGCCGGGGACTGCGTCACTCTCGCCGGCCTCCGCCTTCAGCGCAAGGGCAAGGCGGTAGATTTCGGTCCGGTCCCGGCCGGTTCGGCGGGCAATCTCCTTGGCGGCAGCCGCCACGGGCTGACGGGCGAGCGCGTCGCGCAGGAGCGCCTCGACATCGTCGGCGTCCTCTGCCGGCGCCTGCGGGGCCGGCGGACCCACAAGCACGACGATTTCGCCCTTTGGCGGGTTGTCGGCATAGAAGGCGGCCAGCTCCGCCAGGGTCCCGCGCTGGAACGTCTCGAAGCGCTTGGTCAGCTCGCGGGCGACGACGGCCTCCCGCGGACCGAGGGCCTCGGCCATGGCGGCCAGTGACGCAGCCAGGCGATGGGGCGATTCAAAGAAGGCCAGCGTGGCCGGCATCGGCGCCAGCTCGGACAGCCGCCGCAGACGCGCGCCGGCCTTCTGCGGCAGGAAGCCGGCAAAGAGCAGCGTGTCCGTGGGCAGACCCGAGGCGACCAGTCCGGCCAGCGGGGCGGAGGCGCCCGGAATGGGCACCACGCGATGCCCGGCGGCCAGCACGTCCCGCACCAGCCGGTAGCCGGGATCGGACACGAGCGGGGTGCCGGCATCCGAGACCAGCGCCACGACCTGGCCTTCGGCGAGGGCTGCGAGCAGGCGCGGACGCTGCCGCTCGGCATTGTGCTCGTGATAGGGCAGGAGCGGCGCCTTGAGGCCGAAGCGCTGCATCAGGGTGGCGGTGACGCGGGTGTCCTCGCAGGCAACGACATCTGCAGCCGCCAGCGTTTCCAGCGCGCGCAGGGTAATGTCGCCGAGATTGCCGATGGGCGTGGAAACGATGTAGAGCGCGCTGTCCTGGGCCGGTGCGGCATAGGCATGCTGGCCGATGAAATAGCGGCGGCCGGCGCCGGTCTCAGCCCCGTGGTCCGTCATGGATCTGCTCTTTCCTTCGCATCTGCCGGCCGGAGAAGGCCGGACGGACTGGACTTCCTGGCCCGGGAGACGCATTGCGCAAATCGTGCCGCGGCAGGCGGCACGGTGTTCACGCGGCTGGACAGGAACGTTCTGAATTCGTAATGGTTTTTGAGCGCGGATGCGAGGAGGCCCGAGTGGAAAACGCAAAAGTTGCCGCCACTGCCCCATTTGCCGGCTTTGCCGCCGGCGTGACCGGCGCGCGCGCCGCCCGGTTTGCCGGGCTGCGCCGCAGGATGCTGCGGGTCGCGGGCATGCTGACCGCCGCCGGGCTGCTGGCCGGGTGCATGGGCTCGACCATGGGCACCGCCCCCGAAGGCCTGCAGAGCCTGCCGGCGACCCCCTCCACCCCGGCCGTCACCGGACAGACCATCGGCACCGGAACGGTGCGCATCGGGTTGCTGCTGCCGCTGACCGCGGGCGGATCGGCGACGGCGATCGCCAACACGTTCCGCAACTCCGCCGAACTGGCGCTCAAGGACTTCCAGGGCTCGGACATCCAGCTTCTGGTGAAGGACACGGCCGGCACCGCCGAGGGCGGGCGCGCGGCCGCGCAGGCAGCGATCGCCGAAGGCGCCGAGCTGATCCTCGGTCCGGTGTTCGCTCCGGCCGTGGCGGGAGCAGCCAGCGTGGCGCGGACCTCGGGCGTGCCCATCGTTGCCTTCTCCACCGACACTTCGGTCGCCGGACCGGGCGTCTACCTCCTGTCCTTCCTGCCGGCGGGCGATGTCAGACGCATCGTCGACTTTGCCAGCAAGCAGAACCGCAAGTCCTTCGTCGCCCTGTTGCCGGATGATGCCTATGGCTCGGTGGCGGAAGCCGCGTTCCGCCAGGAAGTGGGCCGTGTCGGCGGCCGCATCGTCGGCGTGCAGCGCTACAAGGTCTCAGGCTCGGACACGTCGGATCTTGCCGCCAAGACCCAGGCCATCGGCACGCTGCTGCCACAGGCCGACACGCTGTTCGTGCCGGCGGCCAGCGTCGCGCCCTTCGTCATGCAGACGCTGATCACCCAGGGCGTCAACCTCGGCAACGTCAAGGTTCTGGGCAGTGGCCAGTGGGACGCGGCGCAGGTGACGGGCAACCCGGTCATGGCCGGAGCCTGGTTCCCCGGGCCGGAGCGGGCCGGGTTCGATGCGCTCGCCGGCCGCTATCAGGCTGCCTACGGCAGCGCCCCGCCGCGCAACGCGACGCTCGCCTATGACGGCACGATCCTCGCCGCAGGCCTCGTGCGCTCCGCTGGACCGCAGCGCTTCTCGCCGCAGGTGCTCACCAACCGCGACGGCTTCCTCGGCATTGACGGCGTGTTCCGCTTCCTGCCCAACGGCGAGAACGAGCGCGGCCTTGCGGTCTATGAGATCACCCCGACCGGACCCAAGGTGATCTCGCCAGCCCCGCGCGATTTCCGCACGCCCTCCTGAAGGCTTCCCGACCCATGCTCACGGACAAGCGGATCCTGCTCATCATCGGCGGCGGGATCGCGGCCTACAAGTCGCTGGATCTGATCCGTCGCCTGCGCGAGCGCGGCGCGGCGGTGCGCGTGATCATGACGGCGGGCGCGCAGGAGTTCATCACGCCGCTCGCAGCGGGCGCGCTCAGCGCCGACCGTGTCTACACCGACCTGTTCGACCGGGAGGCCGAGCAGGATGTGGGACATATCCGGTTGGCGCGCGAGGCGGATCTGGTGCTGGTGGCCCCGGCGACGGCGGATCTGATGGCCAAGATGGCCGCCGGTCTGGCCGGAGATCTGGCCACGGCCGTGCTGCTGGCCACCCGCCTGCCGGTGCTGCTGGCCCCGGCGATGAACCCGGCGATGTGGAGCCATCCGGCCACGCAGCGCAATGTGGCGCGGCTGGCGGCAGATGGCATTGCCTTTGTCGGTCCGGAGCGCGGCGAGATGGCGGAAAGCGGTGAGGCTGGTGTTGGCCGCATGAGCGAGCCGCTGGCGATTGCCGAGCGTGTCGCGGCGATGCTGGTGCCGGCTCCCGGGCCTCTTGCCGGACGGCATGTCGTCATCACCTCCGGTCCCACGCATGAGCCGATCGACCCGGTGCGCTACATCGCCAACCGCTCCTCCGGCAAGCAGGGCCACGCCATCGCCGCTGCCCTGGCCGCGCTCGGCGCCCGGGTGACGCTGGTCAGCGGTCCGGTGACCGTGCCCGATCCGAAGGGCGTCACCACGGTGCATGTGGAGACGGCGCGGCAGATGCTGGCGGCCGTCGAGGCGGCGCTGCCGGCGGATGCCGCCGTCATGGCCGCCGCCGTCGCCGACTGGCGGGTGGCCGCGGAAGGGGCGGAAAAGATCAAGAAGGACGGCTCCGGCCGGCCGCCCGCGCTGGCCCTGACGGAAAATCCCGACATCCTGGCAACCGTCGGTCATCTGGGCGACCGGCGGCCGAGGCTCGTCGTCGGCTTTGCGGCAGAAACCGAAAACCTCATTGCCAATGCGCAGGCCAAGCTGGCGCGCAAGGGCGCGGACTGGATCGTCGCCAACGATGTCAGCCCGGAAACCGGCGTGATGGGCGGCGACGCCAACACGGTGCGCATCGTCTCGGCAGCCGGCGTGGAAGACTGGCCGACGCTGGACAAGGGCGAGGTCGCGCGTCGTCTCGCCGCGCGGATTGCCGCCGCTTTGGCCTGAGACGACGGTTTAAGCGCCGGGCGTGGCCTGCTTCCGCTCCTTGCTGCCACGCTCCTTGCTGCCACGCTCGTTGCGGCAGCGGTCGGAGCAGTAGCGAACCTCGTCCCACACCTTTTCCCATTTCTTGCGCCAGGTGAAGGGGCGGCCACAGGTGACACAGGTCTTCTGCGGCAGATCGGATTTCTTGCGCATCTTCATGTGATCTGGCCTGCCTGAGCGGGGTCGAGATGGGGCTCCGGGTCGGATCCGGCGGAGGCAGGTTCGGCACCGGTTGCAAACAGGCTGAGCTGTCCATCCGGAGCCGCCTTCGTCCGCCCCTTGCGCGCGGCCGGGACCCCTTCGCTGCGCTGACCGCGGTTGGCGATGCCGGCCTTGCGGCTGCCGTGGCGGTCCTGGATCCGGTCCGCCTCGCGGTGGAACTCGCGCTCCTTGCGCAGGCCCCAGACCCGGTCGCGGGCCGCGCGGGCGGCCGCCAGTGGATCGACGATGGGCTCGGGATAACGTCGGCCCAGCAGCGCCGCCGCGCCGCCCCAGGTCCAGGGTGCATGAAGGAAGGCATCCGGCACCTCGGACAGTTCCGGCACCCAGCGGCGGATGAAGACGCCCTGCGGATCCTGGTCCTGCCCCTGCTTGACCGGGTTGTAGATGCGGATGGTGTTGATGCCGGTGGTTCCGGACTGCATCTGCACCTGTGGCCAGTGGATGCCCGGCTCGTAGTCGGTGAAGGCCCGCGCGAGATGTTCGCCCGGGGCCCGCCAGTCCAGCCAGAGATGATAGGCGGCCACGGCCATCAGCATCGCACGCATGCGGAAGTTCATCCAGCCGGTGGCATTGAGCGCGCGCATGGTCGCGTCGACGAAGGGCAGGCCGGTCTCGCCCGCGCACCAGGCCGCGAGCCGGGCGGCGTCGGGTTCGCGCGGGCGCAGGCCGTCGTGGGCGCGGTGGAGATTGCGGAACTCCAGCTCGGGCGCATCCTCCAGCTTCTGCATGAAGTGGCAATGCCAGTGCAGGCGGGACAGGAACGATCCGACCGCGCCTTGCCACTGGCGCGCGGCGCCGCTATCGCCACTCTCGACCAGGGCGCGCAGCCGGTCCTCGGCCCGCTGCGTGACCTCGCGCAGCGACAGGGTGCCGAAGGCCAGGTGCGGCGACAGCCGCGAACAGGCATCGAAGCCGGTGACCGGGCTGGACATGGCGGCACGATAGGTGCGGCCGCGCTGGGTCAGGAAGCTGTCGAGGCAGGCAAGGCCGGCCCGGCGGCCGCCGCGCTGGCGGCCGGGGCAGGGGTCGGAGGCAAGGCCCAGGTCCTGCGCCGTCGGCAGGGGACCGGGTTCGATGCCGGGCAGCGGCGTCAGCGCCGGCTCGGGCAGCAGCGGCTGGCGCATGTCGCGGTCCCAGCGCTGCGCCCAGCCGTTTCGGCTCTTCAGGCGGCGGATGACGCCGGTCTGGCGGGGCTCCTCCCAGGGAATGCCGGCCTCGCGGCAGAAGGCCTTCACCGCCAGGTCGCGGGCATAGGTGAAGCTGTTGCCGGTTTCCTCGTGCGACCAGAGGGTGGCGATGCCACGCCGGGCGTGCAGGGCGCGCAGAACCTCCACCGCAGCCCCCTTGCGGATGATCAGCGGCTGGCCAAGGCGGGCCAGATCCTGCCGCAGCTCGTGCAGGCACTCGGCAAGGAAGGCGTGATGCCGGCCGGAGGCATCCGGTTGCCGCCAGAGATCGGGCTCGACGATATAGAGCGGCAGCACCGGGCCCCGCCGCGCGGCCTCGACCAGCGGCTGGTGATCAAAGCTGCGCAGATCGCGCTTGAACCAGACGACCTGCAGGGGCGGAAACTCGGTCATGGTACCGGCTACGGAACACCAGGGAGGCGGCACAGCCGCAAGGATGGAGATACAACCAGCTCTCGCGCGTCTACGCAGGCCGGCCCGCGGAGGATTACCGGGCGTGCCTCAGACTGACCCGGTGTGGAAACGGGCATCCGGATCGATCAGGTCATGCAGCCGCTGGGCTGCGTGCCGGGCAAAGCGCAGGGTCACTGCCTTGCGGGTGGCCGCCGGCAACGGATGGCTTGGCGCCTCGCGCAGGATGTCGGCCGAAAAGCCGTCGGACAGGATCAGGCCCGCGTCTTCCGGGAAAATCTCCTGCGGCACGTCGGGATGGGTGGCGAAATAGAGCCGGTCGCAATGGGCGCGGTAATCCGGCCATTTGCCGTCGGCGCGGAAGTCGGCGATGGACGACTTCACCTCGACGATGACCAGCTCCTGCTTCTGGCCGAGCGCGATGAGGTCTGCCCGGCGGCCGGAGGCCAGCGTCAGTTCGGGCAGGCAGACAAAGCCCTGCAGGCGCAGGAGCCGGGCGGTGCCGCGCCAGACCTTCAGGGCGGTCTCGGACTGGCGTCCGTCCGTTAAGGGGTCGTCGAGGGCAATGCGATTGCCGGAAGAGGGGACCGTCAGACTCATTCCCTATTTGTTCCCTTCCCGTTCGCAAAAAGCAAGCGCTGTTCCCGGCAATTCTTATCAAGCTTGTTCGGATTTTTCCGGTTTCGGCAAGAGATGCCCGGCGTGGTTCAGCCGCGCCCCGTCTCGGCCGCCGCGCGCAAGGCGTCGATGCGCTCGTCCGGCCCGAAGGTCTCGCGGCAGTCGGCCAGCAGCGCAAGGGCTGCCTCCGTCCGGCCGAGCGCCAGCATCCATCCGGCCCGGGCCAGCGGCAGATCCTTGCGCCAGCGCTTCGGCAGGCCGTGCAAGGCCGGATCGCGGGCGATGGCCGCTTCCGCTGCCTGCATCAGGTCAACAGCGAGGGCAAGATCGCCGGTGCCAGCGGCCGCCTCGGCCCGCAGCCGCAGCAGGCCGGCGTGGCCCGGTGCGAGCGCGGCCAGCGCGTCAAGCTGCTCAGGCGTCAGCCGTTCGCCGGCCGCCAGCGCCTCGCCGGCGGCCGCAAAGCCCGCGTGAAAGGCACGCGGCAACGGCCGGATCAGGCCCCGCGCCGCCAGCTCGTCCTCCGGATCGCGGTCGAAGGTGCGGGTGATCTTGCGAATGACGTTCAGCGTGTAGAGGTGGTCATGGCTGGCGTGGCAGGAGGCGAGATCGAACAGCCGGCCGCCCAGTCCCTGCGCCAGGACCCGCGCGACCCCGGCGCTGTCGACCGGATCGAGGTGCCCGAAGTAAAGATGAACGGGATGGACAAGCTCCCGCCGCAACCCGTCAAGGGCTGGGTCCAGCGCCAGCGCCCCGGCCGGGGTGCCGGGATGGGGCAGGCCATAGAGCGCGCTCTGGCTGCCGGACCGGCCCAGCTCCAGCTCAGGGCCGAAGGCATGGATCGCCCCGTCACCCCGGCGCAGGCCGGTGACCAGCGCGGCGTATCCGCCCATCGAGGCGCCGTAGTGAAGGATGCGCTTGGGGCGGACCACGTCGATGGCCGCCGCGATGGCGGCGTCGATGGCCTCCTCCTGGCCCAGATACCAGCCGTTGCGCGTGTCGTTGAGGAACAGGCAGGCGTGGCGGGTGGCGGAGAACATCCGCTCCAGACCGAACTTGCCGTCCGGCACCCGCACCTGCGAATAGACCACGACAAGCAGGCCGCTGCTGCCGCCGGACACGAGGCGATGGCGCAGCCCGGGCGCAGGCTCTGCGCCGCCGGCGGAGGGAGATCGTGGGTCGCGGACGGTCATGATCTTCCCTTGCCCGCCGACGCCGGGAAAAGCAAGCCGGGCGGCATCGGCCGGCGCGGCCCGGACGTCGGACGAGGGGGATGGGGACGAGAGGGATGGGAACCGGGGGATGGGCAACGGACCGGATCAGATTTCCGGACCGCTCCAGAGATCGCTCGTGGCCGCCTGTTTCGGATTGCGCGATTCCGCCACATGCGCCGTCTGCGGATCGAGGGTGCAGAAGGCCTGATACTGGGTCAGGAAGACCTGACCGGTCAGGTGCTGCAGAAAGTCGGTGCGCTGCAGGCGGTCCATGACCGGCCCCTTCACTTCCGACAGATGCAGGCTGACGCCGGAATCCTTCAGCCGCTGGTTCAGCTCCTCGAGCGTCTCGAACGCGCTGGCGTCGATGACATTGACGGCCGGGCACATCAGCACGACATGCCGGATCTCCGGCCGCTCCGCGACCAGGCCGAGGATGCGATCCTCCAGATAGCGGCTGTTGGCGAAGTACAGGCTTTCATCGACACGCACGCTCAGCACGGTGCGGCCGGTCAGGACCTTGTGCCGCTGCACGTTGCGGAAATGCTCGGTGCCGGGAACGATGCCGACCACGGCCATGTGCGGCCGGCTGGTGCGGAAGAGATAGAGCAGCACCGACAGGACCACGCCCGAGGTGATGCCAGCCTCGACACCGACGCCGAGCGTGACCAGGATGGTGGCCGCCATGGCCGCAAAGTCACTGCGGGAATAGATGTAGGTCCGGCGGATGGCCTTGAAGTCCACCAGCGACAGCACCGCGACGATGATGGTGGCCGCCAGCGTCGCCTGCGGCAGGTTGGCCAGCAGCGGGGTCAGGAACAGGGTTGCCAGCGCGATGCCGACGGCGGTGAAGGCTCCGGCGGCAGGGGTCGCGGCGCCCGCGTCGAAGTTCACCACCGAGCGGGCGAAGCCACCGGTCACCGGATAGCCGCCGGAGACCGCCGAGGCGATGTTGGCTGCTCCGAGGCCGATCAGTTCCTGGTCCGGGACGATGCGCTGGCGCTTCTTGGCCGCCAGGGTCTGCGCCACGGAAACGGATTCCACGAAGCCGACGACCGAGATGAGCAGCGCCGGGCCCGCCAGCTGCAGCCACAGCGCGGGATCGAGCGGCGGCAGGGTCGGCATCGGCAACCCGGTCGGGATGTCGCCGACAAGCTTCACGCCCTGCGCGCCGAGACTGAAAAGCGTCGCAGCCAGGGTGGTGGCCGCCACGGCGACGACCGGACCGGCCTTGGCCAGACTGTCGGCGAGGCGCGGGTGCAGGCCCGCCGAGAGAAGCAGGGGCTTGAGGCCCTTGCGGACCCAGAAGAGGAAGGCGGTTGCCGTCACGCCGATCGCCAGCGTGATCAGGTTGGTCTCGCCGATGTGGCGAACCAGCGCGACGGCGATCTCCACCAGCGTCTGGCCGTCGGCCTTGATGCCGAGGATGTGCTTCAGCTGGCTGGCGGCGATGAGCAGGCCGGAGGCAGTGATGAAGCCCGAGATCACCGGATGGGAGAGGAGATTGGCGAGAAACCCGAGCCGGAACAGGCCCATGGCCACCAGCATCAGGCCCGAGAGCAGGGCGAGGGCGATGGCCGCGCCGAGATACTCCGGCGTGCCCTGGGCGGCGAGCTCGCCGACAGCTGAGGCCGTCATGAGCGACACCACGGCGACCGGGCCGACCGCCAGCGCCCGGCTGGTGCCGAAGATGGCATAGGCGACGAGCGGCAGGATGGAGGCATAGAGCCCGACTTCCGCCGGCAGGCCCGCCAGAAGCGCATAGGCCAGCGACTGCGGGATCAGCATGATGGTGACGATGACCGCAGCGATCAGGTCGTTGGCCGCCGTGTCCCGGCTGTAGGTGCCGGCCCAGTCGAGGATCGGAAAGAAGCGCCGCAGCGACGTCATGATGGGGAAGGCCTTCCTGGAACCGGATCTGCGCCACCGGCAGGCTGAGCAGAACGGCACCCGCCCGCTGGCCGCCGCCCTCCGAAGGGGAGACGCGGCCCGGCGGGCGAAGCCGGTCCTTTCGGGATCGTGCAGCTTTTGCGCGGCGCCGCAAGCGGGCGGCGCAGGTCAGAGACCGTTGATCGGCACCTTGAGGAACGTGCGGCCGCTCTCGTCCTTGGGCGGAAGCTGGCCGGCACGCATGTTCACCTGCAGCGACGGGATGATCAGCTTGGGCATGTCGAGCGTGGCATCCCGGGCGGTGCGGAAGGCGATGAACTCCTCGCGCGTCTTGCCGCCGCCGACATGGATGTTGTGCGCCTTCTCCTCGCCAACCGTCGTCTCCCACTGGATGTCGCGACCGTTCGGGCCGTAGTCGTGGCACATGAACAGGCGCATGTCGTCCGGCAGGGACAGGACCTTCTGGATCGAGTCATACAGCGTGCCGGCATCGCCGCCGGGAAAATCGGCGCGGGCCGAGCCGCCATCCGGCATGAACAGCGTGTCGCCGACAAAGGCGGCATTGCCCATGACATGGGTCATGCACGCCGGCGTGTGGCCGGGCGTGTAGAGAACAAAGCAGGACATGCCGCCGATGCTGTAGGTGTCGCCATCGGCAAACAGGCGGTCGAACTGGCTGCCGTCGCGCTGGAACTCGGTGCCTTCATTGAAGATCTTGCCGAAGGTCTCCTGCACGACCGTGATGCGGTCGCCGATGCCGATCCTGCCGCCGAGCTTGCCCTGGATGTAGGGGGCTCCGGACAGGTGGTCGGCATGGACATGGGTCTCGATGAGCCACTCGAGGCTGAGGCCCTGCTCGCGGATGAAGGCGATGATCCGGTCGGCGGAGTCGTAGGTGATGCGGCCGGCGGCATAGTCGATGTCCATGACGCTGTCGACGACGGCGCAGGCATTGGACCCGGGATCCTTGACGACATAGCTGATCGTGTTGGTGGCCGGGTCGAAGAAGGCGGTGACCTCGGGTGTCACCGCCATGTTCACGGGAAAGAACTGCGTGCTCATGCGGGTCTCCTCAGGAGGGGCGGGCGTCGGGAGCCAGTTTCTGGCGGGCCTGCAGCATGCCGATCAGGCGCGCCGCCAGCATGCCCGCGACGACGGCCGCAAAGGCGATCAGCGGTGCGGTCTCGCCGGTGCCCAGCGCCGGGACCAGCCCGCCCGGGCAGAAGCCGGACAGGCCCCAGCCGATGCCGAACACGGCCGCTCCGCCGATCAGGCGCAGGTCGAGATCCTTGCGCGTCGGCACCAGGAAGCGCGGCGCCAGCAGCGGCTGGCCGGTGCGGAAGACCAGCCGGTAGCCGATGGCGGTCACCATCAGGGCGCCCCCCATGACGAAGGCGAGGCTCGGATCCCAGGTGCCGGCGATGTCGAAGAAGTTCAGCACCTTGGCCGGATTGGCCATGCCGGCCAGCAGGATGCCGAGGCCGAAGAGCAGACCGATGAGGAACGCGGACAGACTGCGCATGGCTCAACCTCCGAACACGTGACGGACAAGAAAGACGGTGATGCCACCGGTGGCCATGAAGGTCAGGGTGGCGGCGATCGAGCGGGCGGACAGCCGCGACAGGCCGCAGACGCCGTGACCGCTGGTGCAGCCGGAGCCGAAGGTCGCCCCGAGGCCGACCAGGAAGCCGCCGGCGACAAGGGCGAGCGTGGAAACGGGAACCTCGACCGCCGGCATGGCGCCGGTGGCGAGCAGCAGGACGGACGGCGCGGCGATCATGCCGAGCAGGAAGCCGGCCCGCCAGCCCTGATCGGCCTCGCCGGAGCCTGGCAGCAGGCCTCCGAGAATGCCGGTAATCCCGGCAATGCGGCCATGCACGGCCATCAGCAGAACGGCGGCGAGACCGATGAGCAGACCGCCTGCCAGGGACAGCAGCGGGGTGAATTCGGTTGGCATCGTGGCACCCTCGTCAGACGCGTGGCAAGCCTGCCGGGCAGGCTTTCATGGATCTGAATATACGAAGCGCGCAGCCGGTCGCCAAGGCTTATTTTCAAAAAAGTGAAACTATTGTCCGGACACGGCCGGCAGGTCGCGCAGCAGGACCGTCTGGGTTCCGTCCGGGCGCGTGCGCACCTCGGCTCCGGGCAGCGTTGCCACCGGATTGTCGGCCAGCGTGGGCGCCTGCAGGTCGATCTTCGGGCTGGAGAACTCGCCGAGCGGATGCAGGATCTCCTCGCGCAGCAGACTGCCGGTGTAGAGCGTGCGCTGCTGGCCATCCGCCTCGATGACGTAGCTGGTGGGCCACAGACGCAGCACCCAGCGCTTGCCGGTCGCGTCGGCCTCCGGCTCGTCCCGCATCAGCGCCAGGGCGGCATAGCGGCCGTTGTGGGTGCGCGGCAAGGTGGGAAGATCCTCCGGACCGGTCTTGCCCTCCACGAACCCGGCGGCAGACTTGACCGACCAGCCCGGGGGGCGGCTCCAGCCCTGCGCCTCGAGCGTCGCGGCAAGGCGGTCGAGCTGACCGGCATATTGCAGCACCAGCGGTTCGGAGAACTCGCCGTTGAGGCCGATGCGGCGGCCGGAGACGACGGACCAGCCACGGGCCAGCCAGTCGGCCTCGGACAGGGTCTCTTCCTGCGACACGGGGCTGTAGCGGACGAGCTGGGCCGGCAGGTTCTGCGTGATGTGCCAGGTGCCGATGCCGGTGAGGGCAAGAGCGACAATGCCGGCCAGCACGCCGCGCCCCACCTTCTCGTTGCGGATCGAGCCGAAGACGAAGGCAAAGACGGAGACCATGGCGGTGCCGAACAGCAGGCCCGCGACCACGTCCGTGGTCCAGTGAACCCCGAGATAGACCCGCGAGAAGCCCATGGTCAGGACATAGATCGCCGTGACCGTGAACACGCCCGCCTTGGCCCAGGCCGGGCGGTCATGGGCAATCAGCACCGCGATGATGCCGAAGAGCACGGTCGTCAGCGTGGCATGGCCGGAGGGGAAGGCGTAGCCATGCACGCCGTCTCCCAGTTCCATCGGCCGGGACCGCAGCACGATCGACTTCATCAGCGGCACGAACAGCGCCGTGCCTGCCATGGCGATCAGGAACCCGGTGGCGCGGCGCCACGCCTTGCGGAAGAACAGGTAGCCGGCCACCACCACGCTGAGCAGGAAGATGATGAAGCCATCGCCCAGCATCGTGACCGGAACGAGGATCTGGTCACCGATCGGTGTGCGCAGGGTGTCGAACAGGTTGCGGATCGCCACGTCGGCCTGGACGAAGCTGTCGCCGGGGCCGACCTCGCTCACCAGCCAGAAGAAGCTCGGCATGGTGACCAGCAGGATGGCCACCGAAGCCAGCATGCCGACCGACCGGGGATGCTCCGGATCGAAGGTGCGCGCCACCCACTGGGACAGGCGGTCGGGCCGGCGGGCGAACCAGCCGACCACCGCCGCATGGGTGCCCGGGAACAGCGGCATGACGATCTGGATGAGCCAGCGGCCGAGCATGACGATGACGAACAGGATGACGCAGAGCCCGCCCAGCACCATCGCCAGACGGCCGGAGACCTCGCCGATCGCGCTCAGGACCGTTCCCGCCAGGAACCCGGGACCGAGATGGACGATGGACCAGGCAATGGCCGAGGTGACGTTGACGAAGGTGAAGTACCAGACATTCATGCCGGCCATGCCGGCGATGCCCGGCACGATCGACTTCACGCCCGGCACGAAACGTCCGATGAAGACGCTCTTGCCGCCATGCTTGCGGAAAAAGGCTTCGCCCTGCTCCATCAGGGCTGGATAGCGCGACAATGGCCAGAGCCCGCGCAGCCTGTCCTTGTAGATGCTGCCCACCCAGTAGGAGATCGCATCGCCGGCAATGGCGCCGAGGGTCGTCCAGATGAAGATGGTCCAGGCGTCAAGCTTGCCGAGACCCACCAGCGCGCCGGCGCCGACCAGCACGACCGTGCTCGGAACGAACAGGCCGACGATGAACAGGGCTTCGCCCATCGCGATCAGGAACACGATGAAGCCTGCGAGCTCCGGGTTTTCTCCCAGGAACGTCACGATCTGGTTCAGATACTCGGTCAAGTCCTGTGTCCATGCGTAGGCCGGGCGCAGGAACGTCCTGCAACACGCTCAGAAACTGCGCGTCCAGGCCGGTCCTCTCCTGTCGCTGCCTGCATATAGGCAGCCCGGCGGGGGCTCAACAGGTATGTAGCACACGAAGGTTTCACTAAAGTGCATGGTGGCCGGTCCCGGTCGGGCCCGGCCATCAGGCGCGTCGCAGCAGCGCGTCGCCGGGCAGGGCCGGATCCTGCACGATGCGGTCGATGCACTGGCGGATGCGCCGGAAATACTCTGCACAGGCCGCAGGACTGGCGGTCAGGGCCCCCGAGGTGATTTCCCACAGGGTCTGACGCGGGCTGCCGCGCCAGTGCGGCTGCGCCGAGGCAACCGACGTGGTGAGCGCCACCACGCGGTCCGGCTGCGGCGCATGCGGCAGCAGGAAGATGTCCCAGCTCTTCGGCATCAGGCCGCCATGCGCCAGCCCGTGGTCCGAGAGCAGGCGGAGGGCCGCCGGATGCAGGCTCTCGGTGGGCGCGGGACCAGCCGAAAAGGCCCTGATCCGGTTGCCCCCGATGGCATTGAGATAGGCTTCCGCCAGCGGACCCAGCAGGGCATTGTCCGGGCAGACGAAGAGGACCGTGGCAGTGCGCATCTGAAGCGTCTCGAATCGGGGTTCCACGCGCGGTCTGTTTACGGGCAGGCGGCAACGCGCATGTGACAGCAGGTTGACGTAAGGGCGTTTTTTCGCGGCTGGCGGGAAAGGCCGCCGCCTCGGGCCGGCCGACCGGCGGCGGGGCCCCGGCGCACGGCTGCGGTCGACGGCTTGCATCCCTATTGGTTTCAAGTATATGAAATAATGAAACCAGACCCGGAGAGCCTGCATGTCCACCCGCGAAACCATCGGAACCGCCGTCCTCGAAACGCTTGATGTCGAGGAAGCGCATGCGCTGCATCTCGCCAATGCAATCGTGCTGATCGACGTGCGAACCCCGGCGGAATACGGGTTCGAGCATGTGGCCGGCGCGCTTCTGGCACCGGTCTCGGATTTCGATCCGGCCCGCCTGCCGGAGGGCGGGGCGCGACCCGTCGTGCTGATCTGCGGCTCGGGCATGCGCTCGCGGCGCATGGCGGAGCGCTGCATCGAGGCAGGGTTCTCCCATGTCCGCCATGTCGGCGGCGGGTTCAGTGCATGGAAGGCAGCGGGATACGGCTATCTCGGCACGGACACGGCAACGGGCGCGCACGTCCCCCGCCCCTAGTCCTTCAGGCCCTGACGCCCGGCAACCGGCCCCGGCAGCCCGGCCGCGCCGGGCCACGGGAGGTGTCTGCGGTCGGCTCAGGGGCCGGGCAGGGCCGGTGTCAGATGAGGCCTGCCTTGCGCGCGCCGGTCCAGATGTCGTCTGCGAGGTGATGCGCGAAGTGCCCGTCGGACGGCAGGAGATCCGGCACCTGGACGACCACCATGCCGGCCAGCATGGCGGCCTCGGCGCCGGTCTCGCTGTCCTCGAAGGCGACACAGCGGCGCGGGTCGACGCCGAGCAGCTCGGCAGCACGCAGGTAGGGATCGGGAGCCGGCTTGCGCCGTGCCACATCTTCAAAGCAGACAACCGAGGCAAAGCGGGTGTCGAGGCCCGCGTGTTTCAGCTTGGTCCGCGCGCTGTCGCGCCGGCTGGAGGTGGCGATGGCGCGCGGCAGTCCGGTCGTGTCGAGCGCGTCCAGCAGGTCGTTGACCCGTGGCCGCAAGGGAACGCCCTCCTCCGCAAAGATCCGCCGGCACTCGGCGCTCCAGGTCGGGATCAGCGCCGCCGCCAGGTCGGCGCCGAGATGATCGCTGAGGATTGCGAAGCTGGCCGTATCGTCCTTGCCGACAAGGGCGTGGAACAGGGCCTCGTCAGCGGAATGCCCCAGCGTCTCGAGGGCCCGGAGCCCGCCGCGCAGCGACACCTGCTCGGTGGAGAGAAGCGTGCCGTCCAGATCGAAGATCACCGCGTCATACATGCCGTTCGCCCTGCGGGCCCTCTTGCTGGCCCCGGAGGTGGGCGGGCCGAGAGGCGCGCGGCGGGCGAGATGCGGGCCAGGCGGCTGTCAGCCCGTCGGGGCGGAGGGTGCGAAGGCGTCAAAGGCCGCCAGCGCTTCGGCACCATAGATCATGGACGGCCCGCCCCCCATGTATACCGCCACCGCGATGGTCTCCAGAACTTCTTCCCGGCTGGCCCCGTATTTCGCAGCCGCCTTGGCGTGATAGGCGAGGCACCCGTCGCAGCGGGCGGTGATGCCGATGGCGAGCGCGATCAGTTCCTTGGTCTTGGAATCGAGCGCCCCGGCGCCGATGGCGGCCCGGGCGGTCTCGGCAAAGCCCTTTGCGACGCCCGGAATGCCCGTGCGCAACCGGGCCATGCGGCTGTCGGTCTCGGCGATGAAGGACTGCCAGTCGCTGACGGACATGCAAACTCTCCCCTGCAGTGCCGGCGGCCGGCGGCCGCGCTGTCCGGTCAGGGCTAGCAGGTTTGGCGTCAGGGCGGATTGACCTGCCTCAAGACGCAACCGTTCAGGCAAGCGGGAAGCGGACCTCGACCGTCAGACCCCGTTCGCCGAAGCGGCGCTCGATCGTGCCGTTCAGTTCGCCGCGCACGGTCGCGTCGATAAGACGGGTTCCGAAGCCCGAGCGTCCGCCCGCCGGCAGCGGGTCGGGTCCGTCTTCCGACCACAGCAGGCAGAGGACATCGGCGGGCCGTGCAGCCTCGATGCGCCAGCGCACCTCCAGCCGGGCGCGGCCCTCGCCGATGCGGGCATATTTCAGGGCGTTGGTGGCCAGCTCGTGAACCACCAGACCGAGCGCATGGGTGGCCTTCTCGCCGAGAACGACGGCGGGTCCGTCGATCTGCGCGCCCTCAAGGCCAGCCCCGAAGACCTGTTCCAGCTCCTGGGTGAGAAGATCCGCGAGAGCCGCCTTCTGCCATCGGGACCGGGTCAGCAGGTCCTGCGCATTGGCCATGGCCTGCAGCCGGGCGGAGAAGGAGGCCGAGAAGGCGTCGAGCGTGTCGGAATGGGCCGCCGTCTGACGCGCCATCGCCAGGATGCGGGCGATGGAGTTCTTGATCCGGTGCTTCATCTCCTGCAGCAGGAGGTCCTTGTCAGCAATCGCCTGCTGCGAGACGCGCTGGACCTCGCGCCTGGCCTCGACGGCCCGCATCTGGTTGCGGATGGACACGGCCAGCGCCGCGGCAAACAGCAGCGACACCGTGCCGAGGATGAAGGAGCGCCAGTGGGCAAGCGTGCGTGTGGCCGGCACCGCCTCGACGACGGAAATGGCCCAGGTGCGCCCGCCGACGTCGATCTGCCGCGTCACCGGTGTCTGCAGACGACCCGCCACCTGATCGTAGCCGTCCGACCGGTAGAGCGGGACCGGCTGGCCGCCCGTGACATCCCAGCTGTCGACCAGGACACCAAGCCCGGTCGGATGGTCGAGCGCCATCCGGTGCAGGTTGCCGATCCGGAACGGGGCATAGACGAAGCCGAGGGTCTGACCTTGCGCATCGCGGTACGGCACGTAGAGCAGGAAGCCGGTCTGCGGATCGACGCCGTTTTCCTGCACCAGCTCGACGGGGGCCGAGGCCTGCAACGTGCCCGTGTCGAGCGCCCGGCGCATAGCCTGGCGGCGCTTGTCCTCGCTGTACATGTCGAAGCCCAGCGCCCGGGCGTTGCGCTCGTCCTGGGGCTCCAGGAGAACGATCGGCGCGCGCCAGTCCTCTGCGGTGTCGGGCCAGACCTGCTGCGCGCGTCCGTAGTTGCGGAGCAGCTCCGCGCTGGCGGCGGCCTCCTCCCCGGTATGCAGCAGCCGGGCAAAGCCGATGCCCTGCATGCCGCGGCCCTCGTCCGTCAGGTCGAGGCCCTGCACGAAGATCTGGAACTCCGGCCGGTTGAGCGGACCGCCATTGGCCTCGAAATAGGACAGGGTCGCGGTCAGGAGGGCCTTGCGCTGCTCCACGCGGGCGCGAATGCGGTCCACCGCCTCATGGGCGAGAACGTCGAAGCGGCGCTGGTCGGCGATCCGCTCGGTCTGGAACAGCACGAGGGTCAGGACAAGACCGATCAGGGATGTGGCCACAAAGGCTGCGGCGGGCAAGTAACGCTTCATTTCGAGGACGGGGCCCCCACACCCGAGAGTTGGATCACCCTAGACCGAAGCCCTTCGGCGACAAAGGGCGTTCCGGGCGATGATGGCCGGGCGATGGCCCGCCGGGAACCTTCTGCCGCCCCGAACGTTGTGCCTGCGAGCGGTCCGCCGCTCGCGCGGGATCCACCGCCCCACCCGGATCTCGCGCAAGCACCCCGACCCCGCTGCCCGACCGGGCGCGGGCGGGGTGCGGTTGCCGCGGCTGCGGCGGGTGACGGGAGCCCCCGGGCTCAGCCGGCAGCCGTCAGGGCGCAAGGTCGTCATGGCCGTTCGCCGCCTGCGCCGGAAACACGAGACGATAGGACACGAGGCGCGGCGTGAGATGATACTCCGCGCGACCATCGACCGCGGCCGGCACCACCCGTTGCAGCACGGTGCTGCCGAAATGGGCCTCGGCGCGCGGCTCGGCCTGATCGGCACCCCGGGAAGCGGGCTGGGACAGGCCATGGCCGGGCGCCGGCGTGATGCTCTCCAGCCAGACGATCTCCAGCTTCTCGGTGCCGTCCTCCTGCACGCGACCGCAGCGGAGCGCGATCGGCGGACCGGACGACACCGCCGTGCCGAAGCTCACCGCATTGACCATCAGCTCATGCAGGGCAAGGCCGACATGCAGCGCCGCATTGGGATCAAGCAGCACATCCTCGCCGAGGATCTCCACGGCTGCACCGTTCTGCGGCATGTAGCGGTCGACCTGATGGCGCACCAGGTCGCGGAAGCGGGCTCCGTGCCAGTTGGACTGGGTCACCAGATCCTGCGACTGCGCCAGTGAATAGAGCCGCCCCCGGAACCGGGCGAGAAACTGGTCCAGCGTGGTGGAGTGACGGGCGGTCTGCGCCGCCAGGCTCTGGATGATGGCAAGCAGGTTCTTCGAGCGGTGGCTGACCTCGCGCAAGAGGGCGCGCAGAACCTTCTCGCGCCGGGTCTTTTCCGTCAGGTCGGTGATCGTGGTCAGCAGATGCCGGTCGCTGCCGAAGCCGTCGACCGGCTCGACGCGGAAGCCGAACAGCCCGTCCTCGCCCACGGCGGCCTCGAGACTGCGGGTCTCGCCGGATGCCAGAACATCCAGTTTCAGCAGGCGCAGGCGCGTCGCCAGGTCGTCGCCGAACAGGGCCGCATCGCTCGGCGCCCCATCCGACGGGTCGAAGGACCAGCAGGGGGGAAGGTTGGCAAGATACAGGTAATCCTGGGTGGCGGACTGCAGCAGGACACAGACGCCGGACCGCTCGAGCGCCAGCAGGAGATACTCCCTGAGCTGCGCCTCCGGCTGTCCGGCGCCCTGCCAGGTCAAGCGGTGGGTCACCTCGAAACTCCGGTTTCACGGCGATGAGGGCGGCACCGTCACGGGCCGCGCCCGGACCGCTGCCGCCCGGAGGCCGGTCGATGGATCAGGCCTTGCGGATCACGCCCATGACAAGGGAAATGACCAGGAAGACCAGAAACAGAAAGAAGAGGATCTGGGCGATGCCGGCCGAAGCACCGGCAATCCCGCCAAATCCGAGAACGCCGGCAACAATGGCAACGATGAAGAAGACAAGGGCATAGTACAGCATGGGGCTCTCCGTTGATGTCGATGCCGTGACAACGCGCTTGCCGCCTGGTTGTTCCCTTGACCGGCGCCGCGATGTCAGGCGCTGGCCCGGGCGCCCTGGTCGAAGAACAGCGCCTGACCGATCAGGGCCTTGACCATGTCCGGGTTGAACGGCTTGGTGACCAGGAAGGCCGGCTCGGGCCTTTCGCCGGTCAGAAGCCGTTCCGGGAAGGCCGTGATGAAGATCACCGGCAGGGCGACCTCGCCGAGGATCTCGTTGACGGCGTCAATGCCGGAGCTGCCGTCGGCCAGCTGGATGTCCGCGAGGATCATGCGCGGGCTGGTGCTGCGGAACAGCTCGACGGCCTCCCTGTGGGTCCGCGCGATGCCGCTGACGCGGTGGCCGAGCTGCTCGACCATCTGCTCGATGTCCATGGCAATCAGCGGCTCGTCCTCGATGATGAGGATGTCGGTGGAGACCTGACGGGAGATCTCCGCCCCGGCTTCCGCAACCATCGCCTCCAGCTCGGACGGCTCGACCGACAGGATCTCGGCCGCCTCCGCTCGGCTGAAGGCTTCCACCGACACCAGCAGGAAGGCAAGGCGGTTCTTCGGCGGAATTGCGGCCAGATACTCGGCCGCCCGCCGCTCCCAGACATAGGGCGAAGCGGTCGGCTCGACCTGGATCAGGGTGGAACCAAACAGCCCCGCAAAGAGTTTGTAGAGCGCGACCCGGTCACTGCTGGCCTCCGGCAGGATCCCGACATCGGCGATCAGCGCCTCGAGCGTGGCCGCGACATAGGCATCGCCGGATGTCTGCGACCCGGTGACCGCGCGCGCATAGCGGCGCAGATAGCCCAGATGAGGTGCGATGCGGGTGGAAAGCGACATGCGTTGGCTCCCTCTGCCTGCCGGGCGCGGCAGGATCGTGCAGGTCATGGTCCGGCCCGGCTGGCCGGGCGATCAGGGGTTCAACGGAGTCCGGCCAAAAAAGTTCCGGCGCCGCGGAACTTTTTTTGCGACCTTGCGTTTGTACCTCCAGATGAAGAACACGGATGCACGACACCCATGACCGAACGGACAGCGCTCGACGGCCAGAACACGGGTCAGCCCCCGGCAACCGAGGCCGCACAGCAGATCACCGACCGCTTGCGCCAGCTCTATGACACGGTGCAGGCCGAAGGAATTCCGGACAAGTTCCTCGACCTTCTGGAGCGGCTCGACGAGGCCGAGCAGAGGAGCCTCAGGAAATGAGCGCCGCCGACCCCAGCCGGGGCCAGTGCCCTGACCAGACCGTCGACCAGGGCACAATCCGGGCCTTCAAGCGCGACCTGCTGGCTTGCCTGCCAAGCCTGCGCGCCTTTGCCGTCTCCCTCGCCGGCAAGGCCGACCGGGCGGATGACCTGGTGCAGGACACCATCCTGAAGGCCTGGGCGAAGCAGGACAGTTTCGAGCCGGGCACCAACATGAAGGCCTGGCTGTTCACGATCCTGCGCAACGAGTTCTACAGCCAGATGCGCAAGCGCGGCCGCGAAGTGCAGGACTCCGACGGGCTGTTCACCGAACGGCTGGCCGTGCATCCCGCCCAGCACGGCACCCTCGACATGGCCGACTTCCGCCGTGCCCTGGAACGGCTGCCCGACGACCAGCGCGAGGCGATCATCCTGGTCGGCGCCTCCGGCTTCTCCTACGAGGAGGCGGCGGCGATTTGCGGCTGCGCGCTCGGAACCATCAAGAGCCGCGTGAACCGGGCCCGCAACCGCCTGCAGGACCTGCTGCAGGCCGGTGGCGAACAGGACTACGGGCCGGATGCCGGCACTGCCGCCATCACCCAGCGGGCCTTTGCCGGCTGAGGCTGGCGGCCCTGACGGCCAGCCGGGCCGGCCCGAAGCTCTGGCCAGCGCTCCACAGGGCCGGAACGCCACGAAGCCAACACCTTAACGCCGCCTTAAACCGCCGCTTCTAGTTTGAGCAAACGGGTGCAACAGAACCCAAGTCCTCAGGAACCGGCCGGAACCATGGCGCAGGGGCGCAAGAACGGAACGCGAATCGAGCCGACCTTCGACGGCAGCGATGCAGCCATCCTCGAGCTGCGTCCGTCGCCGCGCGACCGGGTCAGCGTCGGGGCGCCCGCACGCCGGCGTCCGCGCCAGGCCGAGCCGGAGCTGCCGGACGACGACGACAACGAGGTGGACGAGACACCGCGCAAGCCGAAGCGCGGCAGCAGCCGGCGCGGACGCAAGAAGGACCCGAAGCCCCGCCGGCGCGGCAGCTTTCTCGGCTGGCTGATCCGGCGGACGATCTACTGGGGCTTCGTGCTGTCGATCTGGGGCGTGATCGCGGTCGTCGGCATTCTCGGCTATTACGCCGCCCACCTGCCGCCGACGTCGGAATGGCGCGTGCCGGAGCGGCCGCCCAACGTGCAGATCGTGGCCGCCAACGGCGAGCTCCTGGCAAACCGGGGAGACACCGGCGGCGAGGCGGTGCGGCTGGAACAGCTGCCTCCCTATCTGCCGCAGGCCGTGATCGCCATCGAGGATCGCCGCTTCTACAGCCATTTCGGTCTGGACCCGATCGGCCTTGCGCGCGCCATGGCGGTGAACCTGTCGAGCGGACAGCTGGTGCAGGGCGGCTCGACGCTGACCCAGCAGCTGGCCAAGAACCTCTTCCTCGAACCGGACCGGACGCTGGGCCGGAAGGTGCAGGAGCTGGTGCTGGCGCTGTGGCTGGAGGCGACGTTCACCAAGGACGAGATCCTCGAAATGTATCTCAACCGCGTCTATCTCGGCGCGGGTGCCTATGGCGTCGATGCGGCGGCACGGCGCTACTACGGCAAGTCGGCGCGGATGGTGACGCTTGCGGAGGCCGCGACGCTGGCCGGCCTGCTCAAGGCTCCATCGCGCTATGCCCCGTCGCGCAACCCGAGGCTGGCCGCCGAGCGGGCGCAAGTGGTGCTCGCCGCCATGCGCGACACCGGCTTCATCGACGCGGCCGCTGCCCGCACCGCCATGAGCGAGCCGGCGGTGGTGGTGTCGATCCAGAACAGTTCCAGCGCCAACTACGTCGCCGACTGGGTGATGGACATGCTGCCGCAATATGTCGGCGCCATCGACACCGACATCATCGTCGACACGACCATCGACAGCACGATGCAGGACTCGGCCGAGATGGCGCTGCGCGGCAACCTCTCGACCCAGGGCAAGACGCTCGGGGTCAGCCAGGGCGCCGTCGTGGTGATGGACACGGCCGGTGCCGTGAAGGCGCTGGTGGGCGGGGCCGACTATGGCCAGAGCCAGTTCAACCGCGCGGTGTCGGCCCGCCGTCAGCCAGGCTCGGCGTTCAAGCCCTTCGTCTATCTGTCCGCGCTCGAAGCCGGCATGGCACCGGACACGCTCCGCCGCGACGAACCCTTCACCGTGAAGGGCTGGTCGCCGCAGAACTACACCAAGAAATTCTACGGCGACGTGACGCTCACCGATGCGCTGGCGATGTCGCTCAACACCGTCGCCGCGCGGCTGATGTCGGAGGTGGGGACGAAAACCGTCATCCGCACCGCGCAGCGCATGGGCATCTCGTCGCCGCTCGCGCCGAACCTGTCGCTGTCGCTGGGTACCTCGGAAGTCACGCCGCTGGAGATGACGGCCGCTTTCGTCCCGTTCTCGAACGGCGGTTTCGGCGTGGTGGCGCATGTGATCGACCGCATCCGCACGCCCGAAGGCCGCACGCTCTATGCCCGGCAGGGCAACGGCCCGGGGCGGGTGGTGGACCCGGGCGTCCTGGCGCAGATGAACTACATGCTGGCGCAGACCCTGATCACCGGCACCGGCAAGAAGGCGGTGCTCTACGACAAGCGTCCGGCCGCCGGCAAGACAGGCACCAGCCAGGAATTCCGCGACGCCTGGTTCATCGGCTACACGGCCAACCTGACCGCCGCCGTCTGGCTCGGCAACGACGACAACAGCCCGACGAAGAAGGCAACCGGCGGCTCGATGCCGGCGGATGTCTGGCGCGAGACCATGGAAGCGGCGCATCTCGGGCTGCCGGTGGCGGCGCTGCCGGGCGTGGCGGAGCAGATGATCCTCGAGGAGGGCCCCGCTCTCAGCGACGACGCCCCGCTGCCGCCGGGCGACGTCGGCTCGGGCAGCCAGCTGGTTCCCCCGCAGGACAACGCACCCGGCCCGCTCGATCTCATCGGACGCATCTTCGGCAACTGACCCGGCGCGAGGGGAGGTCTGCTCAGCCGTAGGTGTGCAAGGCGGCGCCTTCGGTGCGCAGCCACTGCCGCGCCGACGGCGTCTGCGGGGCCAGCCTGCGGCAGACCGCCCAGAACCGGTCGGAATGGTTCATCTCGACGAGATGCGCCACCTCGTGGGCCGCCACGTAGTCGAGGATCTCCGGCGGGGCGAGGATAAGGCGCCAGGAAAACGACAGTCGACCGTTGGAGGCGCAGGAGCCCCAGCGGCTGCGCGTGTCGCGCACGGAGATCGCCGTGGCCCGGCGACCGATCGTTGCCGTGTGCCGCTCGACCGCCGCCGTCAGGTCGGCGCGGGCCTGCCGCCGCAGCCAGTCCCCCACCTTGCGCGGGACATGGATCTCATCCCCGGGAACCAGCAGCTCAGCCCCGTCGGCGCCCGTCCCGGTCGCCACCAGCCCGCGCAGGCGGCCCGTGGCGACAATGCGATGCATGACCCCGCGCACCGGCACGCGCGAGCCGGGCAGGAACGGCGTGACGGCCGGCCGGGCGGCCATCTGCCCTTCGAGCCAGTCACGATGCCGGTTGGCGAAATCAAGCGCCGTCTCCAGCGACCCGCCACGCGGAATGGTCAGCACCGGTCCGGACGCATCGGCCGGCAGGCGCAGCAGGTAGCGGCGGGCGCGCGGATCCTGGCGCAGGCGGAGACTGACCTCGCCGCTGGGCAGCGCCAGGGTCACGGCCTCCGGAAGCTTGGCGCGGCGGGAACGGAAGAACATCGGGCTCCAGGGTTTCGGTGGGCTTGTCGAGAGGCGCAGGGAAGCCGGTGCGTCGGGGCATTCCCGGTGCCGTCCCAGAACATGCGTCAGTGCCGGCCCGGTGCAAGAGGGACGAGGATGAAAGGAAGACCAAAGGGGAAAGTTTGTGGGGACAGACGGGAGGAGCCGTCACCGGACACGCTCACGTCAGGCGCGGGCCCGTCCGGGGCCCGTTTCCGGACCGCTTCTGCCGTACGTCTGGCCGGCTCGGTAACGACGAAAGCGGCGCCTGGGGCGCCGCTTCAGACTGCCGACAAACCCTCGATCGTCATCCCGGCCCAGCTGAGCGTGAGCGAAGCGCCGAGCCGGGATCCAGATATCAGCCGCGCGAAGCGCGACACACCTGTCGGTCGCAAGTCGTCTCGAGGTGACGTGGTTTTGGGCTCGCTTGCGCTCGCACAGACATGCTGGATTCCGGATCTGCGGTTCGCGAAACGCTCACCTTGTCCGGAATGACGGAAAACTTTCGAAACTCCGAAATTTGACAGTCGTCTGAAGCGGCGCCGGGGGCGCCGCTTCCGGTCAGATCGGGTCTTCGCCGTGCGAGGACGAAGCCGTCAGCTCTTGTGCACGTCAACCTGGGTCTGGGTCGCGCGCGAGGCCATGAAGCGGTCGAACTCTTCCTGGTCCTTGGCCCGGCGCAGCTCGCGCAGGTAGCTGTCGAACTCGGCGCGCATGGCGTCAAGCTTGGCGCGCTCTTCCTCGATGCGCTTGATCTCGCGCTCGCGGTAGTCGTCAAAGGCGACGTTGCCGGTGCGGCCGAAGCCGGTGGTGGTGTTCATGCTGTTGAAGGTTCCCTTCATCGGACTTGCGTTCCACTGGGCCTTCGCGTCCCGGGCCATGGCCTGGAACCGGTCACCCCAGAGAATGTAGGCGAGCATCGCCAGGCCGAGCGGCCAGAAGACGATGAAGCCCAGAACCATCAGAGCGATGGTCGCCGGGGACCAGCCCGGGCGGATGACGGAAGATGCGGTCATGTCAGTTCCCTATCGGTTGCCTCGATGGCGAATCACGTGGGGGGCAGGGGGGCCGACTTCAAGAGCCGTTCCACTTGGGCAGGGATCTGCGGCCGTCACGTCAGCCGAACACCGACCATCCGGTGCGCCGGGCGAGGATCTCCATGGCCTCGGTGCCGAGACTTGAATTGCCGTAGCGGTTGAGCCCGGGCGACCAGACCGCGATCGAGGCACGGCCGGGTGCGATCGCGAGAATGCCGCCGCCGACGCCGCTCTTGCCCGGCAGGCCGACACGGAAGGCGAAGTCGCCCGAGCCGTCGTAGTGGCCGCAGGTCATCATCAGCGCATTGATGCGCCGCTGCCGCTCGCGGGTGAGCAGGCGGGGAAAGCCCTTGCCCTCGATGAGGAAGCGGCCCGCAAGCGCCAGCTGCCGGCAGCTCATGTCGATGGCGCACTGGTGGCAGTAGGTGCCGAGCACCTTGTCCGGGCCGTTCTGCAGATTGCCGAAGGAGGCCAGATAATGGGCGAGGGCAAAGTTGCGGTGGGCCGTCTCCAGTTCCGACCGGGCCACGGCCTGGTTGATGTGGATGGCCTCGTCATCCGCCGCCGCGCGGACGAAGCGCAGCAGATGGCCCAGCGCCTCGCGTGGCGTGGACCCGGCAAGATAGGTGTCCGTCGTCACGAGAGCGCCGGCATTGATGAAGGGATTGCGCGGAATGCCCTCCTCGCGCTCCAGCAGGAGCATGCTGTTGAAGCTCTGGCCGGATGGCTCGCGGCCGACACGCCGCCACAGCTGGTCGCCGACGCGCCCGAGCGCCAGCGCGAGCGCGAAGACCTTCGAGACGGACTGGATCGAGAAGGGCGTCTCGGCGTCGCCGGCCAGATGCAGGCTGCCATCGGCCATGGCGATGGCAATCCCGAACTGGTCGGGATCGACCTTGGCAAGCTCCGGGATGTAGTCGGCAACCGCGCCCCGATCGGTGCGGGTCGACAAGGTGGCGGCAATCTCGTCAATGAGGTCCTGCATGACGGCGGGCGCTCCTGGGGTCCGGGGGGCGGACAAGAGCACAAAGGATGCCGCTGGGGAAGCCTCACCAAAGGCAGACCGCCCCGAAATGCAAAACGGGCCGCCGTGAGGCGGTCCTCAGTCTGTTGACAAGCTCCGGCCTCACCTCCGGCATTCCGGCCAAGCGCAGCGCCGAGCCGGGACCGGAGAGAGGGCATCTATGTTTCAACCAGCTAACCCGGGAGAGACCCAGGCTCTCCGGTCCCGGATCTCCGCTTCGCTCTCGTCCGGGATGACCATCAACGGTTTGTCAGCAGTCTGGAAGGGCCGCCTTGTGGCGGCCCATCAAAGGGACAAGCTTGCGTCCGCGCAGAGCGGTCAGCCGACGGTTTCGGCCAGCCGGCGGGCCTGCTCGATCCAGTTGTCCCGGGCGATCCGGCCACGGAAGTCGAGCCGTGCGTCGAGTTCCTCGATCTGTGCTGCCGTGAGGCCGGCGATCTGCCAGTAGTGGAAGATCCCGGCGCCGTTCAGCGCCTTCTCCAGCTTCGGGCCGACGCCGGTGATGGCCTTGAGGTCATCGGCAACACCCTGCGGGCTGGCGAGCAGGATCCGGTCCAGCGGGTCGCCCTTGGCCGCGCGCGCCGGCCGCGCCGGCTGGTCCGGAGCCGCAGCTGCGGGCGCGGTGGTCGCCGGGGCCGGTGCCGGGGCTGGTGCCAGAGCGGCGGGGCCGGAGGGGCTTGCGGCGGCGGCGGCGGCACGGGCGACGCGGGCGCGGTTGTCCTGCGAATGGGTCAGGATGAAGTCGATCATCCGCGGCGCGATCTCGGCGCGGAAGCGGGATCCGTTGAAGACACCGTAGTGACCGACGTTCGGCTGCTCGTAATGGGCCTTCATGTCCTCCGGCAGGCTGGTGCAGAGATCATGGGCGGCGCGCGTCTGGCCGCGACCGGTGATGTCGTCCTTCTCGCCCTCGACCGTCAGCAGCGCCGTGTTGCGGATGGCGGAACAGTCGACCGGCGTGTCGCCATGGCGCATCGTCCCGCGCGGCAGGGAATGGTCGATGAACACCGTCTCGACGGTCTGGAGATAGAACTCCGCCGTCAGGTCCATGACGGCGAGATACTCGTCGTAGAACTCGCGGTGCTTCTCGGCGCTGTCGCCATCGCCCTTGACCAGATGCTGGAAGAAGTCGCGGTGGGCGATCAGATGCCGGTCGAGGTTCATCGACATGAAGCCGGAGAGCTGCAGGAAGCCCGGGTAGACCTCGCGCATCACGCCCGGATGCGGGAAGGGAACGGTCATGATCACGTTGCGGCGGAACCAGTCGATGCCCTTCGACATCGCCAGATCGTTGACCGCCGTGGGGGCGACACGGGTGTCGATCGGGCCCCCCATCAGCGTCATGGTCGACGGTGCGTAAGGGTCGTTGCGCGTTTCCATCACGGCAACGGCGGCAAGCACGGGCACCGACGGCTGGCAGACGGCCACCACATGGGTGTCCGGCCCGAGGAAATGGATCATCGAGATGATGTAGTCGATGTAGTCATCGAGATCGAACTTGCCCTCGGCCAGCGGCACCATGCGGGCATCGATCCAGTCGGTGATGTAGACATCGGCGCGCGGCATCATCGCCTCGACCGTGCCGCGCAGCAGGGTGGCATAGTGGCCGGACATCGGGGCGACGATCAGAACCTTGGGATCCCGGCGCGGACGCTCGAGGGCGCGCTCGAAATGGATCAGGTTGCAGAAGGGCCGACCCCAGACCACGCGTTCCCGGACCGGGACGCGCACGCCGCCGACCACCGTGTCGGGCAGGCCGAACTCCGGCTTGCCGTAGCGCCGGGTTGTGCGCTCCATCACCTCGCAGGCAGCGGCGATCTGGCGTCCCATCTGGGTGTGGGTGAGCGGGTTGAAGGGGTTCTGGAAATAGAGCCGGGTCGCATCGGCTGCGGCGCGGAAGGGCGCCATGGCCGCGTGATTGAACTCGTAAAGATGATAGAACGGCACCAATTCCGATCCTCTTTCGCTGGCCGGGAACGTTGGACGCTCCGCAGGCTCTGGCATCGCAGCAGGATAGGCCGAAGATTCACGTATCTTCAATAGCCGGTTTGTCGACAGCTTGCGCCCAGCCTGTTGATTATTCGTGAAGTTCAAGTCTGAAAGAGGAATACATCGGCTTCTATTTTGGCCGGAAAGTATGCCGCGCTGCAGCATGGCGCCTGGGCTAAAGTCGTTTTGATTGAGGCGCTTAGCCGGGTAATGTGACAGCCCGCCCGCCGTCACGAGGACAGGTGGTGGGCGGGTTGCAGGCGCTCAGGCGGCGAGATCGGCAACGACGGCGTCGAGCACAAAAAATCCGTCGCGGGTCGCGCGGAGGCGGTGGTTTCCGAGCATTTCAACCATGCCGTGTTCGAGGAGCGCATCGAGACGGCGCGGGTCGATGCGACGCCCGGCGAGTTTCTCGTAGCGCAGCAGGTCCACGCCTTCGAGCAGGCGAAGCCCCATCAACAGGTACTCGTCGCCCTGTTCCTCGTCGTTGAGCGGCAGGTCCTCGACCATGCCGTGGCCCCGCGCCTCGACATGCGCGAGCCAGGTCTCCGGATGGCGCTCGATGGCGGTCGCGCGCTTGGTGATGCCGAGCGACAGTCGGCCATGGGCACCGGGACCAACGCCGACATAATCGCCATAGCGCCAGTAGACCAGATTGTGCCGGCATTCGGCACCGGGACGGGCGTGGTTGGAGACCTCGTAGGCGGGCAGCCCGTGCGCCTCGGTCACCGCCTGGGTGACCGCATAGAACTCGGCCCCGAGATCCGGATCCGGCACGACAAGCTTGCCGGCCTGATGCAGGGCGAAGAAGGGCGTGCCCTCCTCGATCGTCAGCTGGTAGAGCGAGAGGTGATCGGCGGCCAGCGCGATCGCGTCGGCCAGCTCGCGCTCCCAGGCGGCCACCGTCTGGCCGGGCCGGGCATAGATCAGGTCGAAGGAAAGGCGGGGGAACGTCTCGCGGGCGGTCTCGATGGCGCGCCGCGCCCCGGCCACGTCATGCAGCCGCCCGAGCAGGCGCAGGTCCGCATCGTTGAGCGCCTGCACCCCGAGGGAGACCCGGTTGACGCCGGCCGCGCGATAGCCGCGGAAGCGCTCGGCCTCGACCGATGACGGATTGGCCTCCAGCGAGATTTCCGCATCCGGATCCAGCGACCAGTGGCGCGCGATTGCCTCGAGAATGCGCTCGACCGTGCGCGGCAGCATCAGCGACGGCGTACCGCCACCGAAAAAGATCGACTGGACGGTGCGGCCGGGGGTCCAGGCGGCGAAATGCGCCAGCTCGCGCTCGAAGGCGGCGACATAGCGGTCCTGATCCACCGCCTGGTGGCGGACATGGGAGTTGAAGTCGCAATACGGGCACTTGGCCGCGCAGAACGGCCAGTGCACGTAAATGCCAAATCCACCATCCGGCGCGCTGGTCATTCTTGCTCCAGGCAGGCGCGGGAAAAGGCCGCAAAGGCCCGGGCGCGGTGCGACAGGCCGGGCTTGTCCTTCGACCAGCCGTGCTTTTCCTCGGACGTCATCTCGCCGAAGGTGCGGGCGTGGCCATCCGGCTGGAACATCGGGTCGTAACCGAAGCCCTTCTCGCCGCGCGGGGGCCAGACGATCTGGCCCTCGACCTCGCCCCGGAAGAACTCCGTGTGACCATCCGGCCAGGCCAGGCAGAGCACGGCCACGAAGGAGCCACGCCGGCGCTCGGGCGTGGTTGCCCCGCGCTGCTGCAGCTGCTCCTCGACATTGCGCATGGCCAGCGCGAAGTCCTTGTCCGGACCGGCCCAGCGCGCGGAATAGATGCCCGGCGCCCCGTCGAGGGCGGCGGCGCAGAAGCCGCTGTCATCCGAGAGCGAGGGCAGGCCGGAGGCGCTGGCTGCCGCCACGGCCTTCAGCTCCGCATTGGCCTCGAAGGTGGTTCCGGTCTCGTCCGGCTCGGGCAGGTCCAGCTCGCCGGCCGAGATGACCTCATAGCCATAGGGGGCCAGCAGCTCGCGGAACTCGCGCAGCTTGCCGGCATTGTGGCTGGCCAGGACGAGCCGGCCGGGCTGCAGCTTGCGATGCGTCATGTCGGGCTCCTCAGAGGATCGCCAGCTTCTGCAGGTCGACGAGCCGGGTGATGCCCGCCTTGGCAAGGCCCATCAGCGCCGCCAGGTCGTCCTCGGAGAAGGGCTCGCCCTCGGCCGTGCCCTGGATCTCGACGATGCCGCCCTTGCCGGTCAGGACGAAGTTGGCATCGGTCTGGGCGGTGGAATCCTCGGCGTAATCGAGGTCGAGCACCGGGGCGCCGTTGTAGATGCCGCAGGAGATCGCGGCGACATGATCCTTCAGCACCTGCTTCTTGACCATTTCGCGGGCGCGCATCCACTCGATGCAGTCATGCAGCGCGACCCAGGCACCGGTGATGGATGCGGTGCGCGTGCCGCCATCGGCCTGGATGACGTCGCAGTCGATGGTGATCTGGTTCTCGCCGAGGGCCTCCAGATCGACCACGGCGCGCAGGGAGCGGCCGATCAGACGCTGGATTTCCTGGGTGCGGCCGGACTGCTTGCCGGCAGAGGCCTCGCGGCGCATGCGCTCGCCCGTGGCGCGCGGCAGCATGCCGTATTCGGCGGTCACCCAGCCACGGTTCTGGCCGCGCAACCAGGGCGGAACCCGATCTTCGAGGCTGGCGGTGCACAGGACATGCGTGTCGCCGAACTTCACCAGACAGGAGCCTTCGGCATGCTTGGCGACGCCGCGCTCCAGCGTGACGGGTCTCAGTTCGTCGGCAGCTCGCCGGGAGGGGCGCATGGTCAGCTCCATGGTTCGTGCAAGTTCGGGCCGAGGTCGGTCCGGCGTGGCCGGGCTGACTGCGGTGCCTGTCGCGCGCTTGTAGCCGCTGGCGCTTGCCGACGCAAAGGTCTGCTTGCGCTTGACGGCCGATTTGATCCTATATCTTTAACCGGAACGGACCGGGTGCGTGGTGCGCCCGGACCGGTGTCAGGAGACCCACGTGCACGAGAGGCTGGAATGGTGAGCTTGAGCGAGCTGGACAAGCGGTCTCGCGAGATCTTCCGCTCCATCGTGGAAAGCTATCTGGACACGGGCGAGCCGGTCGGGTCGCGCAATGTGGCGCGCGGCCTCGGCATGTCGCTCTCGCCCGCGTCGGTGCGCAACGTGATGGCGGATCTGGAACATCTCGGACTGCTCTATTCCCCGCACACCAGCGCCGGGCGGCTGCCGACCGAGACGGGGCTGCGCTTCTTCATCGACGCGCTGCTGGAAGTCGGCGACCTGTCGCGCGAGGAACGCGAGCGGATCGACGTGCAGGTGCGCGCCTCGGGCGGACGCAATTCCGAGCAGGTGCTGACGGAAGCCACCCAGCTCCTGTCGGGCCTGACCAGCGGCGCGGCCGTGGTGCTGACCCACAAGCAGGACATCCGCCTGAAGCATGTCGAATTCATCCGCATCGAGCCCCTGCGGGCGCTGGCGGTGCTGGTGGGCGAGGATGGATCGGTGGAAAACCGCATCGTCGACCTGCCCCCGAACCTGCCCTCCTCGGCGCTGGTGCAGGCGTCCAACTACCTCAACGCCCAGATCCAGGGCCGGACGCTGGCCGACGTGCGCCGCGAGCTGGAGCGCCTGCGGGAGGCCGACCAGGCAGAGCTGGACCTCTTGACGCAGAAGATCGTCGAGACCGGGCTTGCGGTCTGGGGCGGAGATTCCGGCGATGGCGACACGCTGATCGTGCGCGGGCAGTCGAACCTGCTCACCGACGTGGGGGCCGCCGAGGATCTCGAGCGGGTGCGGCTGCTGTTCGACGATCTGGAGAACAAGCGCGACCTGATCCAGCTTCTCGGGCTTGCCGAGAAGGGCGACGGCGTGCGCATCTTCATCGGGTCGGAGAACAAGCTGTTCTCCCTGTCCGGCTCCTCGCTGGTGGTGTCGCCCTACCGTGACCGCGAGCAGCGGATCATCGGCGTGCTCGGCGTGATCGGACCGACGCGCCTGAACTACGCCCGCGTCATCCCGATGGTGGACTACACGGCCCGTCTGGTCAGCCGTCTGGTGGGCTGACCGGCCGTCCCGCTGCCCCCTTCCGCTTTCCGCTTCCCCTTGTCCCCGATGGCCCGCCGCACGGCGACGGGCCAGTCCCCCAGGATCTCCGATGCTGTCGCCTGCCGAACTGGAACGCTACGCCCGCCACATCGTCCTGCGCGAGATCGGAGGGCCGGGACAGCAGAAGCTGAAGGCCGCGCGGGTGCTTGTGGTGGGGGCCGGCGGCCTTGGCGCGCCGGTGCTGCAGTATCTGGCGGCGGCCGGTGTCGGCACGCTCGGGATCGTCGACAACGACACGGTGTCGTTGTCCAACCTGCAGCGCCAGGTGATCCATGACACGGACCACCTCGGGGAACCGAAGGTGGCGAGCGCGGCCGAGGCGATTGCGCGGCTCAATCCTTATGTCACCGTCGAACCGCATCCCGAGCGGCTGGCCGGACACAACGCGCTGTCGGTCGTCGGCCGCTACGACCTGGTGATCGACGGTTCGGACAATTTCGCCACGCGCTACCTGGTCTCGGACGCCTGTTTCTTCCGGCAGAAGCCGCTGATCACGGCGGCGGTTGGCCGGTTCGACGGGTCACTGACGCTGCTGAAGCCGCATGAGCGGGGCGCGGACGGGTCGCCCAATCCGACCTATCGCTGCCTGTTCCCGGCGCCGCCGCGTCCGGGCACCGTGCCGGCCTGTGCCGAGGCCGGCGTGGTCGGCGCGCTGACCGGCATCCTCGGAACGCTGCAGGCCATGGAGGCGATCAAGGCCATCACCGGCGCCGGTGCGGGTCCGGTCGGACGGCTGATCCTGTTCGACGCGCTGGCGCTGCGGATGGAGGAGATCGCCTACCGCTGGTCGCCGCGCAACCCGCTGAACGGCGCGACAGCGCTCGGCTGGGCCGAGCTGCGCGCCGGGGATCCGGCCTGACCGGCGCATGCAAAACGGCCTCCCGGACAAAGCCTGGGAGGCCGCAAATGCCAGAAGGCAGGCCACTCATCCGGGCCGGCCTGTCAGGATGGTCGCCGCCGCCTCAGTTGGCGCGTTCGGCGAGATCCTGGTTCATCATGTTCTGACGATAGAGCTGGGCGAAGTCGATCGGATCCAGCATCAGCGGGGGGAACCCGCCGTTGCGGGTGGCGTCCGCCAGGATCTGGCGCGCGAAGGGGAACAGCATGCGCGGGCACTCGATCATGACGAACGGGTGCAGGTGCTCCTGCGGCACGCCGGTGACGCGGAAGAAGCCGCCATAGACCAGCTCGACGTTGAACATCAGGAAGTCGTCGCGCTGCGCGCGGGCGTTCAGCGAAAGGACGACATCGAACTGGCCGTCGCCCATCGGCTGCGCGCTGACGTTGACGGAGATGTCCAGCTTCGGCTGCTCGCCCTGCGCGAGCGAACGCGGCGCATTCGGGTTCTCGAAGGACAGATCCTTGATGTACTGGGCCAGGATGTTCATGCCCGGCATGGCGCCGTTTTCTTCCGGCGCTGCGGCGCCGCCTTCGTTGATGTCGGTCATCGTCACGGGTTCCGTCTTCTGCCACCCCTCGGGGCGGAATGTCGCGGGGCGTCCGCCGGGCCCCCTGGCCTGACGGTTCCTCGGAGGGCTGGCTAGCACGTTAAAGACCAGCGGCACAAGAGGACAGGCCTTGCCTTGGCCGGGAATCCGGCACAGGTATTGCCCCATGACAGACGAAGCAGAACCCGGATTTCTCCTCACCCACCGGCGGCTCAAGCTCGACACGCTGGTGCGCCTGCGCTGGCTGGCCGTCGGCGGGCAGACCATGGCGCTGCTGGTGGTCCATCTCGGCCTCGGCTATCCGCTGCCCGTGGCGCCGGCCTTCGCGCTGGTGGCGCTCTCGGCCTGGGTGAACGTGTTCCTGAAGATCCGCTCGCCCTCGACGCTGCGCCTGTCGGACCGGTCGGCCGCCATGCAGCTCGGCTACGACATCCTGCAGATGTGTGGTCTGCTCTATCTGACCGGCGGCCTCGGCAACCCCTTCGCCTTCCTGCTGCTGGCGCCGGTCATGGTGTCGGCGACGGGCCTGTCGGGCCGGCTGACCCTGGCGCTGGGCACGCTGGCCACCGTCTGCGCCACGCTGCTTGCCTTCTTCCACCTGCCGCTGCCCTGGCCGGTGGGCGCGGACTTCAGCCTGCCGCCGGTCTATTCCATCGGCATCTGGATCGCGCTGGTCTGTTCCCTGGCCTTCATGGCCGCCTATGCCTACCGGGTGGCCGAGGAGGCGCGCCAGCTGGCCGACGCGCTGGCCGCAAGCGAGCTGGTGCTCGCCCGCGAGCACCACCTGAACGCCCTCGACGGACTGGCCGCCGCGGCGGCGCATGAGCTGGGCACGCCGCTCGCGACCATCTTCCTCACGGCCAAGGAACTCACGCGTGAATTCGACAGCGGCGACCCGCGCGCCGAGGATGTGGCGCTGATCCGCTCCCAGGCGGAACGCTGCCGCGACATCCTGCGCCAGCTGACGACGCTGTCGAGCGACCGGGACATGCATTTCCAGCGCATGTCGATGGCGCAGCTCATCGAGGAAGTCTCGGAACCGCATCGCGGTTTCGGCATCGCGATCAAGGTCTCGATGGCCGGGGAGGGGGCCGAGCCGATCGGCTCGCGCAATCCCGCCATCCGCTACGGGCTCGGCAACCTGCTCGAGAATGCGGTCGACTTCGCCCGCAAGGAGGTCCAGATCAGCTGCACCTGGGACAGCCGCACCGCCCGCATCACCATCAGCGACGATGGTCCGGGGTTTTCCGCAGACGTATTGTCGCGGATCGGCGAGCCCTATGTCTCGGCGCGCGGGCCGCGCAGCGGCGCCGGCGCGACCGGCGGCGGGCTGGGTCTCGGCTTCTTCATCGCCAAAACCCTGCTGGAACGCACCGGGGCCCGGGTGAGCTTCGAGAACCGGACACCGCCCGAAACCGGCGCGATCGTACGCATCTCCTGGCCGCGCGCCAGCATCGAGGCCGCCGGCAATATGGACCCGGCGCGGGATTCCGGCCATAACTCGCGGATTGTTTCCGGCAGTCTGCTGCCCTGAACCGGGCAGATGTGTTGCGCGTATATCCAGAAACAGGAACTCGAGGACCATGACCGAACCCGAGCTTCGCCAGATCGAGGCCGACGACAAGAGCCTCCTGATCGTTGATGACGACAAGGCCTTCCAGACACGCCTGGCGCGCGCGATGGAAAAACGCGGCTTCGCCACCGAGACGGCAGAGAACGTGCGCGAGGCAGTGGCCAAGATCGCCGCGTCGGCCCCCGCCTTTGCCGTGGTCGACATGCGCCTTGGCGACGGCAGCGGGCTGGACGTGATCGAGGCCCTGCGCCAGCACCGGCCCGACGCGCGTGCCGTCATCCTGACCGGCTACGGCAACATCGCCACCGCCGTGACGGCCGTGAAGCTCGGTGCCATCGACTATCTTGCCAAGCCGGCCGATGCGGACGACGTGTTCATGGCGCTGACCCAGGACGGCGGCGAAAAGGCGATCCCGCCGGAAAACCCGATGTCGGCCGACCGGGTGCGCTGGGAACATATCCAGCGCGTCTACGAACTGTGCGAGCGCAACGTCTCGGAGACGGCACGGCGGCTCAACATGCACCGCCGCACGCTGCAGCGCATCCTCGCCAAGCGCGCGCCCCGCTGAGCCCACTCGACGTGGCCGTTTCGACGTGGCCCTCTCGACGTGGCTAGGTCGACGTGGCTCGGCGGAGGTGTATGGGCGACAGGTTCGGGCCAGCTTGCCGTGGCAGGTTCGCCCAAAGCTCGCCATGATCTGTTTCTACAGCGCGGCGACGGGCGCCTTTTTCTCCTGCCTGGTGCCTGTGGCATTGCCTGCGGCGATGCCGGGCGGCTAAATGCCGCCAACGAGGGGTGCGATCTCCTGCCGGGCCCGCCCCGGCGGGGCAAGTTGCGAGGGGCGCATGCGGTCGACGAAATGCGGCATCGGACCGGGTCTGGGGGCAATCGCTCTGGCGGGTCTTGCCGGAGCTGTTCTGCCTGTCACCGCCGGCGCCCAGTCGCTGCCGCAGCAGATCCAGGTCCAGGTCGTGCCGGCCGAACCGGGCATCCGCTCCATTCTCGTCAACAAGCGCTACCGGCCGATCATCTCGCGTGGCATCGAAGGCGCCGTCGTCGAGACGGTGACAGGCAATGTCGACGCCGGCTCGGTCGGCTGTGATGTCGAGCTGGAAGTCACGCTCGAGAACAGCCGGGTGCTGCGGCGCAATGCCGACATCTGCGGTTCCGGCGGCAAGGTCGTGGTGGATGTCAACCGGGACCCCGGTCCGGCCCGCCCCCGCGTGGTCGGCACGGAGGCCGCGACCCCGGCACGACCGGCCGGCTCCGCTCCTGCACAGGGCGGTGGCGCTTCGGGCACCCAGACGACAGGTCAGGGGAGTGGCCAGACCAGCGGCCAGACAGGTGGCCAGACAACGCCCCAGACCGTTCCCCAGCCGACCGGTCAGGCAGCGCCCGCAGCGCCGGCCGCGCCGCTGTCAGGGACCCAGACCGGCACGGCGGCAACCGCCCCGGCAGGGTCACAGCCGGCGACGGCGCTCCCCGGGGCCGCGCCCGTTGCGACCCCGCAGACCCCGGCCGGAGCGCCTGGCACCTTGCCGGCCACCATCACGGATGCGCTGGCCGGACAGCCCCCGCTGGCCCCCGCGCCGGTCGAGCGCGACTGGAGCGTCAGCGGCGTGCAATATGGCTCCCAGAGCGCCACGCTGCTGCACGCGGGACCGCAGGGCGTCGATCCGGATTTCCAGGCGACCTGCACGCTGCAGTCGGGAGTGGCCACGGTGCGGCTCATGCGCCCCTCGCCCGGCGTCACGCCGGGCGCCCGTGTCCCGGTGATCGTCAAGGCGGACGAGTTCTACGCCACCTATGATGCCGTCGGCAGCCAGGGCAGCCCGTCGCTGCCGGAATTCACCGTCAGCATGACGGATCCGCTCTGGGACACGATGGCGCGGAAGTCCCAGCTCGAGGTCATCCTCGACAACCTGCCGCAGGCGGTGTCGCTGCGGGGCAGTGCCCAGCCGGTGCGCCAGTTCGCGGCCGGCTGCGCCGAAGCCCAGCAGATCGTCGAGGAGAGCCGCGACCCGGCCCTTGCCAATGCGGGCGAGCTGTCCTGCTCCGAGTTCGGGGCGGTGCGGTCGCTGGACGGCGGTTTCCGGGGGCGCATGGTGTTCCGCAATGCCCGCAACGAGCCCGTGGACGTGTTCTGGATCGACTACTCCGGCAGCCAGCGTTTCTACGCAAGGCTGATGCCGGGTCAGGTGCTGGACCAGGAATCGATCCTGTCCAATGCCTGGCTGGTGACGAATGCCTCCGGCCAGTGCCTTGGCCTGCATGTCAGCCGCGCTCCGCGGCAGGACGTGGTGATCGGAAACCGGGCGGCCGGAACCCCGGGCAGCCCGGCAGCAGCCCCGGCCCAGCTGCCGATGCCGGCCGGCCCGCTGCCTCCGGCACCGGTCGGCGGCCTTGATACGGTCAATTACCTCTGCACGGCCGGAATTGATCTGCAGGTTGTATTCGACGCTGCGCGAGACGTGGCGGTGGTCACGGAGTTTGGGCAAATTTCGGTGACATTGCCCAGAGTTGCGTCAGGATCAGGGTTCCGCTACGCAAGCGGCGGATACACGTTTGCCGGGCAGAGAGACAATGCAACGTGGTCGCGCCCCGGCCTCTACGACGCTTTTTGCGGGCGAAACTGAAATATATTTCATTCCTTTCGCTATAACCCATTAAAATCTCTGAACTTGGCACCAGTACTATGGTCTATACGTAATTTCCCGTTAAGGGGTGACACGTAATACTCCCAGGCAGGAGCTGGGAGGAAATCATGGCTTTCAACAGACTGCCCCTCGTTTGGAAGATTGCGCTGCCGGTCACCGCCGGTTTTGTCCTGACCCTTGTTGTCGGCATTGTCAGCATGCTCGACATGCGGGCGTCGATGATCGGCCAGCGCGTGGAAACGGTGAAACACATCACGCAGGCGTCGCTGGCGACGATCAAGGGCTATCATGACCGGGCTCAGGCCGGGCAGATGAGCATGGACGAGGCCAAGGCCGCGGCCATCGCGGCCGTCGGCGGGCTGCGCTACGAGGGTGACAACTACGTCTTCGTCTTCGACTACAACGGCAACGTGATGTCCCATGCCAAGGCGTCGCTGGTTGGCACCAACATGATCGGCATGACCGATCAGAACGGCGTCAAGGTGATCGCGGGGCTGATCGACGTGGCCCGCAAGGGTGGCGGCGAATTCGCCTATCTCTGGCCGCGGGCCAGCGGCGATGTCCCGCTGCCGAAGCTGTCCTGGGCCGAAGGCTTCGCTCCCTGGGGCTGGATGATCGGCACCGGCGTCTACACTGATGATGTCGAGGCACAGTTCTGGCGCGAGGCTTCCATGATGATCGCCGTGACCGTCGGCGGCGCGCTGCTGCTGGTGGCCCTGGCAACGGCGGTCATCCGCAGCATCGGGCGTCCGATCACCAGCCTGACCCAGAACATGCGCAAGCTGGCTGATGGCGAGAGCAACATTTCCGTGGAGGGCGCCGGCCGGGGCGACGAGATCGGCCAGATGGCAGCTGCCATGGAGGTCTTCGTGCGCAACGAACAGGCCCGCAAGGCGCTGGAAGCCGACCAGCAGGCCCGGCAGGAAGATGCGGCGCGGCGCGGCGCGGAGGTGCAGCGCCTGAGTGGCGACTTCGACAGCCAGATCACCGCCATGATGGGCGTGATCGAGCAGTCGGTGAAGAAGCTGCAGGATGCCTCGCAGGAGATGATCCGCGGGGCCGAGCAGACCACCCGCCAGACCGGCTCGGTGACGTCTGCCTCCGAGCAGGCCGCCCGCAATGTCGAGACCGTCGCCGCCGCCGCCGAGGAGCTGTCGGCCTCCGTCGCAGAGATCCGCCGCCAGGTGCAGCAGTCGACCCAGATCGCCTCGAAGGCGGCTGCGGAAGCCAGCTCCACCAACAAGCGCATGAACGGCCTGTCGGAAGCCGCCGGCCGCATCGGCGAAGTTGTCAACCTGATCCAGGCGATCGCCGAGCAGACCAACCTGCTCGCCCTCAACGCAACGATCGAGGCCGCGCGCGCCGGCGAAGCGGGCCGTGGTTTCGCCGTCGTTGCTGCGGAGGTGAAGGAACTGGCCACCCAGACGTCCAAGGCGACCGAGGAGATCTCCAGCCAGATCTCGGCGATCCAGTCGGAAACCGAGAAGGCGGCGCAGGCCATCTCGTCGGTGACGCAGATCATCGACCAGATGAACGAGATCGCCGGCTCCATTGCCTCGTCGGTGGAGGAGCAGGGGTCCGCCACCTCGGAAATCGCCCGCAACGCCACCGAGGCCTCGCGCGGCACGATGGAGGTGACCTCGAACATCTCGGCCGTCTCGCGCGCCGCGGAGACCACCCGCGCCACCGCCGGCACCGTCGACGCGGCCGCCCAGCAGCTGGAGCAGAACGCCGGCCAGCTCCGCCGCCAGGTCGCCGACTTCCTCGGGGGGGTCCGCCGCCAGGCGTCCTGAGGCCCCTGACGCCATCTGCAGAAAGCCCCGCCGGTGCGACACCGGCGGGGCTTTCCTGCCTTTTGGGGGGCAGGTCCGTCGTCAGATCTTGCGCAGGGCGACCTTGGCGATGGTGTGGCTGGCGTCCTTGGTGAGGATCAGGTCGGCGCGCGGGCGGGTCGGGAAAATGTTCTCGCGCAGGTTCTGGAGATTGATGTTCGTCCAGATGCTCTTTGCCTTGGCGACGGCTTCCGCGTCGGTGATGCGCGAGTAGCGGTGGAAGTAGGAGTTCGGGTCGCGGAACGCCGTCTCGCGCAGCCGCATGAAGCGGTCGACGTACCACTTTTCCAGCAGGCTTTCGGGCGCGTCGATGTAGACGGAAAAGTCGAAGAAGTCGGAGACGAAGGGCACGGCACGGCCATCCTTCGGCAGCTCGCGGGTCTGCAGGACGTTGAGCCCTTCGACGATCAGGATGTCGGGCTTGTCGACGGTCACCGTCTGACCCGGCATGACATCATAGTAGAAGTGGGAATAGACCGGAGCCTGGACGTTGCGCTTGCCGGCCTTGATGTCGGACAGGAACTTCAGCAGCGCCGGCCGGTCGAAGCTCTCCGGGAAGCCCTTGCGCTGCATGAGGCCCTCGGCCTCCAGCACCGCGTTGGGAAACAGGAAGCCGTCGGTGGTGATCAGGTCCACCTTGGGGCTGGCCGGCCAGCGGGCAAGCAGCGCGCGCAGGATGCGCGACGTGGTGGACTTGCCCACCGCAACCGATCCGGCAATGCCGATGATGAAGGGCGTCTTGCCCTCCTCCACGCCCAGGAAGCGCTTGGTCGCCTGATGCAGGATCAGGGTGGCCTCGGCGTAATAGGCGAGGAGCCGCGACAGCGGCAGATAGACGCTCTCGACATCGGCCATGGAGATCGGATCGTTGAGGCCGCGCAGCTCGTTGACCTCGACGGCCGTCAGCGTCATCGGCGTGTCGGCGCGCAGATGGGACCATTCGTCCCGGCTGAAGACCCGATAGGGCGAGAGGTCCATGCTGTCGGCACGGGGGGCGGTCTGGTCCATCGCTTGTCCCGGGTTCATGCGTTCATCCGCGCATGGTCATGGTTGGCAGGCAGGACCCCGGGCCGCTGGTCCGGGGCGCGGCGGGTGCCGTCGGATGTCATCAGTCCGCCGGCCGCGACGCCTTTTCCTCGAGGCCCGTCCGCCCGGTCCGCGATGCCAGCTCCGCCATGACGGCAGACAGCGGCACGTCGCAGACCCGCAGCACGACGAGCAGGTGATACAGCAGGTCGGCCGCCTCGCCGGTCAGGCCGTCACGGTCGCCCTGCACGGCGGCGATGGCTGCCTCGACAGCCTCCTCGCCCAGCTTCTGGGCACATTTGCCGACGCCCTTGCCGACCAGCTTGCGGGTGTAGGATGTCTCGTCCTCGCTGGCCGCACGGGCGGCGACGATGGCATCGAGATCGGCCAGGGTGAAGGCGGTCATCTGATCAGCGTCTTTTCTCGTTCCTGAACGTCTTATACCGGATCCTGCGCGAGATCAGGTATCCATTCGCATAGGTATCCCGGCGGCAGCCATGTGTGCCTTGGCCTCGGCTATGGTGTAGGTGCCGAAGTGGAAGATCGAGGCGGCCAGCACGGCGGTGGCGTGACCGTCGCGCACGCCCTCCACCAGATGGTCGAGCGTCCCGACACCGCCCGAGGCGATCACCGGAACCGGAACCGCATCGGCAATCGCGCGGGTCAGCGGGATGTTGTAGCCGGCCTTGGTGCCGTCGCGGTCCATCGAGGTCACCAGCAGCTCGCCGGCGCCCAGCTCCACGACCTTGCGGGCAAACTCGACCGCGTCGATGCCGGTGGCGTTGCGCCCGCCGTGAGTGAAGATCTCGAAGCGATACGGCTCGCCCTCGGCGCTGACCTGCTTGGCATCGATGGAGACGACGATGCACTGGGAGCCGAACTTCTCCGCCGCCTCGCGCACGAAGTCCGGATTGGTGACGGCTGCGGTGTTGATCGACACCTTGTCCGCACCGGCGTTGAGCAGCTTGCGGATGTCTTCCACCTTGCGCACGCCACCGCCCACGGTCACCGGCATGAAGCAGGCCTCCGCGGTGCGGCGGACCACGTCATAGATCGTGTCGCGGCCGTCGCTGCTCGCCGTGATGTCGAGGAAGCAGAGCTCGTCGGCGCCGGCGGCGTCATAGGCCTTGGCGGCCTCCACCGGATCGCCGGCATCGACCAGATCGACGAAGTTGACGCCCTTGACCACACGGCCGTCCTTGACGTCGAGACAGGGGATGATGCGGGCCTTGAGGGTCATGCGCGGGCCTCCCTTGCCGCCCGGATCAGCCGCATCGCCTCGGCCGGGTCGAGCCGGCCGTCATAGAGCGCGCGGCCCGAGATCGCGCCCTCGAGGATCGCGCAATCGGGCTCCAGCAGGCGGTGGATGTCGTCGATGGAGGCAAGCCCGCCCGACGCGATCACCGGGATCGAGACTGCGCGGGCGAGTTCCAGCGTCGAGGGGATGTTGAGCCCCTTCAGCACGCCGTCACGGTCGATGTCGGTGTAGATGATCGCCGACACGCCAGCGTCCTCGAAGCGGCGGGCGAGATCGACGGCGGTGAGTTCCGACGTCTCGGCCCAGCCCTCGACGGCCACATGACCGCCGCGGGCGTCGATGCCGACGGCAACCTTGCCCGGAAAGGCCTTGCAGGCCGCCTTGACCAGCTCCGGATCCCGCACCGCGACCGTGCCGAGGATGACGCGGGCGATGCCCTTGGCAAGCCAGGCCTCGACATGGGCCAGCGTGCGGATGCCGCCACCCAGCTGCACCGGGTTTTTCGTTGAAGCCAGAATGGCGTCCACGGCGTCGCCGTTGCGGCTCTCGCCGGCAAAGGCGCCGTTGAGGTCGACCACATGCAGCCACTCGAAGCCCTGGTCCTCAAAGGTCTTGGCCTGGGCGCCGGGGTTGTCGTTGAAGACGGTGGCCTCGTTCATGTCGCCGAGCTTCAGGCGAACACACTGGCCGTCCTTGAGGTCAATGGCGGGGAAGAGAATCATACTGTCGTGCTCCCGCGCCGCTCAGGGCGCCCAGTCCAGGAAATTGGCGATCAGGCCGAGGCCAAGCCGCTGGCTCTTTTCCGGGTGGAACTGCGTGCCCACCATGTTGTCGCGTGCCACCATGGCGGTGAAGGTTCCGGCGTAGTCGAAGGTGGCCAGCCGGTGCTCGTCCTTCGTGCAGGCGAAATGGAAGGAGTGGACGAAATAGGCGTGCAGGCCATCGGGGCCAACATCGAGACCCTTGAGAACCGGATGGCTCTCCGGACGGACGGAAATCGTGTTCCAGCCCATGTGCGGGATCTTGAGCGCCGGGTCTGCGGGCTGCATGGCCGTCACGTCGCCGGCGATCCAGTCGAGGCCGGCCACGGTCTCGAACTCGAGCCCGCGCGAGGCCATCAGCTGCATGCCGACACAGATGCCGAGGAACGGCCGTCCCTTGCCGCGGACGGCGTCTTCCAGCGCCTCGGTCATGCCGGAGACCGCGTCAAGGCCACGGCGGCAGTCGGCATAGGCGCCGACGCCCGGCAGCACGATGCGGTCCGCCTTCGCCACCCGGTCGGGATCGGCGGTGACGAACACATTTGGCACCTGCGCGTGCTCGCGGGCCGCGCGCTCGAAGGCCTTGGCGGCGGAGCGCAGGTTGCCGGACCCGTAATCGATGATGGCGACGCTCAACGGATGCCTCCCTGGCCAAGCGTGAGACCGACAACCGGCTGGGTGCCGATGCGCGGAACGATGCCGCCCGCCGGCGCGGACGGACGGGGAGAAACCGGGCGCGGCGCCTGCGACCCCAGGAAATAGCGGATCTCGGCTTCCGGGAGGCTGCCGGCCTCGACCACAGCGACGAACCGGTAGCCGCGCCGCTCCAGCTGCCAGCGGCGCAGGGTGCCGGCCTCCAGGCCGATCAGCAGGCTGGCGCAGAAGGCCGCGACGCCGGGAACGGACGTGCCGAGCGCCAGCGTGCCGAGTTCCAGGCCCAGCGTCAGGACAAGATAGCCAAGAAACGGCAGCCAGAGCCGGTTCCACAGCATCCACAGCCCGGACAGAACGAAGGCCGGGGCGGAAAACCCGTCGCGCACGAACACGACCCGCTCTGCCGCACGCGGCGACGGCAGGCCGGACGGCGCGGCCGCATCCGCCTCGGGCGGAAGCATCACCATGTAAACGCTCATGTCTCGCCTCGTTCAGCCGCCGAGCTGGCCCTTGGTGGTGGGAACGCGGCCGGCCTGGCGCGGATCGACCTCGATGGCCTTGCGCAGGGTCCGGGCCACCGCCTTGAAGCAGGTTTCGGCAATGTGGTGGCAGTTGGAACCGTAGAGATTGGCGATGTGCAGGGTGATCCCGGCATTCATGGCGAAGGCGCGGAAGAATTCCTCGAACAGCTCCGTGTCGAAGTCCCCGACCTTCGGGCGCGGGAACTCCACCTGCCAGACCAGGAAGGGCCGGCCGGACACGTCGAGCGCGCAGCGGGTCAGCGCCTCGTCCATGGCCAGATGGGTGTCGGCGTAGCGGGTGATGCCGGACATGTCGCCCAGCGCCCGTGACAGCGCCTGACCGAGCGCGATGCCGACATCCTCGACCGTGTGGTGGAAGTCGATATGCGTGTCGCCCTCGGCGCGGATCTTGATGTCGATCAGCGAATGTCGCGCAAGCTGTTCCAGCATGTGGTCGAAGAAACCGACGCCCGTCGCCACGTCATAGGCGCCGGTGCCGTCCAGGTTGATCTCCACCTCGATGCGGGTTTCCTTGGTGTTGCGCGAGATCGTCGCTGTGCGCATCTGTTGTCCTTCCCTCTTCCGGTGCAAGGGCACCGGCGAAAACGGCGGTGTTTTAGCAGGGGTGGCAGGGCATTGAAACAAAAATGGACTGACCGGTCCATTGACCGCAAGAACCGGAAAGCTCCGGCTCGGTTTCCTTGCCGCCGCACGCAAACGACTGGCGGAAGCGCGGGGCTGCTGGTACTAGACCGCCACACCCGACGTTCCCTTCGCCCTGCCAGATGGAGCCTCCCATGACGCGCCGCAGCCGCTTTGCCCCGCAGTCTGCCACCGGACGCCTCGTGCTGCCTCTGGACGTGCCGACGGTGGCCGAGGCGCGGGACCTGATTGCGGCGACCAGAGGCGCGGTCGGCGTGTACAAGATCGGCATGGAGCTGCAGTTTGCCGGCGGCCTCGAGCTGGCCCGCGAGCTGGCGGGCGAGGGCATCGACGTGTTTCTCGACGTGAAGCTGCTCGACATCGACAACACCATCGCCAGCGCCGTGCGCAACATCGCCCGCATGGGCGTGCGTTTCGTCACGCTGCATGCCTATCCCAAGACCATGCGCGCCGCCGTGACCGCCCTTGAGGACACCGGCGTGACCGATCTCTGCCTGCTCGGCGTCACCGTGCTCACCTCGATGGACGAGGCGGACCTGGCGGCGGCCGGCTATGGCAAGCCGGTGCGCGATCTCGTCACCAGCCGGGCCGCGGATGCCCGGGCCGCCGGAATGGGCGGCCTCGTCTGTTCGCCGCTGGAAGCACCGCTGGTGCGGCCGCTGGTTGGCGAGGAGCTGGTGATCGTGACGCCAGGCGTGCGCCCCGCCGGCAGCGACCACGGCGACCAGAAGCGCGTGATGACCCCGGCAGACGCGATCCGCGCAGGGTCCGACTATCTCGTCATCGGCCGGCCGATCAGCCGGGCTGCCGATCCGCGCCGGGCCGCCGAAGCCATCGTCGAAGAGATTGCCTCGGCGCTGTGACCCTCTTGGACAGGTGGGACCGGGATCACGATTTCTGCCCGGTTTACCGTTCGCGCGTTTCCTGGATCGGCAGGGGCCGCTGTTCCTCGATGGCTTCCATCGCGAAATAGGACGTCACGCTGTCCAGTTCGACGCCTGCAATCAGGCGGCGATAGACCGCGTCGTAACTGGCCATGTCCCGGGTGACGACCTTGAGCAGGTAGTCATAGTCCCCGCCGATGCGGAAGAAGTCGATGACCTCGGGGATCGCCTGCACATGGCGGCGGAAGGTCTCGAGCCATTCGGCCGAGTGATGCCGGGTGCGGATCATGGCAAAGACCACCAGATCAAGCCCCAGCCGGGTGCGGTCGAGCTGCACGGTCTGGCCGGTGATCACCCCGTCCTTCTTCATCGTCTGGATGCGGTTCCAGCAGGCGTTGGGCGACAGGTGAACCTTTTCCGACAGCTCGCGCTGGGTCAGGCTGCCATCCTGCTGCAGCGCCTTCAGGATGGCCTTGTTGAACTGGTCAATCATTTCCGGGTTCCATCGAACAAATTTCAGGTCAATGATCTCCAGAGTGTGAAATTTTGGAATTCATCTCAAGAGGCATCGCATAAATTCTTGCGCATTCGCACTTTCGCAGGATACCCGCCATGCCGATGTCCCTCGCCGATTTCCGTGATCACCTGGCCGCAAACCCGTCGCTCGTTGACACGTTGCGCGCGGGCCTGATCGGCGAAGGCATGATGATCGAAGGGGCTTTCGGCCCGCGCAAGCTTGTCTATGCGGATTACACCGCCTCCGGCCGGGCCCTGCGGCAGGTGGAGGAGTTCATCCTCGCCGAGGTGCTGCCCTACTACGCCAACAGCCACACGGAAGCGTCCTGGTGCGGTGCGCGCATGACGCAGCTGCGGCGCGAGGCGCGGGCGCTGATCGCCGAGGTTACGGGCGCGGGCGAGGACTGCACCGTCATCTTCACCGGCTCGGGCGCGACGGCGGCAATCAACCGGGCGGCCAACCTGTTCGGCGTCGCGGGCCTTCATGGCACGACAGGTGACGACCGGGCGGCGGTCCTGATCGGCCCCTACGAGCATCATTCCAACATCCTGCCCTGGCGCGAGAGCGGTGCCGAGGTGATCGAGATCGCCGAGGCGGCCGAGGGCGGCCCCGACATGGCGCAGCTTCAGGCCGAGCTGATCCGTCTGGCCGGCCGCCCCCTCGTCATCGGCGCCTTCTCCGCCGCCTCCAATGTCACCGGTCTCCTGACCGATGTGGACGCAGTGACGCGGCTGCTCAAGGCACACGGGGCGCTGGCGCTGTGGGACTATGCCGGCGGCGGCCCCTATCTGCCGATCCGCATGAACTCCGGCAGCGACTGCGCCAGGGATGCAATCGTCGTCTCGCCGCACAAGTTCCCCGGCGGACCGGGGGCCTCGGGCGTCCTGATCATCCGCAATTCGGCCGTCCGGGCGGTGAAGCCGACCTGGCCGGGCGGCGGCACCGTTGCCTTCGTCTCGCCCTGGGCGCATGACTATTCCGCCTCGCTGGCGGCCCGTGAGGAAGCCGGCACGCCGAATGTCGTCGGCGACATCCGCGCCGGCCTTGCCTTCCTGATCAAGGATACGGTCGGCGAGGACTTCATCCTCTCCCGGGACAAGGCCCTTGCCCGGATGGCCTTCGCGGCCTGGGCCGGACACCCGAGCCTGAAGATCCTCGCGGGCGACAGGCAGGACCGGCTGCCGATCTTCGCCTTCCAGATCGAGGACGCGGCCGGCAACCGGGTGCATCCGCAGCTGTTCACGCGGATGCTGTCGGATTTCCACGGCATCCAGGCACGTGGCGGCTGCGCCTGTGCAGGCCCCTACGCGCACCGGCTGCTCGGCATCGACCAGACGCGCTCGGAAGAGCTTCGCGCCTCGATCCAGGCGGGCGAGGAGATGGAGAAGCCGGGCTGGACACGGCTCAACTTCAGCTACCTGATGGATGACGCCACCGCGCGCTTCATTCATGAGAGCGTGGCGCAGCTCGCCCGCGACGGCCAGGAACTGGCCAAGCTCTATGTCGGCGATCCGCGCACCGCGCGGTTCCGCAAGGCTGGCTGAGCCCTCGCATATCGGGTGGCTCAACCGGGGCAGGGCGGGGTAAGGTCGGCCAACATTCCGAACCTGACCCTGCCGAGTGCTCCAGATGGCCAATGCCTCCCAGTCCGACCTGTTTGCCGCCCCTGATCTGGCGACCGCCCGCGCCAATGCGGTCGGCGCCGAGCTGATCCCCGCCATCGCCACCGGCGAGGATGCGGCGCGGGACTATCAGGTCGTGCGCGAGACGCTGGAGCGCATCACCGAGACCTGGCGCGACCAGCCGCAGCTCGATGATCTGGCACGGCAGGTGGGCCTGCAGCCCATCCAGCTGCAGCGCGTGTTCTCGCGCTGGGCCGGGCTGACACCGAAGCAGTTCGTCCAGGCGATCACGCTCGACCACGCCCGCGCGCTCCTGCGCGATGCGGCCAGCATCCTCGACACGTCCTACGAGGTTGGCCTGTCCGGACCCGCCCGGCTGCACGACCTGTTCGTGACGCATGAGGCGATGACACCGGGCGACTACCGCGGCCGCGGTGCCGGCGTCACCATCCGCTACGGCTTCCACCCCTGCCCCTTTGGCCAGGTGCTGCTGATGATCACCGAGCGGGGACTGGCAGGCCTTGCCTTTGCCGATCCGGGCGAGGAAACGTCAGCCTTCGAGGACATGAGCAGCCGCTGGCCGGCCGCCAGTTTCGTCGCCGACCAGGAGGCAACGCTGCCCTATGCCGTGCGGGTGTTTGATCCCTCGGCCTGGGCGTCCGACACGCCGCTCAACGTCGTCTTCATCGGCACCGATTTCGAGATCCGGGTGTGGCAGACGCTGCTGAAGATCCCGATGGGCCGGGCCACCACCTATTCCGACATCGCCCGCAGCCTCGGCAAGCCCAGCGCGGCGCGGGCGGTGGGCACGGCGGTCGGGCGCAACCCGATCTCCTTCGTCGTGCCCTGCCACCGGGTTCTCGGCCGCACCGGCGGCCTCTGCGGCTACCACTGGGGCCTGACCCGCAAGCGCGCGATCCTCGGCTGGGAAGCCGGACTGACGGGGCCGGTGCTGCAGATGGGCTGAGCACAGGCCCCGGTCGGTTCAGTGTGCTTCGTCCCAGGTGTCGGCCGCGCGGGCATCGACCTGCAGCGGTACCGTGAGGCGGAGGGAGGGCTCGCAGGCCGTCTCCATGACCTGACGGATGACGGGGATGGCGCGGTCGACGCCGTCCTCCGCCACCTCGAAGATCAGCTCGTCATGGACCTGCAGCAGCATCTCTGCCGTGGATCCGGCCGCGGCGAGCGCGCCCTCCATCCGCACCATCGCCCGGCGAAGGATATCGGCCGCCGATCCCTGGATCGGTGCGTTGATCGCCGCGCGCTCGAAGAAGGCGCGCATGGACGGGTTGGACGTGTTCACGTCCGGATAATGCGCCTTGCGGCCGAAGATGGTGGTGACATAGCCCTTGTCGTGCACCTCCCGCTTCACCGCTTCCATGTAGTCGCGGATGCCGGGGAAGCGCTGGAAATACATCTTGATGTAGTCGCCCGCCTCGCCGCGCGAAATGCCGAGCTGGGCAGCAAGACCAAAGGCCGAGATGCCATAGATGATGCCGAAGTTGATGGCCTTGGCGCGGCGGCGGACCATCGGATCCATGTCCTTCACCGGCACGCCGAACATCTCGCTTGCGGTCATGGCGTGGATGTCGAGACCATCCGCAAATGCCTTCTTCAGCTGCGGAATGTCGGCGATATGCGCCAGCACGCGCAACTCGATCTGGCTGTAGTCGGCCGAGATCAGCTTGCGGCCCTTGTCGGCCACAAACGCCTTGCGGATCTTGCGGCCGGCTTCAGTGCGGACCGGAATGTTCTGCAGGTTCGGTTCCGACGAGGACAGCCGGCCCGTGGTCGTCGCGGCCAGCGAATAGGAGGTATGGACCCGCCGGGTCTCCGGGTTGATGAAGCCGGGCAGCGCATCGGTATAGGTGGACTTCAGCTTGGCCAGCTGACGCCACTCGACGATCCTGACCGGCAGCTCGTGTCCTTCCGCTGCCAGATCGTCGAGCACGGAGACCGAGGTGGACCAGGCTCCGGTCTTCGTCTTCTTGCCGCCGGGCAGGCCCATCTTGCCGAACAGGATGTCGCCCAGCTGCTTCGGCGAGCCGATGTTGAAGGTCTCGCCGGCCAGTGCGTAGATATCCGCCTCGACGGCCGCCATGCCTTGCGCGAAATCGCCCGAGAGGCGCGACAGCATCTGCCGGTCGATGGAAATGCCGCGCCGCTCCATGCGGGCCAGCACCGGAACCATCGGCCGCTCCAGCGTCTCGTAAACCGTGGTCATGGCCTCAGATGCCAGACGCGGCTTCAGCACGCGCCAGAGCCGAAGGGTCACGTCCGCATCTTCGGCGGCATAGGCCGTCGCCTTGTCGATCGCCACCTTGTCGAAGGTGATCATCGACTTGCCCGAGCCGGCCACGTCCTTGAAGGAAATCGGCGCGTGCCCGAGCCAGCGCTCCGACAGCTCGTCCATGCCGTTGCCGCCCTTGCCCGCGTCCAGCGCGTAGGACAGCAGCATGGTGTCGTCGAGCGGGCCGATGGCAACGCCGTAGCGCAGCATCAGGAGATAGTCATACTTGAGGTTCTGGCCGATCTTGAGGACGCCCGCGTCCTCCAGCAGCGGCTTGAGGACGTCTAGCGCCTCGCGCAGCGGGATCTGGCCGGGAACCAGACCGCCGCCGCCAAGCAGGTCGCCTTCGCCGTCGACATGGCCAAGCGGCACGTAGCAGGCCCGGCCGGGCCGTGTTGCCAGCGACACGCCGACGAGGTTCGCCTGCATGGCATCCAGCGAGGTGGTTTCCGTGTCGAAGGCAACGAGGCCAGCTTCGGTCGCCTCGGCGACCCAGGCCTTCAGCCGGTCGAGGTCACGCACGGTCTCATAGGCTGCGTGGTCGATCTTGAGGCTGCGGGCTTCGTCCTGCCGCGCTTCCGCGAGCGCGCGGGCCGTCATCAATCCGGCAGGAACGTCGGCCGCGACGGCTGCCGAACGCGGGCTTGCCGAGGCGTCCGGGAGATCGACGGATGCTGCGGCGTCGCCGCGTTCCATCTGGCGGCCCTTTGCATCAGGTGTGTGCCAGCCGGCGATCTCGAACTCGGACGGCTCGATATTGGCAACCTCGGCCCCGGTCGCATCGGCGACACGGCGGGTGAGGGTGGTGAACTGCATCGCCTTGAGGAACCCGACAGCCTGGGGCCCGTTCACCGGCTCCACGGCCAGGTCCGTCACGGGGATCAGGACCGGGACATCGGTCTTCAGCGTCACCAGCTGTTTGGAAATGCGGGCCTGTTCGGCGAATTCGATCAGGTTTTCGCGGCGCTTGGTCTGCTTGATGGTGTGCGCGTTGGCCAGCAGCGTTTCCAGATCGCCGAACTCGAGAATGAGCTGCGCCGCCGTCTTGAGCCCGATGCCGGGCACACCCGGCACATTGTCGACGCTGTCGCCGGCCAGCGACTGGACTTCGATCACCTTGTCCGGACCGACGCCGAATTTCTCGAACACCTCCGGTTCGCCGATGATCTTGTTCTTCATCGTGTCGATCATGCCGACGCGGGGACCGATCAGCTGCATCAGGTCCTTGTCGCCGGAGACGATGGTGACGCGCGCGCCCATCTCCGCCGCCTGGCGGGCATAGGTGGCGATCAGGTCGTCGGCTTCAAAGCCTTCCTGCTCGATGCAGGCCACGTTGAAGGCGCGGGTGGCGGTTCGGATCAGGCCGAACTGCGGGATCAGATCTTCCGGCGGTTCGGGGCGCTGGGCCTTGTAGGCGGGGTAAATGTCACTCCGGAACGTCTTGGACGAATGGTCGAAGATGACCGCAAAATGGGTCGGCTCGTCGCCCTTTTCCGGCGTCAGGCCTTCGGTCAGGAGCTTCCACAGCATGTTGCAGAAGCCGGAGACCGCGCCGACCGGCAGCCCGTCCGACTTGCGCGTCAGCGGCGGCAGCGCGTGATAGGCGCGGAAAATGAAGGTGGAACCGTCGACCAGAATGAGGTGGTCGTCAGCGGTGAGCGCGGGGGGGGAAGCATCGTTCGACATGGCGCGGATCATGCCCGCTTGGCCCGGAGGAAGAAAGACCGAATTGCGCGGGCATGGGGGCGCGGATCAGGCCCGCTTGGCCCAAGGCACGAAAGACCGAATTGCGCGGGCATGGGGGCGCGGATCAGGCCCGCTTGGCCCAAGGCACGAAAGACCGGATGCGCCGGGTCAGGGGACAAGGCGCGCCCAGGCGGGCCGCTCGAACAGGAACCGGCCGAGGCCGGTGCGCTCGACCAGCAGGAAAAGGATCACCGGTCCGGTCACGGCGGCAATCGTGACCAGCAGCGACAGCGTGCCGGTGTCGAACAGGCCAAGCTTCGGCAACAGCACCCGTGACGCCGCCATCGGGAAGAAGAAGGCCAGATAGATCACGATCGAATGCGCGCCGACCCAGGCAAGGGCAGCGGCCCGGCCGGAGGCCGCCAGCAGGCTGGACACCAGCACGATGGCGCCGCCCCCGGCAAGGCCGAGCAGCAGCGACAGGCCCGGCGCCTCGTGCAGCCCCGCCAGCACCGCCGCGCCGTTGAGCCCGGCCCAGAGCAGGATGCCGGCCAGCGACAGGCCGACGTGGCGCACCGCCAGATCGGCCAGCGCGAAGAGCCGCGGCGCCAGGATGTAGCCCGCGAAGAAATAGACGAAGCGCTCGCAAAAATAGTCGACGACATGGACGCCGGTCTCGACCGGGGCGATCTGCAGGAGCGCCGCGACGGCCAGTGTCAGCTGCCAGGGCACCCGCGCGTCATGCAGAAGCCGGGTCACGACGAAGAAGATGGCGAGGAGATAGATGAACCAGAGCGTGCCGAAGGGCTGGACGAGGGCGACGACAAAGCCGGCCAGCGTCGCCGCCGCTCCCTGTTCGGCGATGAAGACCGGGGCCTTCACGGCATACTGGATCGCCAGCCAGAGCAGATAGAAATAGAGATAGTGCAGGACCTTGCGGTCCAGATAGAGCCGCCAGTCCCGGTCCAGAACCTGGGCGACGAACAGACCGGAAATGAGGAAAAAGTCCGGCATGCGGAACGGCGCGGCGAACTGCACCAGCGGGTTCATCCAGCCGGTCTCGCCCTCGGCCGCCTCGACCCCGAGCACGGCGTGCATCATCACGACCAGGATGATGCAGATGCCCTTGGCGTGGTCGACCCAGGCGATCCGGTCCGGGACCGGCCTATCAGGACCATGTGTTGCAGGGATGATCATGCGCGCAACCTAACGCGAGCCTGTCGGCCTGTCTGTCGCCAGCTGCCGCGGGGCCGATCAAAACAGGCGCGCGCGGATCACAAGCCGGTGATCGACAGGCCCCGTCACGGCTGCGGGCCGTCGGGGCGCCAGGGGCTGTCGAGCGCCGGCCGCGCCGGCTGGCCGGCGGGTGCGTCGCCCGCCGGGCCCGGGCTCCGCTGCCACTCGTCCTGGTCGAGATCGACCACGGTGGGCCCGCTGCGGCCGGCCCGACGTGCGGCGATGATCGTCGCGCGGCTGGCCATCCGGCGCACCAGCAGGTCGCGCAGCGGCGGGATCAGCAGCAGCAGACCGACGGTATCGGTGATGAACCCGGGCAGGAGCAGCAGGATGCTGCCGGTCACCAGGAGCACCCCATGCAGCATTTCCGCGCCCGGAACGCGGCCGGCGTCCAGCTCCGCCTGCATGCGCCGGACCAGGGACAGGCCCTGATGGCGCAGCATCGCCGTGCCGGCAATCGCGGTGGCGACCGTCAGCAGGATGGTCGGCAGGACGCCGATGGCGCCGCCGACCCAGATGAAGACGGCAATTTCCGAAAGCGGAAGCAGGATCAAACCTGCGAGAACGAGAAAGGCCACGGATTACCCGACGTTGACTGTTGGCTAACCCGCACAAGATAGGGTGGCCGGGACGCGATTGCGAGCATCTCGCCGGGGCGGCCCAACAATGGTCTTGCTCTTGGCACTGGATGCTGGTTCAAGAGCCCCTACATTTAGAGGAACCCTGCCGGTGCGCCGGACACGCCGGAGCGCGTCGGAGCATGAGGCAGGGGATCAACAGCCGGTAGCAACCATGAGCGACGTTCTGGACATCTACAACATCATCCTCCTGGCACTGGCTGTCTTCGTCTTCTTCAAGCTCCGTTCGGTGCTGGGCAAGCGGACAGGCAACGAACGGCCGCCGTTCGATCCCTACTCCAAGCCGGCCCCCGACCAGCGCCAGCAGCAACAGCAGCGTGACAACGTCATCCCGCTGCCGGGCGCGGCGACGCCGGAGGCCAGCCAGGCCGAGACCGGCGAAGTGGTACTCGACAAGGTCGCGCCGACGGGCACGGCTCTCAATGCAGCCCTGCGCCAGATCCTGTCTGCGGACCGCAGCTTCGAGCCGGAGCAGTTCCTGCAGGGCGCGCGTGGCGCCTACGAGATGATCGTCACCGCCTTTGCCGAGGGTGACCGCAAGACGCTGAAGCAGCTCCTGTCGAAGGACGTGTTCGACGGCTTCGTCACCGCGATCAACGAGCGCGAGGCCCGCGGCGAGGTGATCGAATCCACCTTCGTCGGCATCAACAAGGCCGAGATCGTCGAAGCGGCACTGAAGGGCACAACCGCGCAGGTGACCGTGCGGCTGCAGAGCGAGCTGATTTCCGCGACCCGCGACCGCGATGGTCATGTCATCGACGGTGATCCGGCCAAGGTCAGCGAAGTCATCGACATCTGGACCTTTGCCCGCGAAACCAACACGCGCGATCCGAACTGGAAGCTGGTGGCGACCGAATCGGCGGAATGACGCCGCTCGCCCTGCGCCTCGGCGCCCTGTTCATCCTTCTGACCGCCGCCCTGGGCCACGCTCCGGGCGGCGCATTTGCGAAGCCGGGGAAGGCAGCACCCGTGTCCGACGAGCTGACATCACGCCTTGCTGCCATCGCCTTTTCCGACATTCCGGGCTGGACCCGGGACGACCATGCGGCTGCCCTCGCGGCCTTCCGGCGCCTCTGCGACCTGCGTGACGACGCCCAGCCGGGGGCACCCGCGACCGGTGCGCTGCAGGCAACATTGCTGGCCGAGCTGAAGCGCATCTGCGACCGGGCTCCGGCACCGGGCTCCTCCGCCGCCACCGCCCGGGCCTTCTTCGAGGACGCCTTCGTTCCGGCCCGGATCGCGGCGGAAGGCTTCGTCACCGGCTATTACGAACCGGAAGTCGCCGGCTCGCGGACGCGGACAGCACCCCATGCGACGCCGCTCTACCGGGCCCCCGAAGGATTGACGCTGGTGACCGACCGGAACCGTCCGGCGGGCTGGCCCGACGGGGTGACGCATGGCGTCCTGCGCCAGGGACGGCTGCAGGTCCTGCCCGACCGGCCGGCGATCATGACGGGTGCGCTGGCGGGTCAGGATCTGGAACTGATCTGGCTGAAGAGCCCGGTTGACGCGTTCTTCGTCCATGTCCAGGGCTCTGCCCGCGTGCGGCTGGATGACGGATCGGTGCTTCGGGTCGGCTATGCCGGCAAGACCGGCCATCCCTACACGGCCATTGGCCGGGTGCTGGTGCAGGCCGGCGAGGGCACGCCGGAAGACTTCACGATGACCGGGCTCCGGGCCTGGCTGGCGCGCAACCCGGATCGCATGGACTGGCTGTTCGCCCACAACCGCTCCTTCATCTTCTTCCGGATCCTCGAGGACATCGACCCGTCCGAGGGGCCGATCGGAGCGGCGGGTGTGCCGCTGGTGGCCGGACGCAGCATCGCCATGGACCGGACGCTGCACACGTACGGCATGCCCGTCTTCGTCGATGCCGATCTTGCCGGATCCGGACTTGCCGATCCGCGCTGGCAACGGCTGATGATTGCCGACGATACCGGCACCGCCATCCGCGGTCCGGCGCGGGGTGACCTGTTCATCGGCTCCGGCGAGGCGGCAGGCGCAATCGCGGGGGCCGTGCGGCATCCGGCCGACATGGTGCTGCTGTGGCCGCGACGGCTGGCGCACCTCATGGGGCGAGGCTCGTGAGCGGCGGACGGCGCAAGGGTCCGCGCAACCTCTCGGGCGAGGAACGCGAGCTCTGGACCCGGGTGGCCTCGACCGCGACCCCGCTGAAGACGACCGCCTGGCCGCCACCGGATCTCGTCCTGCCGCCGCCGACAGAGCCGCCGGCCTCGCCTGCTGCCGCTGCCCCCCCGCCGCAGACCGAGACCGCCATGCGGCCGGCTCCGGCACCGAAGGGACCGCCGCCGCTGGCGCCGATCGAGCGCCGGGTGCGGCAGAAGGTGGTGCGTGGCCAGCGTCGCATCGACGCGCGCATCGACCTGCATGGCCTGACCCAGCACCAGGCGCATGACCGGTTGCGCGGCTTCTTGCGTCTGGCGCAGCAGCAGGGCCATACATTCGTGCTGGTGATCACCGGCAAGGGCGGCAGCGGCGCCATGGCAGCCTACATGGACGAACGCGGCATCCTGCGCCGGGTGGTGCCGCAGTGGCTGGCGATGGCCGACCTGCGCGGCATCGTGCTGGGCTTCGAGGAAGCGCATCTGACACATGGTGGCGCCGGCGCGCTCTACGTGCGGCTGCGCAAGCTGAAGGACAGCTGACGGCGGCCGCCCGCGGGAGGCCATCGGTCTGGCCCGGGACCAGGCAAAGGGGCAGGATCAGGCAAAAGGTCGGGCCAGACGTCGGGCAAGCGTCACCGGGGACCGGGGGAATCAGGGAAGAAGCATGACACCGCTGGGGGCAAAACTGCGGGAGATGCGGGCGAAACGGGGCATCTCGCTGAAGGAGATGGCAGCAGGGCTTGCCGTCTCGAGTGCCTATCTGTCCGCGCTGGAACATGGCAAGCGGGGGAAGCCGACCTGGTTCCTCGTTCAGCGCATCATAACCTATTTCAATGTCATCTGGGATGAGGCGGAGGAAATCCAGCGCCTGGCCGAAATGTCCGATCCCAAGGTGACCATCGACACCTCGGGGCTGGATCCGCGGGCCACCGAGCTGACCAATCTGCTGGAACGCAAGATCGGCGGCCTGTCGCCGGACTCCCTCGACCATCTGCTGCACCAGCTGCGGGTCGTGGCTGCCCGCGACGGCGTGTAGACCGCAACGGCCCGAAGCCGCCTTGCCCCGTCCGGCGGCGGGGCTATTGTCGCGCTGACATGACCCTTGTCCCGTGCTGCCAGGCGGCACGGTGGAACGAACAGGATCCGACCCGGACCATGAGCCATCCCCTCGACACTTCCGACCTGATCGACGCCGATGCCCTGCGCGAACGGCTGACGGCCCTGACGGCGCCGCATGACGGGCTGGGCACGGACCGGAAGGTGCGCAGCGCCGTGCTGGCGGAGCTGAAGGCAGCCATGCGGGCAGGGCGCGAGGTGGCGCAGGCGCATCTGCGACGCGAAGGCGGCGGGCTTGCCTGTGCCCGCCGGCTCAGCCATCTGCAGGACGAGCTGATCCGGGTCATCTACGATTTCGCGCTGGCGCATGTGTACCGGATCACCAACCCGTCCTCGGCCGAGCGCATGGCCGTCGTGGCCGTGGGGGGCTATGGCCGCGGCACGCTGGCCCCGGGCTCGGACGTGGATCTGCTGTTCCTGCTGCCCTACAAGCAGACCCCCTGGGGCGAGCAGGTGGTCGAGTACATCCTTTACATGCTGTGGGACCTCGGCCTGAAGGTCGGCCACGCGACGCGCAACATCGAGGAATGCGTGCGGCTGTCACGCTCCGACATGACCATCCGCACGGCGATCCTGGAGGCGCGCTTCATCTGGGGCGAGGAAACCCTGTTCCAGGAGCTGCAGACGCGGTTCGATGCGGATGTGGTCGCCGGCACCAGTTCGGAGTTCATTGCGGCCAAGCTCGCCGAGCGGGACGATCGGCACAAGCGGCAGGGCATGTCGCGCTATCTGGTCGAGCCGAACATCAAGGAGGGCAAGGGCGGCCTGCGCGATCTCAACACCCTGTTCTGGATCGCCAAGTATCACTACCGCGTCCGACGCCAGTCCGAGCTCGTGTCGAAGGGCGTGCTGTCGCGCTCGGAGTACAAGCTCTTCGTCAAGTGCGAGGACTTCCTCTGGGCCGTGCGCTGCCACCTGCATTTCCTCACCGGCCGGCCGGAGGAGCGGCTGTCCTTCGACGTGCAGCGCGAGATCGCGATCCGGCTCGGCTACACCCAGCATCCGGGCCTGAAGGATGTCGAGCGCTTCATGAAGCACTACTTCCTGGTCGCCAAGGACGTGGGCGACCTGACGCGCATCCTGTGTTCGGCGCTCGAGGCGCAGCACGTGAAGTCGCCGCACAGCACCGGCTTCACCGGCCTGATGCTGCGGCTGAAGAGCCCGCGCGGCCCCTCGGCGCAGCCGATCCGCGAAGCCCCCGGCTTCATCGTCGAGAACGGACGCATCAACGCCGCCAGCGACATGGTGTTCCGCGAGGACCCCGTGAACCTGATCCGGGTTTTCCAGGTGGCCGACCGGCTGAACTACATCCTGCACCCGGAGCTGATGCAGCTGATCCACCGGTCCCTGTCGCTGATCAATGCGGCGCTGCGCGACAATCCGGAAGCCAACCGGCTGTTCCTGTCGATCCTGACGTCCCGCAATCAACCGGAGGCGACGCTGCGGGCCATGAACGAGGCCGGCGTGCTGGGGCGGTTCGTGCCGGACTTCGGCAAGGTCGTGGCGATGATGCAGTTCAACATGTACCACCACTACACGGTGGACGAGCATCTCATCCGCTCCATCGGCGTGCTGGCCGAGATCGAACGCGGCGGCGCCGAGGGCGAGAACCCGCTGGCAAGCCAGCTCATCAAGTCGATCCAGAACCGCCGCGTGCTCTACGTCGCCATGTTCCTGCACGACATCGCCAAGGGCCGGCCGGAAGACCATTCGATCGCCGGGGCGAAGATTGCCCGGAAGGTGTGCCCGCGGTTCGGCCTCAGCGCGGCGGAGACGGATACCGTGGCCTGGCTGATCGAGCATCACCTCGACATGAGCACTTACGCCCAGTCGCGCGACCTGTCGGACCGCAAGACCATCACCGACTTTGCCCAGATCGTGCAGAGCCTCGAGCGGCTGCGGTTGCTGCTGATCCTGACCGTCGCCGACATCCGCGCCGTTGGTCCGGGCGTCTTCAACGGCTGGAAGGGCCAGCTCCTGCGCACGCTCTACTACGAGTGCGAACCCCACCTGACCGGGGGCCACAGCCAGCTCACCCGCAAGGAAGTCGTTGCCGACGCCAAGGAACGGCTCCTGGAAAAGCTGACGCACTGGACGACGGTCGAACGCCAGTCCTACGTCGGCCGGCATTATCCCGCCTACTGGATGCGGGCGGAAATCGACCGGGCGGTCTCGCATGCGGAGCTGATCCGCCGGGCGGATGCGCGCAACGAGAAATTCGCCGCTGAAGTGCGCACCCACGCCTTCGAGGGCGTCACCGAGATCACCATCCTGGCGCCGGACCATCCGCGCCTGCTGTCGTCGATCGCCGGCGCCTGCTTCGTGACGGGTGCCAACATCGTCGATGCGCAGATCGACACGACGACCGACGGATTCGCGCTGGATTCGATCTTCGTCGGACGCGAGCTGCCCGATGATGCCGACGAGCGCCGACGCGGCGAGCGCATCACCGACCTCATCCTGAAGACCCTGCGCGGCGAGACACCCTTGCCGGAACATATCGCCAAGAAGGCGACCATGAAGGGCCGCATGAAGGCGTTCCGCGTGGCGGCCGAGGTGCTGGTCAACAATTCCTGGTCGGACAACTACACGGTCATCGAGGTCAGCGGACTTGACCGGCCGGGCCTGCTCTACGAGCTGACCCGCGCCATTGCCGGCCTCAACCTCAACATTGCCTCCGCCCATATCTCGACCTTCGGCGAGCGGGTGGTGGACGTGTTCTATGTCACCGACCTGACCGGCCAGAAGATCGCCAACATCAGCCGGCAGGAGACGATCCGCGAACGGCTGACGGAAGCCGTGGAGGGCAAGCCGGAGCCTGCGGCGGCGGCTGTCCCCGCGTCGGCGTGAGGATCCGTCTCCGATGAGCCTGCTGCGCCATTTCGCAACCGTCGGGGCGGCCACGCTGGCCAGCCGCGTGCTCGGCTTCGTGCGCGACGCCATGATGGCCGCCGTGCTGGGCGCCGGCCCGGTGGCCGATGCCTTCGTCGTGGCCTTCCGGCTGCCGAACCTGTTCCGCCGCCTGTTTGCGGAAGGGGCCTTCAACTCGGCCTTCGTGCCGCTGTTCGGACGGGCGCTGGAGGAGGACGGCGAGGCGCGGGCGCGGCAGGTGGCCGGCGAGATCGCCTCGGGCATGCTGTTCGTGCTGGTGATCCTGCTGGCCCTGGCCGAGATTGCCATGCCGGCCGTGGTCTGGCTGCTCGCACCGGGGTTCCTCGAGGACCCGGCGAAGTTCGACCTGACGGTGCTGATGTCGCGGATCACCTTTCCGTACCTGCTGTTCATGTCCATGCTGGCGCTGGTCGCCGGCATCCTGAACACCTATCACCGCTTCGCGGCGGCAGCCTTCGCCCCGGTGATGCTCAATGTGGTGATGATTGCCGCGCTGGCGGGCATCGTTATGTCCGGCGTGGTCGAGGAACGGCAGATCGGCCTCATCCTCTGCATCGGCGTGTCGGTGGCCGGTGTGGTGCAGCTGGCCGTGGTGCTGTGGGACCTGAAGCGGCTGGGCTTCCGCCTCAGCCTGCCACGACCGCGGCTGACGCCGGCGGTGCGGCGGCTCGTGGTGCTCGGCATTCCCGGCCTGATCGCCGGCGGCATCACCCAGATCAACATCGTTGTCGGCCAGGTGATCGCCTCGGCCCAGGCGAGCGCCAACGCGCTGCTCTACTACGCCGACCGGCTGTACCAGCTGCCGCTCGGCGTCATCGGCATCGCCATCGGCGTGGTGCTGCTGCCGAGCCTGACCCGCCAGCTGCGGGCCGGCGAGGATGCGCAGTTCCAGAAGACGCTGAACGGGGCGATGGAACTGTCCTTCGCCCTGACCCTGCCGGCCTCCGTTGCCCTGGTCGTGATCCCGGACGAGATCGTCTCGGTGCTGTTCGGGCGCGGGGCCTTCGATGCTGCTGCCGTAAGCGGCACGGCGGCCGCGCTGGCGGCGTTTTCCTTCGGCCTGCCGGCCTATGTGCTCAACAAGGTGTTCTCGCCCGGCTACTTCGCCCGGGAAGACACGAAGACGCCGATGTGGTTTGCCGGGCTCAGCGCCGCGGTGAACGTGGTCCTGTCGCTCGTGCTGTTCCCGACGCTTGCCCATGTGGGCATCGCGCTGGCGACCACCGTGGCCGGCTGGGTGAATGCGCTGGCCCTCGGCCTCGTGCTGTGGCGGCGCGGGCATTTCGAGCCGGATCTGGGGGTCCTGCGCAAGATCGGGCTGCTGGCGCTGGCCAGCCTGGTGATGGGGGTCGGGGTCCATCTGGCCGCCGGGCTGCTGTCCGGGGTGCTGGCCGGCCCCTCGCTCGCCGTCCGCGTGGGGGCGCTGGGCGTGCTGGTGGCGGGCGGCGTCGGCCTGTTCGCGCTGCTCGCCCAGGTGACCGGTGCAGCCGATCTTCTCGGTCTGGTGCGCCAGATCCGGCAGCGCCGCCGTCGCGCGGGCTGAGGCCCGGTTGCGGTCGCCGGCGGGGTCGGGCGACCCGGCCGGCCGGCTGCGGCGAACGCTTGCCTTGCGCCGAGGGCCGCGCCATAAGTCCTGCGGCATCCTGCCTTTCCCACCTTCAGGCCCTTCCAACCGGCCGACCGTTTCAGGGACTTCACATGACGGCGTTCCAGCCCCGCTGCTTCTCCGGTGTCCAACCCACCGGCAACCTTCACCTCGGCAACTACCTCGGCGCCGTGTCGCGCTGGGTGCCGATGCAGGACCAGATGCCGTCGATCTTCTGCGTGGTCGACCTGCACGCGATCACCGCCGGCTTTCCGGATGCCGGCGAGCTGACCAACGCGACGCGGGAGGTGACGGCGGCCTATATCGCGGCCGGGATCGATCCGAAGCGCTCGGTGATCTTCAACCAGAGCCAGGTGAAGGAACATGCCGAGCTGGCCTGGATCTTCAACTGCGTGGCGCGCATGGGCTGGCTGAACCGCATGACGCAGTTCAAGGACAAGGCGGGCAAGAACAGCGAGAACGCCTCGGTGGGCCTGTTCGCCTATCCGAACCTGATGGCCGCCGACATCCTCGCCTACCGGGCCACCCATGTGCCGGTGGGCGATGACCAGAAGCAGCACCTCGAGCTGACGCGCGACATCGCGCAGAAGTTCAACAACGATTTCGCGCCGCGAATCAAGGAGCTGGGCCTCGGCGTCGCCAATCCCTCGCCCTCGCCGGAGAGCCCGGACGAGATCTACCTGCCGCTGCCGGAGCCGATGATCGCCGGTCCGGCGACGCGCGTGATGAGCCTGCGCGACGGCACGAAGAAGATGTCGAAGTCGGACCCGTCCGACCTGTCGCGCATCAACCTGTCCGACGATGCCGACACGATCGCCAAGAAGATCAAGAAGGCCAAGACCGATCCGGAGCCGCTGCCGTCCGAGCTGGACGGGCTCAAGGGCCGGCCGGAGGCCGACAACCTGGTCGGCATCTATGCGGCCCTTGCCGGCAAGGCCAAGGAGGCGGTGATCGCCGACTTCGGCGGTCAGCCCTTCTCCGTGTTCAAGCCGGCGCTGGCCGAGCTGGCGGTGGAGAGGATCGCGCCGATGAACGGCGAGATGCGTCGCCTGATGGCTGATCCGGCGGAAATCGACCGGATCCTGCGCAACGGCGCAGAGCAGGCATCGGCCATCGCCGAGCCGGTGCTGCGCGACATGCGCAGGATCATCGGCTTCCTGGATGTACGCTAAGCCCGCCGACCCCATATGGGTCCGGTCGCTGTCGCGAACCGGACAAGGAGACGTACCATGGACTTCATGAAGATGATGAAGCAGGCGAAGCAGCTGCAGGAGAAGATGGGCTCCCTGCAGGAAGCCGTGGCCAACATCGAGACCGAGGGAAGTTCCGGCGGCGGCATGGTGAAGATCACCATCGCCGGCAAGGGTGAGATCCGGTCGATCAAGATCGACCCGTCGCTGCTGAAGGAAGACGAGGTCGAGATCCTCGAGGACCTGATCATCGCCGCCCACAACGAGGCCCGCGCCAAGGCCGAGGCCCTCATGCAGCAGAAGACCCAGGAGCTGATGGGCGGTCTGGGTCTGCCGCCCGGCATGAAGATGCCGTTCTGAGGTCCCGACAGGGAGCGAACGGGAGCATGAGCGAGCGCAGGGGCGGGAACCGGGACCGGATGGAGGTCCCGGCGGGTCTGCCCCGGCGGGGGACGAGGACGGGCAACGAGGACGCGCGATGGCGAACCGCAAGGTGGCAGGTCCCGAGATCGAGCGGCTGATCCAGCTGCTGGCGCGTCTGCCGGGCCTCGGGCCGCGGTCGGCGCGGCGGGCGGCGCTGCACCTCATCAAGAAGAAGGACCAGCTTCTGGTCCCGCTCGCCGACGCCATGGGCGTGGCGGTGGAGAAGGTCGGCGTGTGCTCGGTCTGCGGCACCGTCGACACCAGTGACCCCTGCACGATCTGCTGCGACGATGGCCGCGACCCCTCCCTTCTGGTGGTGGTGGAGGATGTTGCCGATCTGTGGGCACTGGAGCGCGCCGGCGTGCTCAATGCCCGCTATCACGTGCTCGGCGGCACCCTGTCCCCGCTCGACGGCATCGGGCCGGAGGATCTCAACATCGCCAGCCTGGTCGAGCGGGTGCGCAACGGAGCCATCGGCGAGGTCATCCTGGCGGTCAATGCGACGGTCGAGGGCCAGACGACCGCGCTCTATGTCACCGACCAGCTGGCCGGGCTCGACGTCACCGTGACGCGGCTCGCGCATGGTGTTCCCGTTGGCGGCGAACTGGACCACCTGGATGAAGGCACGCTGGCGCAGGCCCTCAAGGCCCGCACCCGGTTCTGAGCCGCCATTGCGCGGTGGCCGGGCCCTGCCTATGTGAAGCGCAGCGTTTTGGACGAGAAGGCTTCCGGACTGATGTTCACCGATGCTCTGCGCGCCTTTGGCCAGGTGTTTGAACCGCCGTTCCGGGCCATTCTCGGCAAGTCGCTCGCCTTCACGCTCGCGGTGCTGCTGGTGATCTGGATCGGCCTGCAGGCGCTGGTCGCCGGCTATGTCGACCTGCCCTATCCCTGGCTCGACGCCGTGCTGTCGATCCTCACCGGCATCGGGGCGATCTTCGCGCTCGGATTTCTGGTCGCCCCGGTCACGGCCCTGTTCGCCGGCCTGTTCCAGGACGACGTGGCGGAGATCGTCGAGCGGACCGACTATGCGGGCGAACAGCCAGGCCGGGCAATGCCGCTCGGCGCGTCGCTCGCCTCGACCGTCAAGTTCACTGGTATCGTCATCCTTGGCAACCTGCTGGCGCTGGTGCTGCTGCTGGTGCCGGGCGTCAACCTCATCGCCTTCCTGGTGGTGAATGCCTACCTGCTGGGCCGCGAGTTCTTCGAGTTCGCCGCAATGCGGTTCATGCCGCCGGCCGAGGCGCGTGCGCTGCGCAAGGCCAATTCCGGCACCGTGTTCTTCGGCGGACTGGTGATCGCGGGGCTTCTGGCCGTGCCGCTCGTCAATCTGGTGACCCCGGTCTTTGCGACGATCTTCATGGTGCACGTGATGAAGCGCGTCTCGTCCCGCAACAGGTTGTAATTTTTCCACTCTCCCGCATCGGTTTAAATCGATGGCAAATCTAATCGATTTTGTGCCGTAACCGGCCGGATCTATGCTGGCGGCGGTGAAAACCTTTTCAGATTTCGCCCTTAGGATACTTTGACGCGTCGGTTCGTTGGCGCTATTACGCCTCTAGACAACGCCAGCTGATGCTTACGTTTACGCAAACGTAAGGCTGGCGTCGGACGGGAGAGAAAGTCCATGCCGGATGTCGATATGAAGGGCAGCCGCCCTCTGTCGCCCCATCTTCAGATCTACAAGCCGATCCTGACGATGGTGATGTCGATCCTGCACCGCATCACCGGTGCAGCCCTGTACTTCGGGACGCTGCTTCTTGCCTGGTGGCTGATTGCCGCCGCCAGCGGCCCCGCCTACTTCGATTTCGTCAACGACCTGATGGGGTCGCTCCTCGGCCGTCTGGTGCTGTTCGGCTTCACCTGGGCCCTGGTGCATCACATGCTTGGCGGCATCCGCCACTTCATCTGGGACATGGGCGCGGGCTTTGGACGCGATGCCCGCGAGTGGCTGGCCCGGGCGACCATCATTGGCTCCGTTGCGCTGACGATCCTGCTCTGGGTCATCGGCTACATGGTCCGCTGAGGAGAGACGAATGACCGATATGCGCACCCCGCTCGGCAAGGTCCGCGGCCTCGGCTCGGCCAAGGAAGGCACCGAGCATTTCTGGCGCCAGCGCGTGACCGCGGTGGCCAACGTGTTCCTGATCTCGTTCTTCGTCGTGCTGGTGATCTCGCTGCAGGGCGGCAGCCATGCAGACGTGGTCGCGGCACTGAAGAACCCGCTGGTCTCGATCCTGCTGCTGCTCGTCATCCTGTCCGGCATCTATCACATGAAGCTCGGCATGCAGATCATCATCGAGGACTATGTCCACGGTGAAGGCGTGAAGTTCCTCGCACTGATGGCCAACATCTTCTTCTGTGCCGCAATCGGCCTCGGATCGGTGTTCGCGGTCGTCAAGATCGGCTTTGGAGGCTGACCCACATGGCCAAGACCTATGAATTCGTCGATCACACCTTCGACGTGGTGGTGGTCGGCGCCGGCGGCGCCGGACTGCGCGCCACGCTCGGCATGGCCGAGCAGGGCCTGCGCACGGCCTGCATCACCAAGGTGTTCCCGACCCGCTCCCACACCGTCGCGGCCCAGGGCGGCATTGCCGCCTCGCTGAAGAACATGACGCCGGACTGCTGGGAATGGCACATGTACGACACGGTGAAGGGCTCCGACTGGCTCGGTGACGCCGACGCCATGGAGTATCTCGCCCGCGAGGCCCCGAAGGCCGTGTACGAGCTGGAACATTATGGCGTTCCCTTCTCGCGCACCGAGGACGGCCGCATCTACCAGCGTCCCTTCGGCGGCCACATGCAGAACTACGGCGATGGCCCCCCGGTGCAGCGCACCTGCGCGGCGGCTGACCGCACCGGCCACGCCATCCTGCACACGCTCTATGGCCAGTCGCTGAAGAACAACGCCGAATTCTACATCGAGTATTTCGCGCTCGACCTGATCATGTCGGATGACGGCGTGTGCCAGGGCGTGATCGCCTGGAACCTCGATGACGGCACCATCCACCGCTTTGCCGCCAAGATGGTGGTGCTGGCGACGGGTGGCTACGGTCGCGCCTATTTCTCGGCCACTTCCGCCCACACCTGCACCGGCGACGGTGGCGGCATGGTCGCGCGTGCCGGCCTGCCGCTGCAGGACATGGAATTCGTGCAGTTCCATCCGACCGGCATCTACGGCTCGGGCTGCCTCATCACCGAGGGCGCCCGCGGCGAAGGCGGCTATCTGGTCAACTCCGAGGGCGAGCGCTTCATGGAGCGCTACGCGCCGTCGGCCAAGGACCTGGCCTCGCGCGATGTCGTGTCGCGCTGCATGACGATCGAGATCCGGGAAGGCCGCGGCGTCGGCAAGAACAAGGATCACATCTTCCTGCACCTCGACCACCTCGACCCGGCCCTTCTGGCCGAGCGCCTGCCGGGCATCTCGGAATCGGCGAAGATCTTCGCCGGTGTCGACGTGACCAAGGAGCCGATCCCGGTCCTGCCGACCGTGCACTACAACATGGGTGGCATTCCGACCAACTACTGGGGTGAGGTCCTCAACCCGACCGCCGGCGATCCGAACCGCATCCAGCCCGGCCTGATGGCCGTGGGCGAGGCCGGCTGCGCCTCGGTGCACGGTGCCAACCGCCTTGGCTCCAACTCGCTCATCGACCTCGTGGTCTTCGGTCGCGCCGCCGCGATCCGTGCCCGCGAGGTGGTGGATCCCAAGAGCCCGGTTCCGACGCCGAACGCGCGCTCCTGCGAGGAGATCATGGCCCGCTTCGACAAGACGCGGCATGCCAGCGGCGCGACGCCGACGGCCGTGCTGCGCGAGAAGATGCAGCGCGCCATGCAGGAAGACGCCGCCGTGTTCCGCACCCAGGAAAGCCTCGAGCAGGGCTGCAAGCGCCTGTCGGCGATCTGGGGCGAAATGGCCGACATCAAGGTCAGCGACCGGTCGATGATCTGGAACTCGGACCTTGTCGAGACCCTCGAGCTGCAGAACCTGATGGCCAATGCCATCACCACGGTCTACGGCGCCGAGGCCCGCAAGGAAAGCCGTGGTGCCCACGCCCGCGAGGACTACAAGGATGGTCCGCTGGGCGGCCGCGACGACGAGAACTGGCGCAAGCACACGCTGGCCTGGGTCGACGAGGCCGGCAAGGTGACGCTTGACTACCGTCCGGTGATCACCGAGCCGCTGACGCCCTATGAGCAGGGCGGCATCGACCCGAAGAAGATCGCCCCGAAGGCGCGCGTCTACTGAGGATCGGCCATGGCATCCGCGCTCGCCCGGCCCGACATCACCTCGCCCTTCGGCACCTACCGTGCCGAGGGACTGGTGAAGTTTGCCTGGGCGCTCGCGGATCGGCATGACCTGTCCGCAACCCTGCGCAAGATGATCCGTGCACGTGTCGCCCGGGTCTTTGCGGGGCCCTATGACGCGGTGGTGGAAGGCCTGCGGTTCCGTCTCTATCCGGGCGCCAACTACGACGACCGCAAGATGATGGCCAAGGGCCGGCTGCCGGAACAGGCGGAACACCGCCTGATCGCACCGCTGCTGCGCCCTGGCTGCGTCTTCGTCGACGTCGGCGCCAACATCGGCACCTACAGCCTGTTCGCCGCCGCCTGCGGCGCGGAGGTGCTGGCGGTGGAGGCCAGCCCGGACACCGCCGACAAGCTGGCCTTCAACCTCGCAGCCAACGACGCTGCGGGCGTCCGGCTGGTGCGCACGGCGGTCGGGGCCGAGGCGGGCGAGCTGTCCCTGTGGCGCGAGCCGTCGAACGCCGGCTTTGCCACGCTTGTCGAGGACCTGACCCGCGGCGAATGGGCCGGCAACTGGAGCGCCTTCCGCGTTCCGGTGCGCCCCCTGGCCGATGTGGTGACGGAAGCGGGCCTGACCGGCATCGACGTTCTGAAGATCGACGTGGAGGGGTTCGAGGACCGGGTCCTCGTGCCCTATCTCACGACCACAAGCCGGAGCCTCTGGCCCCGTGCCATCCTGATTGAAACAAACTGCCGGCCGCATTGGACCGAGGACTGCCTGAGCCTGCTCACGCACCTCGGCTATGAACAGGCCGGCGAAACCAGAGACAACATCCTGTTCAGCCTGAAGGACTGACGGGGAACCCTTTGGCCCGGACATCCATCCGGTGCCGTAACGCGGAGCGACGAGAATGGTTCAGCTGACGCTTCCCAAGAACTCCAAGGTGACCGAGGGCAAGGTCTGGGACAAGCCGAAGGGCGCCACCAACCTGCGCGAATACCGGATCTACCGCTGGAGCCCGGATGACGGCCGCAACCCGCGCGTGGACACCTATTTCGTCGATCTCGACGATTGCGGTCCGATGATCCTGGACGGGCTCATCTACATCAAGAACAAGATCGACCCGACGCTGACCTTCCGCCGCTCGTGCCGCGAGGGCATCTGCGGCTCCTGCGCGATGAACATCGACGGCACCAACACCCTCGCCTGCACCAAGGGCATGGACGAGGTGGGCAAGGGCGCGATCGCGATCTACCCGCTGCCGCACATGCCGGTGATCAAGGACCTGGTTCCGGACCTGACCCGCTTCTACGCCCAGCACCGCTCGATCGAGCCCTGGCTGAAGACCGTGTCGCCGGCGCCGGAAAAGGAATGGCGCCAGAGCCACGAGGACCGCGCCAAGCTGGATGGCCTCTATGAGTGCATCCTCTGCGCCTGCTGCTCGACCTCCTGCCCGTCCTACTGGTGGAACGGCGACCGTTACCTCGGCCCCGCCGTGCTGCTGCAGGCCTATCGCTGGCTGATCGACAGCCGCGACGAAGCCAAGGGCGAGCGCCTCGACAACCTCGAGGATCCGTTCCGCCTGTACCGCTGCCACACGATCATGAACTGCGCCCAGGCCTGCCCCAAGGGCCTGAACCCGGCCAAGGCCATCGCAGAGATCAAGAAGATGCTGGTCGAGCGTCGCGTCTGACCGCCAGCACGAAGGAAGGACCGGTATCTTGCAGGATGCCGTCGTCGCCGAGATCCGTTCGCGGCTGGAACAACTGGCCCGCCGCGAACGGGTGACCATCGCCTTCGCCATCGAAAGCGGCAGCCGGGCCTGGGGCTTTCCCTCGCCCGACAGCGACTATGACTGCCGCTTCGTGTTTGTCCGGCCGCTTGCCGAGACCTACACCCTGTTTCCCGCACGCGACGTGCTCGAGGAGCCGCTGACCGAGGTCTTCGACATCAACGGCTGGGAATTGTCAAAAGCCATCCGCCTGCTGCTGAAGGGCAACGCGGTCATCCTGGAGTGGCTGAACTCGCCGCATGCCTACGGGGAGGTCCCCGGGTTCCGCGACGCCATGCTGGCGCTCGCCGGTCAGGTTGGCGACCGCAACCTGATCGGCCGGCACTATTACTACCTGTGCCGCGAGCATGTCGGCCGCTGCTTCAGGGACCCGGAGACGACCGCGCTCAAGAAGCTGTTCTATCTGCTGCGTCCGCTCTTCGCCGTGCAGTGGCTCGACGCGCATCCGGATGCGGTCTACCCGCCGATGAACTTTCATGCGCTGCGGGCCGGCATCGATATCCCCGCCGCCGTGACCGACGAGATCGACACGCTGCTCGCCCGCAAGGCCGAGACCCGGGAACTGGGTGAGGGCCGCATTCCGCCGGTGCTGGCGAGCTACGCACTTCAGGCCTATGACCGGGCCGGGCACTGGCGACGCGCCGTTGCCGTCGATCAGGAGCGGCAGGTGCTGGCGGACCGCTTCTGGCGGGAGTGGACGGAACGCCTCGCGCCGTCCGGACTGGCCGTCCGGCCCGCCCGGGCCGACTGATCCCCGTCCCGCACCGCATCCCCCGACGCGCCGTCGCCGCTGACCGGGGCCCCCGTTGAGGCGCCCCGGCCGGGTGCGTGTCCGCCGCGCTTACTCCAGCCCCTCGAACAGGGCCGTCGAGAGATAGCGCTCGGCGAAGGACGGGATGATCACCACGATCGTCTTGCCGGCGAGCTCGTCGCGCTGGCCGACCTTGATCGCCGCCGTCAGCGCCGCACCGGACGAGATGCCGACCGGAACGCCTTCGATGCGCGCGACCTCGCGGGCCGTGGCAAAGGCCTCGTCATTGCTGACCTTGACGATCTCGTCGAAGACCGACGTGTCCAGCACGCCCGGGACGAAACCGGCGCCGATGCCCTGGATCTTGTGCGGGCCGGGGTTGCCACCCGACAGGACCGGGCTGTCGGCCGGCTCGACGGCCACCACATGCAGGCCCGGCTTGCGCGCCTTGAGCACCTGGCTGACACCCGTGATGGTGCCGCCCGTGCCGATGCCCGACACGAAGACGTCGACGCCGCCGTCGGTGTCGTTCCAGATCTCCTCGGCCGTGGTGCGGCGATGGATCTCCGGATTGGCGGCATTCTCGAACTGCTGCGGCATGACGGCACCGGGGATCTCGTCGACGAGTTCCTGCGCCCGGGCAATGGCGCCCTTCATGCCCTTCGGGCCCTCGGTCAGCTCGAGTTCCGCGCCGAGGATCTTGAACATCTTGCGCCGCTCGACCGACATGGTCTCGGGCATGACGAGGATCAGGCGATACCCCTTGGCGGCCGCGACGAAGGCGAGGGCGATGCCGGTGTTGCCGGAGGTCGGCTCGACCAGCGTGGTCTTGCCGGGCTGGATCCGGCCATCGGCTTCCATCGCCTCGATCATGGCGACGCCGATGCGGTCCTTGACGCTGGAGATCGGGTTGAAGAACTCGAGCTTGGCCAGAAGGTTGGCCTTTACACCATGCTTCTTGGCGAGGCGGTCGAGGCGCACGATCGGCGTGTCGCCGATGGTTTCGGTGATCGAGCCATAGATCCGGCCGCGACCGGGCTTCCTGTCGGTCATCATAGTCTCCTGATGCGGGCTGCGTGGCACCGGACATCCGGCAGGCGGCGTCTCCGCCAGCAGCTCAAGCGCTATGATCCAAGCCTAGGCCCGTCGGCGAGGCAAGACGAGATGCGGCATTTCCAAACCGGGAAACCCGGGAAAATGTTTATCCAGCCGGGGCCTGTCGCGGCGAATGGCTTGCCTGTCGCCGCGCGGACCCGGGATCGCACCAGCACCTGTATCGGCACCGGTATCGGCACCGGTACCGGCATCAGTCAGGCCGTTCCGGTCGAGCCGAACCCGCCCGCCCCGCGCGCGGTCGCCTCCAGGCTGTCGACGTCCACCAGCACCGCCTGCTGCACGGGGGCAATCAGCATCTGCGCGATGCGCATGCCGCGGCTGATCGTGAAGGGATCGTGGCCGAGGTTGATCAGGATGACCTTCACCTCGCCCCTGTAGTCGGCGTCGATGGTGCCGGGCGTGTTGAGCACGGTGACACCATTCTTGGCCGCGAGACCCGAACGCGGTCGCACCTGGCCTTCAAAACCCCGCGGGATCGCCATGGAGAGGCCTGTCGGCACGAGGGCGCGTGCCCCCGGCGCAAGAACGAGATCGCTTTCCACGGCCGCCTGAAGGTCGAATCCGGCCGCATCCGCGCTCTGGTACGCGGGCAGGGGAAGGTCGGCGGCATGGGTCAGGCGCTGGATCTGAACCGTCACGGTCATCGGAAACTCCGGTCTAGCAGGAAGCGCCTTGCTGGCAGGTCTGGCGCGCCGAGGCAAGACCGTTCTTCTGTTTCCATTTCGTGAACGAACTGTCGGAACCAAGGCGGCTTTATTCACGCGCTGACGAGGATTAGGCTCTCCGGCATGTTCGTCAGCTTGTGAGGCTCGCCATGACCGCGACCCAACCCGCCCTGTTCCTTGCCCATGGATCGCCGATGCTGGCGATCGAGGACAGCGCCGCGCACCGGTTCCTCAGGACCCTCGGCAGCAGCCTGCCGCGCCCGAAGGCCATCGTCATCCTGTCGCCGCACTGGGAAACCGAGGGGCTGCGGGTGTCGGCGCCGGGACATCTGCGCACGATCCACGACTTCGGCGGCTTCCCGCGCGCCCTGTTCGAGATCCGCTATCCGGCGGAAGCGCCCGAGACGCTGGTGGACGCGGTGATGGCGCGGCTGGGCGACGCCGGGATTGCCGCCAGCGTCGATGCCTCCTGGGGCCTCGATCATGGTGCCTGGGTGCCGCTGTCACTGGCCTTTCCCGAGGCCGACATCCCGGTCGTGGCGCTGTCCCTGCCGCTCGACTACGGGCCGGCCGAGCTCCTTGCCCTTGGTGCAGCCCTGAGCTCGCTGAGGGACGACGGCATCCTGCTGGTCGCCACCGGCAGCACCACGCACAACCTGCGCCTGATCCAGCCGAAGACGGCCCCGGCGGCCGACTGGGCCAAGGCGTTCGATGCCTGGCTCGACCAGGGCCTGCTGCCCGGCGAGCCCGGGCGGATCAGCCGGCTGGAGACCGCGCCGCAGTTCCGTCTGGCGCATCCGACCGAGGAGCATCTGCTGCCGGTCTTCTTCGCGCTCGGTGCGGGAGGAACAGGGGCCAGAGGCGAGCTGCTGCATCGCAGCTACGAATACGGCACCCTGTCGATGTCCTACTACCGCTTCGCGGCCTGATCCGGCCCGCCCTGATCCGACGGAGCCAAAGCCTGCGGGGCTTCGGCCCGCCGTCAGCGCGGCAGGGTGCCGTTTGCCGACAGAACGTCGCCCACCAGATAGAGCGAACCGCAGATCAGGATGCGCGGCGGCTCCCCGTCCCGCGCCGCACAGGCCCGGATGTCGGCCAGGGCCTGGTCAAGACTGTCGAACGGCGTGGCTTCCAGCCCGGCTGTCCGGGCAAAGTCGGCCAGCTCGAACGGATCGCGGGCGGAATTGGTGGAGTTGATCGGCACGGTCGCCACATGACGGACCAGGCCCTGGAAGGCACGGAAGAAGCCGATCGGATCCTTGGTCGTCAGCATGGCCGAGACCATGTACAGCGGCCGGGGGCTTTTCTCCTCCAGTTCGCCCATATAGGCGGCGATGGTGAGCGCAGCGCCCGGATTGTGTCCGCCGTCAACCCAGACCTCGGCCCCGGCGGGGCATTTCTCGAACAGCGCGCCGTGGCGCAGCAGCTCGAGCCGGCCCGGCCAGCGCACGGAGCGGAGCCCGCGGGCAATCACCTCCGGCCCGGGCAGCAGGCCGGCCGCCTTCAGCGCCGCGATGGCGAGGCCCGCGTTGCCGATCTGGTGCGCGCCGGGCAGGGCCGGAAGCGGCAGGTCGATCAGCCCGTCCTCGTCCTGGAACACCATGCGGCCGTTGTCGGCGCTGGCGGTGAACTCCTGACCGAAGCGCCCATGGGCGGAGCGGGCGCGGGCCGCCGCCCGGTCGATGACCCGCGTGACCTCGTCCACCTGCGCGGCGGAGACGGAGGGACGGCCGGGCTTGATGATCGCCGCCTTCTCGCCGGCGATCTCCGTCAGCGTGTTGCCGAGGAATTTCTCGTGGTCATGCGAGATGGAGGTGATGACCGAAACCAGCGGCGCGTCGATGACATTGGTCGCATCCAGCCGGCCGCCCAGCCCCACTTCCAGCAGGAGCACGTCGGCCGGCTCCTCCGAAAACAGCAGCAGGGCCGCTGCCGTGGTGATCTCGAAGAACGTGATCGGGTGGCCGTCATTCGCCCGCTCGCAGCGATCGAGCGCAGCCATCAGCTGCGGATCCTCCACGAAGGCACCGGTGCTGCCCAGCCGGATCCGCTCGTTGAACCGCACGAGATGCGGCGAGGTGTAGACATGACAGCGCTTGCCATCCGCCTCCAGGATCGCCCGCAGGGTCGCCGTGACAGAGCCCTTGCCGTTGGTGCCGGCCACGTGGATCACCGGCGGCAGGCGACGCTCCGGATTGCCCAGCGCGGCAAGCAGCCGGTGCATGCGGTCAAGGGACAGGTCGATCTGCAGCGGGTGCAGCGCGAGAAGACGGTCGAGGATGGCGGTAATCTGGTCCATGGCGCCCTTGAGGCTTCTGTGTCCGGCCCGGCCGGTCGGTCCGGATCGGGCCTGATATAGGTGTCACATAGAGAGGCGCACAGGGGCTGGCACGCCGCAGGAACGGGAACGGCCCGCCGTGTTCCATTCACGACGGGCCGCTCGGAATGTCTGGCCGTCCGGCAGTCTCAGGCCGCGACGGTGGGCAGCGGCGCGTCCAGCTCCGGCAACTCGATCTGCCGCTTCATCAGGATGCCGGCGAGGCGGGCAATGGTGGCCTTCATGTCGTGCCGCTTGACGACCATGTCGACCATGCCGTGGTCGAGCAGGTATTCGGCGCTCTGGAAGTCCTCCGGCAGCTTCTCGCGGATCGTCTGCTCGATCACGCGGCGGCCGGCGAAGCCGATGACGGCGCCCGGCTCGGCAATGTGCACGTCGCCCAGCATGGCGTAGGAGGCCGACACGCCGCCGGTGGTCGGGTTGGTGAGCACGACGATGTAGGGCAGGCGCGCCTCGCGCAGCATCTGGACCCCGACCGTGGTGCGCGGCATCTGCATCAGCGACAGGATGCCTTCCTGCATGCGCGCGCCGCCGGAGGCGACGAACAGCACGAACGGCGTCCTGGCCTGCACGGCGGCCTGCATGCCGGTCAGGATCGCCTCACCGGCGGCCATGCCGAGCGAGCCGCCCATGAAGTCGAAGTCCTGCACGGCGGCAGTGAAGTCCATGCCCTCGACCTTGCCGCGGCCGACATAGACGCAGTCGTCCTCGCCGGACCGGGTGCGGTACTCCTTGAGGCGATCGACATACTTCTTGGTGTCGCGGAACTTCAGCGGATCGATGGTGACGCCCGGCGTCGCGATGCGCTCGTAGCTGCCACCGTCGAAGAAGCTCTCGAGCCGCTTGCGCGCCGGCATGCGCATGTGGAAGCCGGAGTTCGGCACCACCCAGAGATTGGCCTCCAGATCGCGGTGGAACACCATCTCGCCCGTTTCCGGGCACTTGATCCAGAGGTTTTCCGGCATCTCGCGGCGCGACAGGAAGCTGCGCAGTTTCGGCCGAACGACAGTGTTGATCCAGTTCACGGCAAAATCCGTCCGTTGTTGATCGGTCTTTGGGTCCTGCCTCAGCGGGCGCGAGCCACGCCGCCGGCAAGCGACGACACGAGGTCGGTGACGGCTGCAACGGTGCGGTCCGTCGCCTTGCCGCTGGCATCCAGGCTTTCGCGGATGGCCTCGACCAGCACCGAGCCGACCACGACGCCATCGGCGTTGCGGCCGATCTCGGCAGCCTGATCCGCCGTCTTCACGCCGAAGCCGACGGCGACCGGCAGGTCGGTGTGCGCCTTGATGCGGCCGACGGCCGCCGCGACGCGCTCCGGATCCGCCGAGGCGGTGCCGGTGATGCCGGTGATCGAGACATAATACACGAAACCGGAGGTGTTCTTCAAAACCGCCGGCAGGCGGCGGTCATCGGTGGTCGGCGTGGCCAGGCGGATGAAGTTCAGCCCGCCCTTCATCGCCGGAATGCAGAGCTCGTCATCGGCTTCCGGCGGAATGTCGACGATGATGAGACCGTCGACGCCGGCGTCCCTCGCTTCCGCCACGAAGGCTTCCGGGCCACGGACATAGATCGGGTTGTAATAGCCCATCAGGATGATCGGCGTGTCCTGGTCCGACTGGCGGAACTTGCGGACCATGTCGAGGGTCCTGTTCATGGTCTGGCCGCCGGCCAGGGCGCGCTGGGTGGCGCGCTGGATCGGAACGCCTTCCGCCATGGGATCGGAGAAGGGCATGCCCAGTTCGATCACGTCCGCACCGGCAGCCGGCAGGGCTTCCAGAATGGCCTGGGAGGTGGCGAGATCGGGGTCACCGGCGGTGATGAAGGTCACCAGGGCCGGGCGGCCCTTCTCGGCGCAGGCCTTGAAGCGGCGGTCGATGCGCGTCTCGGTCATACGGCTTTCCATCCTGTGGCGGGTCACCCGGTGTGGGGCAGGCCCGTTCTGAGCGTGTGCGCGGCCGGAACGGCACCGGGTCTCGCGCAGGGTCCGGGGGTTGGATGTAGGGGGCGGGCAGGCCCTCTGTCAACGCGAGTCCGCCCTGGTGCTGAAGAAATGGCGAAGCCGGCACAGCACCGGCCCGGCGCTCTGGCCCTGCGGTCAGGCGGCCGGCGCGGACCAGAACCCGCACCGGCAGGGGAATAGGCGCACTCAGTGCACGCCTGGACGTGACATGAGGTCGGCCGCATCCTGCCTCGCCTTGCCGGCCCATGAAAAACCCCGCAGCGGGGTGCGCCGCTGCGGGGGTCCTGGATCGGAAGGCCAATCGACGGGCAAGTTGAAGGGCCAGTCGAAAGGTCAGACAAAAGGCAAGTCAGGCCGCCCTCGCAACGCGATGCGGCGTCAGAGATCGAAGCCCAGCATCTTGCCGACGGTGAAGACGTCCTTGTCGCCACGGCCGCAGAGGTTCATGACCACGATCTGGTCCTTGCGCATCTTCGGCGCGATCTTCATCACCTGGGCCAGCGCATGGGCCGGCTCCAGCGCCGGAATGATGCCCTCGACGCGGGTCAGGAGCTTGAAGGCTTCCATCGCCTCGTCATCGGTGATCGGGACATACTTCGCCCGGCCGATCTCCTTCAGCCAGGAGTGCTCCGGTCCGATGCCGGGATAGTCGAGACCGGCCGAGATCGAGTGTCCCTCGAGGATCTGGCCGTCGTCATCCTGCAGCAGATAGGTGCGGTTGCCATGCAGCACGCCCGGCTTGCCGGCGTTGAGCGAGGCGCAGTGCTCGTTGCCCTGCAGCCCGCGACCGCCCGCCTCGACGCCCCAGATTTCCACGCCGGCGTCATCGAGGAACGGATGGAACAGGCCGATGGCGTTGGAGCCGCCGCCGACGGCCGCGACGATGGCATCCGGAAGACGGCCTTCTGCTGCCAGCATCTGCTCGCGCGTTTCCTTGCCGATGACCGACTGGAAATCGCGCACCAGCTCCGGATAGGGGTGCGGACCGGCGGCGGTGCCGATCAGGTAGTAGGTGCTGTCGACATTGGTGACCCAGTCGCGCAGCGCCTCGTTCATGGCGTCCTTCAGCGTGCCGGCTCCGGCGGTGACCGGAACGATCTCGGCACCCAGCAGCTTCATGCGGAACACGTTCGGCTTTTGGCGCTCCACGTCGGTGGCGCCCATGTAGACGACGCAGGGCAGGCCGAAGCGGGCGCAGACGGTGGCCGTGGCCACGCCGTGCTGGCCGGCGCCGGTTTCCGCGATGATGCGGGTCTTGCCCATGCGCATGGCCAGCAGGATCTGGCCGAGGCAGTTGTTGATCTTGTGGCTGCCGGTGTGGTTCAGCTCGTCGCGCTTGAAGTAGATCTTGGCGCCACCCCCGAGGCCGGAGGCCTCAGAAACTTCACGAAGATGCTGGGTCAGGCGCTCGGCGTAGTAGAGCGGCGACGGCCGGCCGGTGTAATGGGTGTTGAGGTCATCCAGCTGCGCCCGGAAGGACGGATCCGCCTTGGCGTCATTGTAGGCCTGTTCCAGATCGAGGATCAGCGGCATCAGCGTCTCGGCGACATAGCGGCCGCCGAAGATCCCGAAATGGCCCCGCTCGTCCGGTCCCGAGCGCAGGGTGTTCGCCATGGTGGTCACTGTCGTCACTCCTTCACATCTTCCGCCGATCGAACGGCTGCCACAAAGGCGCGGATCAGTTCGCTGTCCTTGACGCCCTTCGCGCGCTCCACGCCCGAGGACACATCCACGGCCCTGGCCCCGCTCGTTGCGATGGCCGTGGCCACATTCGCCGGATCCAGCCCTCCGGAAAGCATGAAGGGGCGCGGAAGGTCAAGCGCCTTGAGGAGGCTCCAGTCATAGGCGACGCCATGGCCGCCGGGGACATCGGAGTCCTTCGGCGGCTTGGCGTCGAAGAGGATGTGCTCGGACACGGTGACATAGGGCAGGGCGGCGTCGAGGTCAGCCGCCTCGCGCACGCCGATCGCCTTGATGATGCGCGTGCGCAACATCACGCGCGCGGCGGCGCAGGCTTCCGGCGTTTCCTGGCCGTGGAACTGGAACAGGTCCGGCCGCACCAGCTCGTTGATGCGCTGCAGGCTGGGCAGGTCCATGTCGACCGACAGCGCCACGATCTGGCTGCGCCCGCGCGCGATGTCGGCAAGCCGGCAGGCGTCGCTCAGGGACACATGGCGCGGGCTCTTGGGAAAGAACACCAGGCCAACCATGTCCGCCCCGGCATCAACCGCCGCTTCCATGGTCTCGGGCGTCGACAGGCCGCAGATCTTGATGAGGATGCGGGACATGGGGCGCTTTCGTGCTGGGCGCCCTGACGGGCGCGACGGGTGACGCCGCAGGGACTGCGGCAGTCCCGCGGGCGGAGGCAAGATCTAGCCGGGGTCGGGCCAGTGTCGCAACCCTGCTGTCGCAACGCTGCTGCCGCATCCCGGCGCAGGATCGCGCCTGACCGGGTGCGGCCCAGGGTGCGGCAGCGGGTCGCGGCCCGTCAGGTGACGTTGTAGGCCGCGACAGCCGCCATGTTGACGATGTCGCTGTCCTTGGCGCCCATCGGCACGATCTGCACGGGCTTGTCGAAGCCGACGAGCAGCGGGCCGATCACCGTCGAGCCGCCCAGTTCCTGCAGCATCTTGGTCGAGATGGACGCAGAGTGGAACGCGGGCATGATCAGCACGTTGGCCGGGCCGGTCAGGCGGCAGAACGGATAGGGCGCCATCTTGTCCATGTTCAGCGCCACGTCGGCGGCCATTTCCCCGTCATACTCGAAGTCCACGCGGCGACGGTCGAGGATGCGCACGGCTTCCTGCACCCGCTCGGCACGCTCGCCCTTCGGGTGACCGAAGGTGGAATAGGCCAGCATAGCCACGCGCGGCTCGTAGCCGAGGCGACGGGCCACATGGGCCGCTTCCTCGGCGATGTCCGCCAGCTCCTCGGAATTCGGCATGTCGTGCACGGTGGTGTCGGCCACGAGCACCGTGCGGCCGCGGGCCAGAACCAGCGACACGCCGATGACGCGGTGGCCGGGCTTGGTGTCGATGCACTGGCGCACGGTGTCGAGGGCGACCGAGTAGTTGCGGGTGATGCCGGTCACCATGGCGTCGGCATCGCCGCGCGCCACCATGATGGCCCCCCAGTAGTTGCGGTCGTTGTTGACCATGCGCTGGCAGTCGCGCAGCAGGTAACCCTTCCGCTGCAGGCGGCCGTAGAGATACTGCGCGTAATCGGCGTTGCGGGTGGAATTGCGCGCGTTCTGCAGGCGGATGCCGGGCCGGTCGATGTCGATGCCCGCGCCCTGGGCCGCCGCCCGGATCTCGTCCTCACGGCCGATCAGGATGGCCTCGCCGAGGCTCTGGTTCACGAAGCTGACGGCCGCGCGGATCATCGGCTCCTCTTCGCCCTCGGCAAAGACGACGCGCTTCGGCATCTGGCGGACGCGGGTGAAGATGCGCTGCAGCGTGCCGGCCACCGGATCGCGCCGGGCCGACAGCTGGTGCCGGTACTGCACCATGTCGATGATCGGCTTGCGCGCCACGCCCGAGTCCATGGCCGCCTGGGCCACGGCCGGCGGGATGGTCGAGATGAGCCGGGGATCGAAGGGCACCGGAATGATGTATTCCGGCCCGAACTTCGGCCGGTTGCCGCGATAGGCGGCTGCCACCTCGTCCGGCACTTCCTCGCGGGCGAGTTCGGCCAGAGCCCGGGCGCAGGCCACCTTCATCTCCTCGTTGATCGTGGTGGCACGCACGTCCAGCGCGCCACGGAAGATGTAGGGGAAGCCGAGGACGTTGTTCACCTGGTTCGGATAGTCCGAGCGGCCGGTGGCGACGATGGCGTCATCGCGGATGGCGGCAACCTCCTCCGGGGTGATCTCCGGATCCGGGTTGGCCATGGCGAAGATGATCGGGTTCGGTGCCATGGCGCGGACCATGTCCTCGGTCAGCGCGCCCTTGACGGAGACGCCGAGGAACACGTCGGCCCCCTTCATCGCCTCGTAGAGGGTGCGGGCATCGGTGCGCACCGCATGGGCCGACTTCCACTGGTTCATGCCTTCGGTGCGGCCCTGGTAGATGACGCCCTTGGTGTCGCAGAGGATGATGTTCTCGTGCGGCACGCCCATCGCCTTGACGAGCTCGATGCAGGCGATGCCGGCAGCGCCGGCGCCGTTGCAGACCACCTTGACGGTCTTCATGTCGCGACCGGTCAGATGCAGCGCGTTGATCATGCCGGCGGCGGCGATGATGGCCGTGCCGTGCTGGTCGTCGTGGAAGACCGGGATATCCATCAGCTCGCGCAGGCGCTGCTCGATGATGAAGCAGTCGGGCGCCTTGATGTCCTCCAGGTTGATGCCGCCGAAGGAGGGGCCGAGATACCGGACCGAATTGATGAAGGCGTCGACCTCCTCGGTGTCGACTTCCAGGTCGATGGAATCGACATCGGCGAAGCGCTTGAACAGCACCGACTTGCCTTCCATCACCGGCTTGGAGGCGAGCGCGCCAAGGTTGCCGAGACCAAGGATGGCGGTGCCGTTGGAGATCACCGCGACCAGGTTGCCGCGGGTGGTGTAGTCGAAGGCACGGCTCGGATCCTCGGCAATGGCGCGGACGGGAACCGCGACGCCGGGGGAATAGGCCAGCGACAGGTCGCGCTGGGTGGCCATCGGCTTGGTCGGCGTGATCTCGAGCTTGCCGGGCTTGCCTTCCTGATGGAACAGAAGCGCTTCCTGCTCGGTGAAACTGATGCCGGTCTTGGGTGTCTTCTTGTTGTCGGACATGGTCGGGCGATCCTCTGGCAGGGCTGACGCGATCGCGTCGGCCGGGCAGAGCGACGCGGGGGACGCAAACCTTATCCCCTGAAAATTGCGGGCTCAAGGCAGCACAAGGCAGTAGGCGCCATGAAAGGACGCAGCCGCTTTGCTACGGTCCGGCCATGTCGCTTGAACCCAGCCAGGACACCCGCGCCGAGACTTCCGGGCCCGACGCCGCAGGGGCGGACCTGCGCGTGACGCCGATGATGGCGCAATACATCGAGATCAAGACCGCCAATCCGGACAGCCTGCTGTTCTACCGGATGGGGGATTTCTACGAGCTGTTCTTCGAGGATGCCGAAGTTGCCTCGCGCACGCTCGGCATCACGCTGACCAAGCGCGGCAAGCACCTCGGCGAGGACATTCCGATGTGCGGCGTGCCCGTGCATGCCGCTGATGACTATCTGCAGAAACTGATAGCCTACGGACACCGGGTGGCGGTCTGCGAGCAGATGGAAGACCCGGCCGAGGCCAAGAAGCGCGGCTCCAAGTCCGTCGTCCGGCGCGATGTCATCCGTCTGGTGACCCCCGGCACGCTGACGGAGGAACGGCTTCTCGAGGCTGCGGCGAACAACTTCCTGCTGGCGCTCAACCGCCTGCGCACGGGCTCCGGTCCCGACGACGCGGTCTATGGGCTCGCATGGATCGACATGTCGACCGGAAGCTTCCAGGTCGGCGAGAGCGACCTGCCTCGCCTGGCCGCGGACCTGGCCCGGATCGACCCGCGCGAGATCCTCGTTCCGGATGCCCTGTTGCAGGAAGCGGACCTGCGCCAGATCGTCGAAGGGCAGGGCGCGGCCCTGTCGCCCGTTCCGCGCGCCTTCTTCGACAGCGCCACGGCGGCCGACCGGTTGGCGGGCTATTTCGGCGTGCGCACCCTCGACGGCTTCGGCACCTTCTCGCGGGCGGAACTGTCGGCGGCGGCCGGCGTGCTTGCCTATGTCGAGAAGACGCAGCTGGGCGAACGCCCGCCGCTGGACCCGCCGGTGCGCGAGGCCGCGCGGGGCCGGATGCTCATCGACCCGGCAACCCGGGCCAATCTCGAGCTGATGCGGACCCTCGGCGGCGAGCGCCAGGGCAGCCTGCTGTCGGCCATCGACCGGACCGTGACCGGCGCGGGCGGGCGCCTTCTGGCCAGCCGGCTGGCCGGACCGCTGACGGATCCGGAGGCGATCAACGCCCGGCTGGACTCCGTTGCCTACTTCCTCGAGGAGGAAATCCTGCGCGAGGGCTTGCGGCGCGAACTGGCAGCCGCGCCGGACCTTGCCCGCGCGCTGTCGCGCATTGCCCTGCAGCGCGGCGGACCGCGAGACCTCGCCAGCATTGCCCAGGGACTGGAGGCGACGCGCGCCATCCTTGCGCTGCTCGACCGCGGCGGCGAGACGCCGGCGGAACTGACGGCCGCCCGGCGGGATCTGGCCGTCGCCCCCCACGCCCTCGGTGACGAGCTGACGCGGGCGCTGTCGGACGAGCCGCCCCTGCTGAAGCGGGACGGCGGCTTTGTCGCCTCAGGCTACAACGCGGATCTCGACGAGCTGCGCGACCTTCGCGATGCGTCGCGCAAGGTGATCGCACGGCTGCAGGCCGAGTATGCCGACGAGCTGGGCCTGCGCTCGCTGAAGATCAAGCACAACAACGTGCTCGGCTGGTTCATCGAGGCGCCGAGCGGCCAGTCGGAGCGGATGACGGCCGATCCGGCGCGCTTCATCCACCGCCAGACGATGGCCGGCGCGATGCGCTTCACGACAACGGAGCTGGCGGACCTGGAATCGCGGATTGCCAGTGCCGGCGAGCGGGCGCTGGCCATCGAGCTGGAGATCTTCGACCGTCTCGCCGCCGCTGTCGTCGCAGCCGGCGAGGCGATCAAGGCGGCCGCGCGGGCGCTTTCCGTGCTGGATGTCTCGGCCGCGCTCGCCAAGCTGGCGCAGGAGGACGGCTACTGCCGGCCTCAGGTGGACACGAGCCTCGCCTTCAGCATCGAGGGGGGCCGCCATCCGGTGGTCGAACAGGCGCTGCGGCGCTCGGGCGGCGACAGTTTTGTCGCGAATGACAGCAACCTCGGCCCGGCTGACGAGAGCATGGCGCATGGCCGCATCTGGCTGATCACCGGTCCGAACATGGCCGGCAAGTCGACCTTCCTGCGCCAGAACGCGCTGATTGCCGTGCTGGCGCAGACGGGCGCCTATGTGCCCGCGCGCTCCGCGCATATCGGCATGGTCGACCGGCTGTTCTCCCGGGTCGGAGCCGCCGATGATCTCGCCCGCGGCCGCTCGACCTTCATGGTGGAGATGGTCGAAACCGCCGCCATCCTCAACCAGGCCGGCGACCGCTCGCTGGTGATCCTGGACGAGATCGGCCGGGGCACCGCGACCTTCGACGGCCTGTCGATCGCCTGGGCGGCCATCGAGCATCTGCACGAGGTCAACCGGGCGCGTGCCCTGTTCGCCACGCATTATCACGAGCTGACGGCCCTGGCCCAGCGCCTGCCGCGACTGACCAATGCCACCGTGTCGGTCAAGGAGTGGAACGGCGACGTCATCTTCCTGCACGAGATCGTCCCCGGTGCGGCCGACCGGTCCTACGGCATCCAGGTGGCCAAGCTGGCCGGCCTGCCGCCGAGTGTGGTCGAACGGGCGAAGGCGGTTCTGTCGCAGCTGGAAGAAAAGGACCGCCGTGCGCCGGCCGAGACGCTGATCGACGACCTGCCGCTGTTTGCCGCACTCGCGCCCGCGCCCCGGCGGCCGGCTTCCCGCGCGGCGCAGTCCCCTGTTCCAGCCGCGCCCGTGCCGGATGTGCTGCAGGAGGCGCTGGACGGGCTGAACCCGGACGACATGAGCCCCCGCGAGGCACTCGAGGCCCTGTATCGTCTGAAGGCATTGAAGCCGTAACGGCAGCATCGAAAGACCGGCGCAGGCATCCGACGGACACGCCCTCCGGCTGATTGCATACCCATGTGCACGCTGCATGGGGCGCATTTAAATCCATTCAAAAAACGCACGTGCAAAGCCGGCAAATGGGGCTATCCTTTTTGTCCAGTCCCTGATTTGCAGCCTGCCGCCCCCGCCGGGCTGCCCCGCCTGAAACCGGTTTCCAGATGTCCTTCGTGCTGCAGCTCCCGCGTCAGGCGGTGCTGATCCTCCTGCTCGTGTTCTTCGGCGCGATGTGCACCTCGTCGCTCATTCCGGTGATGGGGTTCTTCATCGTCGAGGGCCTGGGTCAGCAGCCCTGGCAGATCGCGCTGTACTCCGGCATCGTCGCGCCGCTGACCATCGTGGTGAACCGGCTGCTGGGCGAGCGGCTGGACCGGATGGTCGCCGTGAAGCCGCTGCTCCTCATCTCGATCATCGCCTATCTGCTGATGGCGCTGCTCCTGTCCAGCCTGCCGCCCTTCTGGCTGCTGGTGGCGGTCGGTGCGCCGGTCATGGCGGTGGCCAATGGGGCCACCTCCACGGAATTCACCTACGGGCGCCTTTATGCCGAGCGGCACGGCATCGAGATCACCCAGTACAATGCCTGGCTGCGCATGGGCGTGTCACTGGCCTGGGTGGTCGGGCCGGCGATGTCCTTCATCACGATCGATCTGGTCGGCTTCCGGGTTGCCTACATGATCTCGGCCGGCCTGGCGGGGATCTGGTTCGTGCTCTGGCATCTGGCCGTGCCGAACGACTTCCGGGCGCCACAGCGGCCGCCCCGCCCGGTCGAGCTCGACGGCATCGACTGGTGGCTGCTGCTGGCGGCGCTGGTCTGCACGCTGATCGCCATCGGCAACGTGCTGTTCACGGCCGCAATGCCGCTGTTCTTCGTGCGGGAAGTGGGGCTGCCCGGCTACACGCCCGGCCTTGCCATCTCGGCGAAATGCGTCGTCGAGGTGATCGCGATCTTCAGCGCGGCCCGGCTGGCCGAGCGCTTCGGTCCGCGCGCCGTGCTGGCAGGCGCGGCCATCCTTGCCATCCTGACGTTCGCAGCCTTCGCCCAGGTCTCCAGCGTGCTGCAGGTGGTGATCCTCGGGGCAATCGAGGGCTACTATTACGGGCTCTTCGCCGGTGTGGCGATCTCGTTCGTGCAGAGCTACGCGCCGGACAAGCCCGGACGGGCCACGGCGCTGTTCATGAACTCGCTCTATCTCGGCGGCTTCATCGGCAATGTCTCGATGGGTTTCATCGCCGACGCCTTCAGCTTCCAGGCCGTGATCTACGTGGCGGCGGCCAGCGGCGTGCCGGTGCTGCTGGCGCTGGCGGTGCTGCGACCACCCCGCAGCACCTGATCATCCGGCCATCCGGCAGGACAGGCATGCGGGCATCCGGACGGCTGTGCGCCCGAAGGCCCGTCCGGATGACGTCAGCGGCCGTAGCCGGGGATGACGCGTGCCGCCTCGGCGTTCACCGCGATCTCGGTGGCCTGCAACTCCTGCTGCTTCTGCATGATCCGCCAGCGCAGGTCCTGGATCTCGAACCGGGCATCCTCGATGCGGTCGCGGGTGCGCTCCCGCGTGTTGCGGCAATTGTCGCGGTCTTCCGGCCGCACGCCGTTGCAGTCGGTGGTGTTGAGGGTGAAGCGGTCGCGGTCGATCTGGCTTTCCAGCGAGCGGACCCGCCCCTCGAGCTGCTGCACCTCGTTGCGGGCCGACCAGAGGCGGAAGCCGAGCTGATAGGCATAGTCGAAGGGACCGACCAGCGCCGGAGGGCAGATGTTGGACTTGGTGGTGCCGTTGCGGCCGAGATTGTAGCCGTTCATCGGCGTGCAGTAGATCTGCACGCCCTCCTGCCAGCCGGCGTAATAGGCCTGGGGATCTGGCGTGATGCCATGGCGGCCGCAGTCCTTCATGATGTTCTCGATGCGGGCGGCGGGGTGTCCGACGGACCCGTCCGCCCGCCCGAGCGCCACCCAGTCGCCCGCCTGACACTGTTCCTTCGAGACGGTCTCGCACCCGGCCAGGGCAAGCGCCAGCAGCGCGCCTCCGGCCATTGCCATCCAGAGCTTCATGGATCCCCCCAGGGTCTTGTTCTTGGCCGGCATCGTAAGGCAAGCGACCGTCGCCAGACCAGAGGCACGCTGGCATTTTTGGGGCGGATTGGGGGTGTGCCGCGGCTCAGCCGGCGAGAACCGGTCGACCGGCCTTGGCAGCCGCCAGCGCTGCGGTGAGCGCGCTGGCAAAGCTGGTGCGGTCGGGCGGATTGAGGAAGTCGCCAACCGGAACCGCCTGGCCCCGCGACGTCAGCAGGATGCGGGTCACGCCCTCATCCTCGAGCCGGTCCACCGTCAGCCGGACCCAGAAGGTGTTGAAGCGGAATTCCTGCCGTCGCTTGCCGGGACCGATCTTCCGGATCACAATCTCGTGAGCGTAGATGCTGACCTCCTCGCTTGCACGGGCTGCGGCGTAATTGAGCCGGAAGGCCAGCCAGACCAGAGCGATGTCGAGGCCGAAGAAGATGACGATCGGCCAGGCGCCGACGATCAGGAAGACCACCGCATGGCCAATGCAAAGCGCGCCGGTGCACAGCATCAGCGCGAGAAAGCCGTTGGGTCCGAGGGATCTGTACGGTGTCAGGACGGCCGAGAAGAACGGCCGCTCCTCCGTCACGTCGCCCCCGTCCGGCGCGTGTTTCGGATTGTCGCTCGTCATGAGCTCCCTTTATAGAGGAAGCATGAGCGAAGCAAAGACCTCCCGCCCCCGCCGCAAGACCGCCGATCCGGACCGCGCCGCCGCGCAGGGGGACAAGCCTCCCCGCACCAGGGCGTCCGCGCCGGCTGCCGGACGCCGCCGGGTGGCCCGGCCGCGCTACACCCGGGCCGAGGTGGAGGCGATCTTCGCCAGGTTCCACGCCGACAATCCCGAACCGAAAGGGGAGCTGGACCACGTCAACGCCTTCACGCTGCTGGTCGCCGTCGTGCTGTCCGCGCAGGCGACGGACGTGGGCGTCAACCGGGCAACGCGGACCCTGTTCCGGATCGCCGACACGCCGGAGAAGATGCTGGCCCTCGGGGAGGACCGGGTGCGGGAAGAGATCCGCACCATCGGTCTCTACAAGACCAAGGCGAAGAACGTCATCCTGCTGTGCGAGCAGCTCCTGCGCGACCATGGCGGCGAGGTGCCCGAAAACCGGGAAGCCCTCGAGGCGCTGCCCGGCGTCGGGCGCAAGACGGCGAATGTGGTCCTCAACATGGCCTTCGGGCATCCGACCATCGCCGTCGACACGCATCTGTTCCGGCTGGGCAACCGCATCGGCATCGCTCCGGGCAAGACGCCGCTGGCCGTGGAGCTGGCGATGGAAAAGGTCGTGCCCGCGCGCTTCGGCCTTCATGCCCATCACTGGCTCATCCTGCATGGCCGCTACATCTGCAAGGCCCGCAAGCCGGAGTGCCATCGCTGCGTGATCTATGACCTGTGCAAGAGCCCGGAACGCCAGGAGCTGGCCGAGATCCCCGACATCGCGCGGCGGACGGCGGCAGCCCAGCATGCGGATCAGGGTGTGGATCGGGACGTGGCCCAGGACGCGGACCTGGACGTGGACCGGCAGCTGGACCCGGACCGCGCATGAGCGGATCGCGGCCTTCCGCCTTGCCTCGCCTGGTGCCGCCGCGCAGCGCTCAGCTTGCCTTCCGGATGATCCTGCCGGCCGACGCGGCCTTTCTCCTGACGCTGATGACCGATCCAGCCTATTGCCGCTACATCGGCGACCGCGGCCTGAAGACGGTCGAGGATGCCCGCCGCTACATCCGCGAACACATCGCCACGCATCACACGCGCCACGGGTTCGGTCTCTGGATGGCCTCCACCCATGCCGGACGCCCGGTGGGCATTGCCGGTCTCCTGCAGCGCGAGCAGCTTGACGCACCGGACATCGGCTATGCCTTGCTGGCGGAGGCGCGCGGCCGGGGTCTTGGCCGCGAGGCGGCCTCGGCCATGGTCGCCCACGGGTTCGATGCGCTTGGCGCACCCCATCTCCATGCCGTCACCCACCCGGACAATCTGGCATCAAACCGGCTGCTTGCCGGTCTCGGCTTTCGTCTTGTCGAGGCTTCGTTCCGGATGACGCCGGAGGCTGCGCCCAGCCTGCTGCACCAACTGAAAAGGCCGGCCCCGCACGGGAACCGGCCCTGATCCAGTCGGATGGACGGGAAGGGGGTGCTGGCGTCCGGCGTCAGCGCTTCGGACGGACCCGCACCACCACGTCGATGCGCACGATCTCCATGCCCTCGGGGGCCTGCGGGATGCGGCCAATGCCGACGCCGTCATGGGGAATGTCGACGACGCGGTTCTCGCCCTCGATGAAGAAGTGGTGGTGATCGTGGACGTTGGTGTCGAAATAGGTCTTGGTGCCGTCGATGGCGACTTCCCGCAGCAGGCCGGCTTCGGTGAACTGGTGCAGGGTGTTGTAGACGGTTGCCAGCGACACGGGCACCCGCGCACGAACGGCTTCCTCGTGCAGGATTTCGGCGGAGATGTGCCGGTTGCCCTTGGAATAGAGCAGCTCCGCGAGGGCAACGCGCTGCCGGGTCGGGCGCAGGCCGGCGCCACGCAGCATTTCCGTCACGTCGTGACTGTGGTCGTCGGCCTCGTAGAAGTGATGCTCAATCATCTGCCTGTTCTGATCCGGGTTCGGTCCGTGACCTGTCGCGGCTCCCGTCCGGTCCGCAGGCGCCACCGGAGACGGATGCGCAGGCAGGGGACGTGAAACGGTGCGCAGCAGGCCGGCTGACGCGGGACTTTCACTACCTTTGCCATTTCTTGGGCCCCGAATGCAAGTTTTTCATGACCCAGCGGGATCAGCCCCCCGGTTTGCCCGGCGCGATGCAAGGCGGACGCGAGGTTCTCTCGGCAAAGCGACGATCTTTCGGAGCGGGGACCACTGTGTTAGGAAGGCCGTCGAACCTCTGAAGGAAAACCCCTCCGGGCGGATCAGCCGGCAAAAGACTGCCGGCACGCCGGAACAAGAACAAACGGGAACGGAATGACCGAGCGGCGCTCCAGCTACGATTATGAAGACCTCCTCGCCTGTGCACGCGGGGAGCTGTTCGGACCCGGCAATGCGCAGCTTCCGCTGCCGCCGATGCTGATGTTCAACCGGATCACCGAGATCTCCGAGACCGGCGGCGCCTTCGACAAGGGCTATGCCCGCGCTGAATTCGACATTCACCCCGACCTCTGGTTCTTCCCCTGCCACTTCCAGGGCAATCCGATCATGCCGGGCTGCCTCGGCCTGGACGCCCTGTGGCAGCTGACCGGCTTCTACCTCGGCTGGCTCGGCCTCGAGGGCAAGGGCATGGCGCTGTCGACCGGCGAGGTGAAGTTCAAGGGCATGGTGACGCCGACCGTGAAAAAGGTCGAGTATGGCGTCGACTTCAAGCGCATCATGCGCGGCAAGCTCGTGCTCGGCATCGCCGACGGCTGGCTGAAGGCTGACGGCGAGCAGATCTACTGGGCGACCGACCTGCGGGTTGGCCTGGCCAAGAGCTGACCCCATATCGGGCCTGCGCGCGTCCTCACGGAGGGCGCGCCTTCATTTTTCTGACGAATTAACATGGCTATGCTCCGGCCCCTGCCGGGTGATGGCTTGGAAAGACAGGAGACCCCAATGAGGCGGGTTGTTGTTACGGGCATGGGCATCGTGTCGTCGATCGGCGACACGGCGCAGGAAGTGCTGGAAAGCCTCAAGGCCGGCCGGTCCGGCATCGTCCGGGCGCAGGAATATGCCGACCTCGGCTTCCGCTGCCAGGTCCATGGCGCCCCGAAGGTCAACCCCTTCGAGGTTCTCGACCGGCGCACGACCCGCTTCATGGGACAGGGTGCGGCGTGGAACTACATCGCCATGCAGCAGGCCATCGCCGACTCGGGTCTCGAGGACAGCGACATCACCAACGAGCGCACGGGCATCATCATGGGCTCGGGCGGCCCGTCCACCCACGCCATCGTGGAAGCGGCCGACATCACCCGCGAGAAGGGCCCGAAGCGCATCGGCCCGACGGCCGTGCCGAAGGCCATGTCCTCGACCAATTCGGCGACGCTCGCGACGCCGTTCAAGATCCACGGCGTGAACTACTCGATCTCGGCCGCCTGCGCGACCACCAACATCTGCATCGGCAACGCGGCCGAGCTGATCCAGTGGGGCAAGCAGGACATCATCTTCGCCGGCGGCGGCGAGGAGCTGGACTGGACCCTGTCGGTGCTGTTCGACGCCATGGGCGCCATGTCGTCGAAGTACAACGAGACGCCGGCGACGGCCTCGCGCCCCTATGACGCCAACCGCGACGGCTTCGTCATTGCCGGCGGTGCCGGCGTGCTGGTGCTCGAGGAGCTGGAACATGCCAAGGCCCGCGGCGCCAAGATCTATGCCGAGATCGTCGGCTATGGTGCCACGTCGGACGGCCACGACATGGTGGCCCCGTCGGGCGAGGGTGCCGAGCGCTGCATGCGCCTCGCGCTGAAGACCGTCGATTGCGACGTGGACTACATCAACCCGCATGCCACCTCGACGCCGGTCGGTGACATCAAGGAAATCGAGGCGATCCGTGCCGTGTTCGGCAACAAGATCCCGCCGATTTCCGCCACCAAGGCGCTGTCCGGCCATTCGCTGGGCGCTGCCGGCGTTCAGGAAGCGATCTATTCGATCCTGATGATGCAGAACAACTTCATTGCCGCATCGGCCCATATCGAAACGCTCGACCCCGCCTTTGCCGACATTCCGATCGTGCGCGAGCGCATCGACAACGCCGACCTGAACTGCGTGCTGTCCAACGGCTTCGGCTTCGGCGGCACCAATGCGTCGGTGGTTTTCAAGAAGTATCACGGTTAACAGGTTGACGGGCCCTGCTGCCGAAAGGCAGGGCCCGGCAGTCCCACAGGAGTTTTTCATGAACGGGCTGATGAAGGGCAAGCGCGGGCTTGTCATGGGTGTCGCCAACGACCATTCGATCGCTTGGGGCATTGCCAAGACCCTTGCCGAGCACGGCGCCGAACTGGCGTTCACCTATCAGGGCGACGCCTTCGGCAAGCGGATCAAGCCGCTGGCGGAATCGGTCGGTTCCCGGATCCTCATGCCCTGCGACGTCGAGGACATCGCCTCGGTCGATGCCGTCTTCGACACCCTGAAGCAGGAATGGGGCACCATCGACTTCCTGGTGCATGCCATCGCCTATGCGGACAAGACCGAGCTGCGCGGCCGCTATGCCGACACCTCGCGCGAGAACTTCAGCCGGGCCCTGCTCATCTCCTGCTTCTCCTTCACCGAAATCGTGAAGCGGGCGGCCGAGATCATGCCGGACGGCGGCTCGATCGTGACGCTCACCTATGGCGGCTCGACGCGCGTGATGCCGAACTACAACGTCATGGGCGTGGCCAAGGCGGCGCTGGAATCCTCCGTGCGCTACCTGGCCATGGATTACGGCGAGCAGGGGATCCGCGTGAACGCGATTTCCGCTGGTCCGGTGCGCACGCTCGCCGGCTCCGTCATCTCGGATTCGCGCCTGATGTACAATTTCCAGAAGCGGCACTCGCCGCTGGCGCGGACCGTCACCCTGGACGAGATCGGTGGCTCCGGCCTCTACCTGCTGTCGCATCTGTCCGGGGGCGTCACCGGCGAGGTGCATTTCGTCGACAGCGGCTACAACATCGTCTCGATGCCGCGTCTGGACGAGCTGAAGCGCCAGGATCGCAACGACGACTGATCCGGACCTGCCGGACCGCCTCTCATGCAAAGGGCCGCGCGAGCGGCCCTTTTTCATGGCTGGCGACAGGGGATCGATCAATCGCCGCAGCGTTTGCAGCGTCTGCCCTGCACGGGCGGCGCAGGCCGGAGCGGGGCTGGGCTGGGCCGGCCAAGGCAGGGCCGGGCGGCCTATTCGATGACCTCGTCGGGATAGACGCCGAACAGGCGGGTCTGGTCGATCCAGCCGTCGTAGTCGCGGCCCTCGATCCGGCACCAGCCCTTGGCGCAGGATTTCACGTTGGCCAGCACCTTGGGTGCCAGATAGGCCACCACACCCGAATCGACATCCGGCTGGGCGTAGAGCGGCGTGGTCGTCGTGGTGCCCTGTTCCCACGGGGTCACCAGAACGGTGCGCCGGCCCGACAGGAGCGAGTGGAACAGCCAGCCTTCCTTGCCTTCCCAGTCACGCACCCGCCGCCAGTTCTCGAACTCCTGCGTGATCTCGATCGGCAGGCCGGACTTGACGTAGGTCCAGGCGACCTCATGCCCGTCGGAGGGCCCGAGGCGCACGTTCGAGCGGTCCGATTTCAGGCTGACGAAACGGGGGATGGACTGACCGCTGGCGCCGGTGCGGGTCTGGGCATCGGCGGCCGGTGTGGTGACAGCAACAAGGGTGAAAGCGAGAAATGCGCTGGAGATGCAGGAGAGCGTCCGGCCGCGCCGGGGCGCCGACGGGTGCTCGGGCTGGGGCTTGGTGTGCCTGGTCATGCCGTCCTCGTGTTTGCCATGTCCCCATGTAACGGGTTCGCCGGGCCGTTTCCAGTTGCCCGGTCCGCAGTTTGCACCGTTCTGCCCCTTCGCGCTGCCGGCCGGGCCCCCGCCGGACCGGCAGTCCCGTCGCAGCTGTTGCCCTGGCCCGTCGTCCCGACGCGCCAGCCGTGGCAAAAAGCCGCCGGGATCCGGTCTTGGCGGCCGTGTACCCGACCAAGGTCGGGGCCATGGGCCATTTGGCTCCCCTTGTATCTCTCCGACCATCTGGTAAGGAGAACGTCAGGAGCGGCGGGGCAGCGACGCCACGCCCCTTGATCGTAGGTCCGTTAGGGTTAAGGCGCCCTCAACGCAACGCAGAAGGCAAGTGGCATGGCGAAGAAGAAGCCTGTGGTTGTCGTTACGCGCAAGCTTCCGGATGTCGTCGAGACCCGGATGCGGGAGCTGTTCGAGACGCGCCTGAACGACAGTGACCGCCCCTTTACCCAGGCCGAGCTGGTCGAGGCGGTGAAGAGCGCCGATGTGCTGGTGCCGACCGTGACCGACCGGATCGACGCGGCCGTGCTGTCGCAGGCCGGTCCGAACCTGAAGCTCATCGCCAACTTCGGCAATGGCGTCGACAACATCGACGTGGTCACCGCCAACAACCGCGGCATCAACGTGACCAACACGCCGGGCGTGCTCACCGAGGACACGGCGGACATGACCATGGCGCTGATACTGGCCGTGCCGCGGCGGCTTGCCGAAGGCATCAAGGTCATGAACACCGGCGAGTGGTCCGGCTGGTCGCCGACCTGGATGCTCGGTCACCGCATCTGGGGCAAGCGCCTCGGCATCATCGGCATGGGCCGCATCGGTCAGGCCGTGGCGCGGCGCGCCAAGGCCTTCGGCATGTCGATCCACTATCACAACCGCCGCCGGCTCCACACCGACATCGAGGAAGCGCTCGAGGCCACCTATTGGGAGAGCCTCGACCAGATGCTGGCCCGCATGGATGTGGTGTCGATCCACTGCCCGCATACGCCCGGCACCTATCATCTGCTCTCGGCGCGCCGCCTCAAGCTCCTGAAGAAGGACGCCTATGTGGTCAACACGGCGCGCGGCGAGGTCATCGACGAAGGCGCCCTGATCCGTCAGCTGGAAGCCGGCGAACTGGCCGGGGCCGGCCTCGACGTGTTCGAGCATGAGCCTGCCGTCAACCCCAAGCTCACGCAGATGGACAAGGTGCTCCTGCTGCCGCACATGGGGTCCGCCACGCTCGAAGGCCGTATCGAGATGGGTGAGAAGGTCATCATCAACATCAAGACCTTCATGGACGGACACCGCCCGCCGGATCGCGTCCTGCCGTCGATGCTCTGAACCAGGGCCCCGGCAGCTCCGTCCGGCATGTTGGTCTGACACACGGAAAACCCCGGCCCTTCGCCGGGGTTCAGACGACTGACAAACTCCGGAGTTTCGTCAGTTTGCCGTCATTCCGGACAAGGTGAGCGTTCCGCGAACCGCAGATCCGGAATCCAGCATGTCTGTGCGAGCGCAAGCGAGCCCAAAACCAAGTCACCTTGATACGACTTGCGACCGACAGGTATGGCGCGCTTCGCGCGGCTGATGTCTGGATCCCGGCTCGGCGCTTCGCTGACGCTCAGCTGGGCCGGGATGACTGTGAGCAGGTTTGTCAGCAGTCTGAACCCGGCCCTTTGCCGGGGTTCTTTTTTGCCGCTGCCGGCTGCCTGTGGTCCGGCCTGCTTGCGGCAGATCGCAAGCCTTGCGGCGGATCACGTCTCGCTTGCCGCGTATTTCTTCCAGAGCGCGCCGTCGCCCATGCCCTTGATGAAGGCGGCGTGGCGCTCGAGGTCGGCTGAGGTCAGGAGCGGGGCGAGCGGCTGCGGGCGCTGGCGCGCCGGAGCGGTTGCCGCAAGCCCCTCGTCGGCGCCGCCGCTCCGGCCCGAGGCTGCTCCTGAGTCCATGTCGAAGCCAAGCGCGGTCTGTCGGCCGCCGATCAGCTCGAGATAGACTTCGGCGAGAAGCTCGCTGTCGAGCAGCGCGCCGTGCTTCGTCCGGCGCGAGTTGTCGATGCCGTAGCGCGAGCACAGGGCATCGAGCGAGTTGGGGCCCATCGGATGCTTGCGGCGGGCCAGTTCCAGCGTGTCGAGCACCTGGGTGCGCGGGATCGGCGGCCGTCCGACGCGGCCAAGCTCCATGTTGATGAAGCCCATGTCGAAGGAGGCGTTGTGGATCACCAGCGTCGCCTCGCCGACAAAGGCGAGGAAATCGTCGACCACCTCGGCAAACTTGGGCTTGTCCGCCAGAAACTCCGTCGACAGCCCGTGCACCGCAAACGCGCCTTCGGGCACGTCGCGTTCCGGGTTGATGTAGACGTGGAAGGTGCGACCGGTCGGAACGTGGTTGAGCATCTCCACGCCGCCGATCTCGACAAGCCGGTCCCCGTTGCGGGGATCAAGGCCGGTGGTTTCCGTATCGAAGGCTATCTCGCGCATGGGTCAGTCCGGTTGGTTCCGCCACAGGCTGGCAGGCGAAGGGGTGACCCAGACTCGCCCGCAGGCCGCAGCGGCGCAACGCCAAATCTCGGGTTATCCCGGCCCCAGTCGGCGCCTGTCAGTCGGCGCCTGCCAGGCAACGCATGCCCGTCAGCTCGTCATGCCGGCACCCACCGGGCCTCAGGCCCGAAGAGACCGGGATTGCCGGGCTTTATGCCCGGCCGGCCACCGCCCGCAGCAGGGCGGCAACCGCACGGCGGGCGCTTTCGGGACCGAGCCCGGTGTCGATGAGGAAATGCGCGCGACGCCGCTTTTCGGCATCGGGCATCTGCCGGGCGACAATCGCCTCGAAGCGCTCCGGCGTCATGCCGGGCCGGGCAAGGGCGCGGGCGCGCTGGACCTCGGGGCTGGCCGTCACCACGGCCACCGCGTCGACCCGGCGCTCGCCGCCTGTCTCGAACAGCAACGGGATGTCGAGCACGACGATGCGCCGGCCCTCCGCTCTGGCGCGGGCGAGGAAGGCCAGTTCCTCCTCGCGCACCAGCGGATGGACGATGGCCTCGAGACGGGCGATCGCCTCCGGCTTGCCGAGCACCGCCTCCCCGAGCCGCAGCCGGTTGACCGTGCCGCCCTCCACCGTCCCGGGGAAGGCCGCCTCGATCAGCGGGGCGGCCCGCCCGGCGTAGAGCGCATGCACGGTCGCATCCGCGTCATGCACGGGCACGCCGGCCTCGGCAAAGAGCTTCGCCGTGGTCGACTTGCCCATGGCAATCGAGCCGGTGAGACCGAGACGGATCATGCGCTGCGGTCCAGATCGGCGAGGATCAGCGCCCGCAGGTCCTCGTCCACCGTCGGGCGCACGCCGAACCAGCGTTCAAACCCGTTCACGGCCTGATGCAGGAGCATTCCGAGCCCGTCGACGGTCCTGTTGCCCCGCGCCCGTGCCGCGCGCAGGAGGCCCGTTTCCAGCGGAACGTAGACGGCATCGGTCACCAGGGCTGTCGCGGGCAGGCCGGAGAGGTCGATGTCCAGCTCCGGCTTGCCGGTCATCCCGAGCGAGGTCGTGTTGACCAGAACCCGCGCCTGTCCAAGCACTGTCCCCAGCTTGTCCCAGCCATGAGGCACAACATCCGTGCCGAAATGATCCGCAATGGCCCTGGCCTTGTCCTCGGTCCTGTTGACGACATGCACCGGCGTGAAGCCGCGCGACAGCAGGGCCCAGACAATCGCGCGGGCGGCGCCGCCGGCCCCCAGGACGACGGCCGGTCCGGGATCTGCGTCCCAGCCCGGGGCGCCCTCGTCGAGATTGCCGAGAAAGCCGAGCCCGTCGGTGTTGGCGCCGCACAGACGGCCCCCGTCCAGCCACAGCGTGTTGGCCGCGCCCATGGCGGTTGCTGCCGGATCGAGCCAGTCGCAGAGGCTTGCCGCGATCTCCTTGTGCGGAACCGTGACGTTGCAGCCGGTGAGCCCGGCGGCCGCGAGGTCGCGATAGAAGGTCTCGGCGTCTTCGGGGGCCACGGGAACGCGACCGTAGTCTCCGTCAATGCCGTGTTTCCTCAGCCAGTATCCGTGGATGAGCGGCGAGCGCGACTGGGCGACGGGCCATCCCGTGATGGCGGCGCGGCGGGTCGTGGTCACGGCGCGATCTCCCCGAGGCGGCGGAGTTCGCCCAGCAGCGGCAACAGGGGCAGACCGAGAATGGTGAAGTAGTCGCCCTCGATGCGGTCGAACAGGCGGATGCCGACATTCTCGAGCTGGTAGCAACCGACGCTGGACAGGATCGCCTCGCCGGCGAGGTCGAGATAGGCGTCGATCTCGTCCGGCGACAGGGAACGCATGGTCAGCCGTGCGGTCGAGACGGTCTGCCACAGCGGCGTGCCGCCTCGGGCCAGGACGACGGCCGAGTGCAGGTCATGCGTCTGGCCGGCCAGGGTCTGGAGCTGACGCCGGGCCGCGTCCCTGTCGGCCGGCTTGGTGAAGCGGGTGTTGCCAAGGCCGAGCACCTGATCGGCGCCGATCACGAGATCCTGCGGCCGGCGGGCGGCGACGTCGAGCGCCTTGGCCTCGGCCAGAACGCGGGCAATCTCCTCGGGGGCGACGCCGGCATCGAGCAGCGGCAGCTCGACGGCACGTTCATCGACGGTGGCCGGGTCGACCGTGAAGTCGAGCCGGGCATTCGACAGCAGCGTCGCGCGGATGCGGCTGCCGCTGGCCAGCACAAGTCCCATGTGTCCTGTCTTTCTGCTGGTCCGGTCAGGCGAGGTCGGGGGCCCGGCCGGCATTCTTGAAATGGCGGAAGAGTTCCATGATCTCCGCCGCTGTCTCTTCAATGGAGCGGCGGGTCACGTCGATCAAGGGCCAACCCTGCTCGACGCAGAGCCGGCGGGTGGCGGCAATCTCGCGGGCAATCTCGCGGCGATCGACATAGAGGTCGTTGTACCCCTCCGAGTTGAGGGAGAGCACCCGGTTCTGGCGGATCTGCTGGATGCGTTCGGGCGAGGCGACGAGCCCGACGACGAGCGGATGCGACAGGCGCGTCAGTTCGGCGGGAAGGGGGATGTCGGGCACAATCGGCACATTGGCACACTTGATGCCGCGATTGGCGAGATAGATGCAGGTCGGCGTCTTGGACGTCCGGCTGATTCCGACCAGCACGATGTCGGCCTGGTTGAGGTTTTCCGCGATCTGCCCGTCGTCATGCATCATCGTGTAGTTCAGCGCGTCGATGCGCTTGAAATACTCCGCATCGAGGGCGTGCTGCCCGCCGGGCCGGCGCGTGAAGGGGACGTTCAGGTAGGACTGGAACACCGCGAAGACGGGATCGAGGATGTTAACGAAAGGGATACCAATTTCGCGGCAAAATCGTTCGAGGCGTTCGGCAATTTCCTTGTCGACCAGCGTGTAGAGCACGATGCCCGGTGCCTGCTCGATCTGGCCGATGACCCTGTCGAGCTGCTTGTGGGTCCGGACGAGGGGGTACATGTGCTCGATCGCGCGGACCGCCTCATACTGGACGGTCGCGGCACGCGCCACGGTCATCAACGTCTCGCCGGTCGAATCGGACACGAGATGGAGGTGGAAGTAGTGTCTCGATTTTCCCACAGCAAACCCTCGCCCATGTTGATGGCCGGGGACAACCGGTCCGCGCCGGCAAATCCATCCCCGCTTGCCCGATTTCATTAACAGATCGTAAAATGCGGGCAATCGTTGCCGAAACGGTCCGTGGCATCTGTGGATCAACAGGTCCGCTTTCGGCCACCCTCAGTTTATCCACGCAGGCCACAAGTCTTAAGCAAGCCTTAACGGATCGTCAAATCCTTGATCTGGCTCGGTTTTCGGAACCAGCCGGATTCCTTCCCCGGAGTTTGTCCAGACCGCGCGACGATTCATCCCGGCGCGAAAAGTCAGAGGACGGATTGTGGACAACGAATGATCCCGGTAATCCACTCACAAGAATAAGAAACAGATTCAAATCTACATCAGACTCCCTTTTTAGGGCCCTGACGGGGAAAAGGACCGATCCATGAAATCAGGCGACCGGGCCGTCATGCGTGTGCTGGCTGGAGAACGTCTCTGGCCGCCTCCAATCTGGATGATGCGGCAGGCAGGGAGATATCTGCCGGAGTATCGGGAGACACGGGCGAAGGCGAAGAACTTCCTCGACTTCTGCTACAATCCGGACCTGGCAACGGAGGTCACCCTCCAGCCGATCCGGCGCTACGGCTTCGACGCGTCGATCCTCTTTTCCGACATCTTCGTCGTCCCGGATGCGATCGGCTATCCGGTTCGCTTTGAAGAGGGCCGTGGTCCTGTTCTCGAACCGCTGACGCACGGCGTGCTGGACCGCCTGGAGCAGGGACGAGCAGAGGCTCACCTGGAACCGGTGATCGAGACAGTCCGACGCCTGCGCCGCGAGCTGCCGGCGGAAACCACGCTCCTCGGCTTCTGCGGTGCACCCTGGACCGTTGCCTGCTACTCGGTCGCCGGCCATACGACGCAGGACCAGACTGCGGCCCGGGTCGGCGCCTACCGTGACCCGGCGCTGATGCAGCGGTTCATCGACGAGCTGGTGACGGCCTCGATCCGCTATCTGATCCGCCAGCTGGATGCCGGCGCGGATGCCGTGCAGATCTTCGACACCTGGGCCGGGGTCCTCGACGAGGAGGGGTTCCAGCGCTGGTCCATCGAGCCCACCCGCCGCATCGTTGCCGGCGTGAAGGCCGAACGGCCGGAGGCCCGGATCATCGGCTTCCCGAAGGCCTCGTCCGCCCGCCTTGCCGCCTATGTGGCCGGAACCGGCGTCGATGCGGTCGGGCTTGACTGGACCGCGCCAGACCACGTCGCCCAGGCGATCCAGAAGACCGTGCCGGTGCAGGGCAATCTCGATCCGATGCGGCTGGTGGCCGGCGGTGCGGCTCTGGATGAGGGCATTGCCCATGTCCTGAAGGCGCTCGGGCAGGGTCCGCTGATCTTCAACCTTGGCCATGGCGTCACGCCAGAGACCGATCCTGCCCACGTGGCCCGGATGATCGAGCGCGTGCGGCAGGGATGAGGGCCGGCAAATGGATCTCTACCTCTGGCTCAAGTCCCTGCATGTGATTGCCATCATTGCCTGGATGGCCGGACTGCTCTACCTGCCGCGGCTGTTCGTCTATCATGTCGACGCCCCGGCCGGCTCGCAGCAGTCCGAGACCTTCAAGGTGATGGAACGGCGCCTGCTCAAGGCAATCATGACGCCGGCCATGCTCGTGTCCTGGGGGCTTGGCCTCTGGCTTGCCTATGACATCGGTGCCTTCAGCCAGGGCTGGTTCCACGCCAAGCTGACGCTGGTGCTCGTGATGTCCGGGATGCACGGATACCTCGCCGGCTGCGTCAAGGTGTTTGCCCGCGATGCAAACACGCGTCCGACGCGCTTCTACCGGATGCTGAACGAAGTACCGACAGTCCTGATGATCGGAATTGTCATCCTGGTCATTGGCAAGCCGTTCTAAGTGACGTTGCGTTCACAGTACAATCCCTGATCCCGCGAGAGCCATTACGCTCTTGCGGGACAGAAGCGAAGCAGCTATGTTCGCTGCCAACTTCACGAAAGGCGCACGGGGCGCACCCCCCAAATGCCCAAGGGCGAAGCAGACCGGCTGTCCCAAGGCCGGTGACGCCACGTGTTAACTTCTGTAGCCGATTTCACCAGCGTTTCGGATTTCAGAAGCGGCTCGCCGCCGGACGATCCCCCCCACCCAAGAGAGAACGACCCCAGTTTATGCGGGAAATGAAACTCAAAGACCTGAAAGAGAAAACGCCCACCGAGCTTCTCGCCTTCGCCGAAGAGCTCGAGGTCGAAAACGCCAGCACCATGCGCAAGCAGGAACTGATGTTCGCGATCCTGAAACGCCTGGCGGCGCAGGATGTCGAGATCATCGGCGAGGGCGTTGTGGAAGTGCTTCAGGACGGCTTCGGCTTCCTGCGTTCGCCCGATGCGAACTATCTCCCCGGACCTGACGACATCTACGTTTCCCCGTCCCAGATCCGTCGTTTCTCTCTGCGCACCGGCGATACGGTCGAAGGCCAGATCCGCAGCCCCAAGGAAGGCGAACGCTACTTCGCGCTGCTGAAGGTCAACACGATCAATTTCGAGGACCCGGAAAAGACCCGTCACAAGGTCCATTTCGACAACCTCACCCCGCTCTATCCGGACGAGCGGTTCAAGATGGAAATCGGCGATCCGACCTCCAAGGACCTGTCCTCCCGGATCATCGATCTGGTCGCCCCGCTCGGCAAGGGCCAGCGTGCGCTCATCACCGCGCCGCCGCGCACCGGCAAGACGGTGTTCCTGCAGAACATCGCCAAGTCGATCACGACCAACCACCCCGAGTGCTACCTGATCGTCCTGCTCATCGACGAACGTCCGGAAGAAGTGACGGACATGCAGCGGACGGTGAAGGGCGAGGTCGTTTCCTCCACCTTCGACGAGCCGGCGGCCCGGCACGTGCAGGTGGCCGAGATGGTCATCGAAAAGGCCAAGCGCCTTGTCGAGCATGGCCGCGACGTGGTCATCCTGCTCGATTCCATCACCCGCCTCGGCCGCGCCTACAACACCGTTGTTCCGTCCTCGGGCAAGGTGCTGACCGGTGGTGTGGATGCCAACGCGCTGCAGCGCCCGAAGCGCTTCTTCGGTGCCGCACGCAACATCGAGGAAGGCGGGTCCCTGACCATCATCGCGACCGCGCTGATCGACACCGGCAGCCGCATGGATGAAGTGATCTTTGAAGAGTTCAAGGGGACGGGTAACTCCGAAATCATCCTCGACCGCAAGATCTCCGACAAGCGCGTCTACCCGGCGATCGACATCCAGCGCTCCGGCACCCGCAAGGAAGAGCTGCTCGTGCCGCAGGAACGTCTCAAGAAGACCTTCGTCCTGCGCCGCATCCTCAACCCGATGGGCACGGTCGACGCGATCGAGTTCCTGCTCGACAAGCTCAAGCAGACCAAGTCGAACGACGACTTCTTCGACAGCATGAACACCTGATCCGATTCGGATCCGGTTCAGGCTCGGACCAGACGGGCGCCGGCGGGGAGACCTTCCGGCGCCTTTTGCTGTCTGCTAAGGCTTGCGCATCTGAATCGGCTCCGGATCGACCGCCTCCCATGTTCAGCCTGGAAACAGATCGCCTGCTGCTGCGTCCCTGGGAGGATGCGGATCTTGACGCCTTTGCGGCCATGAATGCCGATCCGGAGGTCATGCGCCACTTTCCGGCCGTGATGAGCCCGGCGGAAACGGCGGCCATGATGGCGCGGATGCGCAGCAAGCTCGCAACGGACGGCTTTGGTGTGTTTCCCGTGATCCGAAAGGCGGACGGGCGATTTGTCGGCTTTGTCGGCCTCAATCGTCCGGCTTACCCCGTGTCGCTGCCCTTCGATCCTTGCGTCGAGTTCGCCTGGCGGCTTGTCCGCGATGCCTGGGGGCAGGGCTATGCCACCGAGGCAGCCCGGGCCTGGATGCGATTCGGTTTTGAAACGCTTGATCTCGACGAGATTGTCGCCTTCACGGCTGCCGGCAATCGTGCCTCCCGACGCGTGATGGAGCGGCTCGGCATGGCCCGGTCAGAGGCCGATGATTTCCTGCACCCGGTTTTGCCCGCAGATCATCCGCTCGCGCCGCATGTGCTCTATCGCCTGCCGAGAGCGGTCGCAGGCTTCTGAGCACAGGTGGGCCTGGCTCCGGCCCGATTCACGTGAAACAGGCCGTGAAACAGTCCGTCGGCGCCGGACCGCCCGGCGCCGGATCGAATCGGATCCGCACCGGTTCCCCCCCTTGCGGCAGGGCGCGCCTGACCCGCGGCCGGGGCAGGGGGTGGCCGACGCCCGGTCAGGCCAGGAGATCGAATCGGCTCCGCATCAATCCTCTCGCGTGGATCGCTCCCCGACCTGCCTTGCCAGTGCCCGCTTCCCTGTCGGGGCCATCCTGCGCCCCTGACCCTGTGCGGCCGACCCTGTGCTGCCGACCTTGGCCGCGCTGTCCTGTCCTGACAGTCCGGGTCTAGGCACCGGCAGCGGAAGCCTGTATGGGCGTCGGGGAGCTGTCCCGTTTTCACGCCCGGATCACCGTCATGATGACCGACACCATCTATGCCCTCTCGAGTGGGTCCCTCCCGTCCGGCGTTGCCGTCATTCGCCTCAGCGGCCCGGCGGCTCTCGCGGCAGCCGGGCAGCTGACCGGACGCAGCCTTCCCCCACGCAAGGCGACGCTCTGCCGTCTGCGGCATCCGGCGACGGGGGATGTGCTCGACCAGGCGCTGGTGCTGTGCTTTCCGGCCCCGCAGAGCTTCACCGGCGAGGATGTGGTGGAGTTGCAGTGCCACGGGGGCCGCGCGGTGGTCGCTGCCGTCCTCGGGGCTCTGGCAGCGTTGCCGGGGTTGCGTCCGGCCGAGGCTGGCGAGTTCACCCGCCGCGCCTTCGATCGTGGCCGCATGGACCTGACCGAGGTGGAAGGGCTGGCTGATCTCATCGCCGCCGAGACCGAGGCGCAGAGGCGGCAGGCGGTGCGGCAGATGGAGGGAGCGCTCGGCCGGCTCTATGAGGGCTGGCGCAAGCGGCTTGTGCACATGCGGGCGATGATCGAGGCGGACTTCGATTTCGCCGACGAGGACGATGTGCCCGGAAGCGTTGCCGATGAGGTCTGGATCGAGGCCGCCCGTCTGCGGGACGAGGTGGCAGACCATGTTGCCGCCGCTCCGCGCGGGGAACGTCTGCGGGACGGGCTGCAGGTCGTGCTGATGGGAGCGCCCAATGCGGGCAAGTCGAGCCTGCTGAACGCCATGGCCGGGCGTGACGTTGCCATCGTCACCGAGGAGGCGGGCACCACGCGTGACGTGCTCGAGGTGCATCTCGACCTCGGTGGGTACCCGGTGACACTGGCGGACACCGCCGGGCTCCGCACCGGTGCGGGACGGGTGGAGCAGGAAGGGATTCGGCGCGCGACAGAACGCGGCCGACGGGCGGATCTCGTGCTCTGGCTGCAAGAGCCGGGCGGGGTGGCGCCGGAGGACCCGGCCAGCGGTCTGCCGGAGGTGGTCCGGATCGAGTCGGTTCCGGTCTGGTTGGTTCGGACAAAGACTGATCTTGAGACTCATCCGAAACAAGACTCATCCGAAACAGCACAGGATTTCCCTGTCTCGGTGGCAACAGGCGTGGGGCTTGCGGCGCTTCTCGAGGCGCTTGCCCGTTTTGCGGGCGACACGTTTGGTCGGGGCGAAGCCCTCGTGGCGACCCGGGAGCGGCACCGCCATCATCTCCAGTCCTGCCTGGCCGGCCTCGACCGGGCGCTGCAGCTGTCGCATCTGCCGGCAGAGCTGCGCGCCGAGGAGCTGCGGAGTGCCGGCGACAGCCTCGGGCGGATCACCGGGCGGATCGACGTGGAGGACCTGCTGGATGTCATCTTCCGTGAGTTCTGCATCGGCAAGTGATGTTTCACGTGAATCCGGACCGTGTCCGAACCGAGCCTTGTTTCACGTGAATCAGGGCTCGTTTCGGTTTCGGATGTTTCACGTGAATCCGGGGGGGCGTGTCTGCCGGTTCCGGGTCTGCGTTCCGCCTCGACCAGAGGGGAGGGGTGTTGGCCCGGGTGCTGTTTCACGTGAATCCGGTCCATCGGACATCTACCGGGTTGGGGGTGATTCACGTGAAATCGTTTTGACCGACGGGGGTGTCATTCCCTATAAGAAGCATCGAACAGGGCCGGCGGGACTTGAGTCCCGGAGCGTGCTGCATCCGGCCCCTTCAATTCCTGTCCATGTCAGATGAGGCCTTCGCCAGGGGTGGAGGCGCAAGCGGGTGCGGTGCCGATGGCTGAGGCGTTGCGATTTGATGTTGTCGTGATTGGTGGCGGTCATGCCGGCTGCGAGGCGGCGGCGGCCTCGGCGCGGCTTGGCGCCCGGACGGCGCTGGTCACCCATCGCTTCGAGACCATCGGGGTCATGTCCTGCAATCCGGCCATCGGCGGTCTCGGCAAGGGTCATCTCGTGCGCGAGATCGACGCTCTTGACGGATTGATGGGTCGCGTCGCCGACCGGGCTGGCATCCAGTTCCGGCTGCTCAACCGGCGCAAGGGTCCGGCCGTGCGGGGGCCGCGGGCCCAGGCGGACCGAAAGCTCTACCGGGAGGCGATGCAGGCCGAGATCCGGTCCACCGCCAACCTCGAGGTTGTCGAGGGTGAGGCGGACCGCCTGCTGCATCGGGATGGTGCCGTCTCCGGTCTCCGGCTCGCGGATGGACGCGAGATTGCCTGCGCTGCCGTCGTGCTGACCACGGGCACCTTCCTGCGCGGGTTGATCCACATCGGTGATCGCAAGATCCCGGCTGGCCGCGTGGGGGAGGGGCCGGCGCTTGGTCTCTCGGCTTCGCTGGAGGAGATCGGCTTCGCGCTGGGGCGGCTGAAGACAGGCACGCCGGCCCGGCTGGATGGCCGGACGATCGACTGGGCGCGGCTGGAGGAGCAGCCGGGCGACGAGGAACCCGTGCCCTTCTCGACGCTGACCGCCGCGATCACCACGCCGCAGATTTCCTGCCACATCACCCGCACGACCGACGAGACGCACCGGATCATCCGCGAGAACCTGTCGCGCTCCGCGATGTATTCGGGCGAGATCAAGGGCCGCGGTCCGCGCTACTGCCCGTCGATCGAGGACAAGATCGTCCGCTTCGGCGACCGCGAAGGCCACCAGATCTTTCTCGAGCCGGAGGGTCTCGACGATCACACGGTCTATCCCAACGGCATCTCGACCTCGCTGCCGGAGGATGCGCAACTCGCGTTCCTGCGGACGATCCCCGGGCTTGAGGCCGTGTCGGTGCTGCAGGTCGGCTACGCCATCGAGTATGACCATGTTGATCCGCGCGAGCTGACGACCACTCTGGAGGCGCGGCGATGCAAGGGCCTGTTCCTTGCGGGGCAGATCAACGGCACGACCGGCTATGAGGAGGCCGGTGCGCAGGGGCTCGTGGCCGGCCTGAATGCCGCGCTCCGCGCCGGGGGAGGCGCGCACGACTTCGTTGTCGATCGCGGTCAGGGCTACATCGGCGTGATGATTGACGATCTGGTCACGCGGGGCATCACCGAGCCCTATCGCATGTTTACCTCCCGGGCGGAGTATCGTCTGTCGCTGCGTGCCGACAATGCCGACCAGCGCCTGACGCCTGCCGGTCTGGCGCTTGGCTGCGTTGGTCCCGTGCGTCGCGCCGCCTTTGAAACGAAGGTCGCGGCGCTCGAGGCGGCGCGGGATCTCATGCAGGGGCTCAGCATCACGCCGGCCCAGGCGGCGCGTCAGGGGCTGCCCGTCAACCAGGACGGCATCCGTCGCAGCGCCTTTGATCTCCTGTCCTATCCCGACATGACGCTCGACCGTCTCTATCCGATCTGGCCGGAGCTTGCCGGCATCGCGGCCCCCGTTGCCGAGCAGGTGGCCACCGATGCGCTCTATGCGGTCTATCTGGATCGCCAGGCCGCCGACATCGCCGCCCTGCGCCGCGATGAGGCTCTTGCCATTCCTGAAGACTTCGATTTTGCCGCGCTGTCGGGCCTGTCGAACGAGGTGCGGCAAAAGCTGGAAACGGTTCGGCCCGAAACGATTGGCCAGGCGTCCCGCATGGACGGCATGACGCCGGCGGCGCTGACCTTGCTCCTGTCGCAGGTGAAGCGGCTCGACCGGCGCGGCGCGGCGTGAGGGGCTTGTGAATATGGTTGGGAAAACCCCCAAGGACGGACCGCATATCCTCAAGGATTTCGCCTCTGTTTCACGTGAAACTGAGGAGCGGTTGAAAACTTACGTGGATCTGGTCTTGCGCTGGCAGCCGGCCCAGAACCTGATCTCGCCGGCGACCATCCCGGAAATCTGGCGCCGGCATGTGGCCGACAGCCTGCAGCCGCATCTGGTCCGGCCGGAGGCGAAACGGTGGGTTGATCTTGGCAGCGGGGCAGGGTTCCCGGGGATCGTGACAGCGATCCTCCTCGCCGATACGCCAGGTGCCCATGTCTATTTCGTTGAAAGCAACCAGCGGAAGGCGGCCTTCCTGCGCACAGCCCTGCGCGAGACCGGGTCCAGCGGCACGGTGCTCCCTGTACGGATCGAGTCGGCGGCGGAACAATGGACCCATGGTCCGGTCGATGCCGTCTCGGCCCGGGCGCTCGCCTCGCTGGATGCGCTGCTGCACTATTGCCGGCGGTTCATGGAGGAGGGCGCTGTTGCCGTTTTCCACAAAGGCCGCGATTTTCAGCGGGAGGTTAACGAAGCGTCTCACGCCTGGGGCTTCGATCTGGTAGAAAAGGTCAGTCTCATTGATCCAGAGAGCCGCATGTTGATCCTCTCCAACCTGGCGGCCCGATCTGTCGAGGAAGGTTCCCGGTGATGAACAAGCTTCCGGATTCTCCGCGCGTGCTCGCGCTTGCCAACCAGAAGGGTGGCGTCGGCAAGACCACCACTGCCATCAATCTCGGCACCGCACTGGCCGCCATCGGCGAGCGCGTCCTGGTCGTCGACCTCGACCCGCAGGGCAACGCGTCCACCGGGCTCGGCATCGACCGGCGTGATCGCGCCCTTTCGACCTATGACATTCTCTGCGGGGACTGTTCCATGGAGGAGGCCGTGAAGGAAACGGCGGTGCCGCGCCTCTGGGTGGCTCCCTCGACGATGGACCTGCTCGGCCTCGAACTGGAAATCGCCTCCAGCGCCGACCGTGCCTATCGTCTGCGCAAGGCCATCGACCAGTTCGCCACCTCGCGGCTGTTCCGGGAGATCGGCTTCACCTATGTGCTGGTCGACTGCCCGCCCTCGCTCAACCTGCTGACCATCAATGCGCTGTCGGCGTCGCACTCGATCCTGGTGCCGCTGCAGTGCGAGTTCTTCGCGCTGGAAGGTCTCTCGCAGCTGCTGTCGACCGTGGAGCAGGTTCGCACCGCGCTCAACAACGAGCTGACGATCCATGGCATCGTCCTGACCATGTATGACAGCCGCAACAATCTCTCGAGCCAGGTCGTCGCCGACGTGCGCGAGACGATGGGCGATGCGGTCTACGAGACCATCATCCCGCGCAACGTGCGTATTTCGGAAGCCCCGTCCTACGGCAAGCCGGCCCTGCTTTATGACCTGAAATGCGCCGGCAGCCAGGCCTATCTGCGGCTGGCCTCCGAGATCATCCAGCGGGAACGTGAGCTGCGCCGCGTGGCGGCCTGACGGCGGCCGGTCCCTGTCTCGCTCGGAACGCGGCGGATGCGCCGCGTTTTCCATTCCTGATCCAAGACCAATCGCGCAAGCGGAGAAAAACCATGGCTGAAGACGGTGGACGCAACAAGCGGCTGGGCAGGGGCCTTGCCGCGCTGATCGGCGATGCGGGCATTGTTCCGGCCTCGCAGGAGCAGGCGGCCGCCCAGGCGGACAAGGCCCCGCCGCGCGACACCCGCAAGGTGCCCGTCGAGTTCCTCGAGCCCAACCCGCGCAACCCGCGCAAGACCTTCCACGAGAAGGACCTGACGGAGCTGACCGAGTCGATCCGGGAGAAGGGCATCATCCAGCCCATTCTCGTGCGTCCTGCGGCCGGCAAGCCCAATCATTACGAGATCATCGCCGGCGAGCGGCGCTGGCGGGCGGCCCAGCGGGCCGGCCTGCATGACGTGCCCGTGCTGATCCGCGAGATCACCGACCAGGAAGCGCTCGAGCTGGCGATCATCGAGAACGTCCAGCGCGCCGACCTGAACCCGATCGAAGAGGCGCTCGGCTACGAGCAGCTGACGGCCGAGTTCGCCTACAGCCAGAACGATCTGGCCCGGCTAATCGGCAAGAGCCGCAGTCACGTCGCCAACACCATGCGTCTGCTGAAGCTGCCGAACGCCGTGAAGGACTATCTGGCCGAGGGGCTGATCACGGCCGGCCACGCGCGCGCGCTGATCACGCTGGAGGATCCGTCGGCGCTGGCCGAGCTGATCGTCGAGAAGGGTCTTTCGGTGCGCGAGGCCGAGAAGCTTGCCCAGGATCCGGAAATCCTGTCCAAGCTCTCCGGCAGCAAGGACACGGCGGCCAAGGCCGAGAAGGATGCGGACACCCGTGCGCTGGAAAAGCGGCTGACCGACAGCCTTGGCCTCAAGGTCGCCATCGGGCACAAGCCCGGCAAGGAATCCGGCGAGATGAAGATCAAGTATGCCTCGCTGGAGCAGCTCGACGAGCTGTGCCGCAAGCTCGGCATCGAAACCCGCTAACGGGTCATCAGGATGGTCGAATCGGAAGCGGTCCGGCTTGTCCGGGCCGCTTTTGTTTTAGCAACGCCGTTACATCTCAGGCGTCATCCCGGACGAGCGTCAGCTCGAGCCGGGATGACGATGGAGAGACTGTTCTCGGTTCGCCACTTTCTGGCCGCGTTGTTTATCGGCGGGACCGGCTTCGCGCGCCGGCGACCCGGGCGAGGGTCAGAAGGGCTTCGGACAGGACCGGCATGCCGATGCGGTCGTTCAGCCGGGCAATGCGCATTGCCTCCGACAGCCTGTCCATGGCCTTCTCCAGATCCGGTGCCGTCCAGATGGTCAGCTGGCGGGTGAGGGCGGTCTTGCGCTTGAAGAACACCGGCGGCCGCACGTTTTCGATCACCTGTGCGGCCGGGGTGCCGCTGTCCACATCCGCGCGCAGGCGGTGAAGCCACTGGAAATGCGCCAGCGTCTGCCCGGCGATGACGGAGGCGTTGCTGCCGGCCGCATCCAGCCGTTCCAGCCCGTGGTCGAGGGCGGGCAGGTCTCCGCCGGCGGCCGCGTCGATCAGTTCGGAAAGCTCGAAGGCCGAGGCATCGCCGATGATCGCCTCGATGTCGTCGGTGTCGATCCGGCCCTTGCCATGGGCATAGAGGCAGAGCTTGCGCAGTTCGCCGCGGCTGGCCATGCGGTCGGCGCCGAGCAGCCCGTGCAGGCTGGCGCGGGCCTCGCGGGTGATGGTCAGCCCGGCGGCGCGGGTCTCCTCGTCAATGAGCGTTTCCAGGTCTCTGGCCGTGTCCGCGTAGCAGGGAACGGCGACGGCGCGCTTGTCGGTCTCGAACAGCTTGCGCAGGCCCGTGCCCTTCTTGAGGTCGCCCGCCTCGATCACCACGACAGCCGGGCAATCGAGCAGGTTGACCACAGGCGTGACGGCCGGCAAGAGGTTGCGGCCGCCGGCATCCTTGACCCAGATGGTGCGGCGACCACCGAACAGCGGGATGGTCAGGGCCTCGTCGATCAGCCGATTCGGATCTGAAACGACATCCGCCGCATCCAGTTTGGCGAGGCTGAAGGGGTCGTCGTTGCCGGCGCTGTAGGCGGCAACAAGGGCCTGTGCCCGTTCGGACACAAGCCCCGTGTCGGGTCCATAGACCAGGATCGCGTGGACATTCGCCGGCGGCTTGGCGACAAAACGATCAATGTCGCCGGCTTTCAGCGCGACCACGGCATCACCTCATCTCACCGGGCCGTGGCGAAGTAGCCGGCAATGCGGGCCTGGACATCCTGAGCCACCTGCTTGGCTGCACGTTCTTCCGCGTCGCGGCGGGCGCGCAGGTTGGCAAAGCGCTGGCTGGAGAAGTCATAGGACGCCGTGGCGAAGGACTTGCCCGTCATCAGCGTCCGGTCGGTGGTGATGTCGGACAGGACGAAGGAGACGTTCATCGTCGTGGTGTAGGCCGAGGGCACGTCGGCGAGCCGCTCGACACCCACTTCCGACACGCCGATGTTCATGACCATCTTCAGCCGGTACTTCTTGGCCGGCGGATAGGCGCCGCGCTCGAAGCCGAACAGAAGCTCATTGTAGAGCACGCGCCGGGCGTCGGACAGCCGCATCTCGGTGACCGTGTCGATCCGGTCGATCTCGATGGCGGCCAGTTCCGTCTGCACGCTTTCGCCGGCCGTACCGGAGACGCTCGGGAGCTGGCCATAGAGCGGCCGCACCTGACAGCCGGCCAGCAGCACGCCGCTGGCCAGGATCAGGGCAAGCCCGAGGGAGGTGCGGCGCCCGCGCGCCCAAGCATCAGCCAACGACATTCACGATCCTCTGCGGCACCACGATGATCTTGCGCGGAGCGCGGCCTTCCAGCGCCCGCTGGACGAAATCCTGGGCCAGTGTGGCTGCTTCGACGTCGGCCGTCGAGGCGTCGCGTGCCACGGTGATCTCGCCCTTCTTCTTGCCGTTGACCTGAACCGGCAGGACGACGCTGTCCTCGACCAGCAGGCTCTCGTCGAGCGCCGGCCAGGCGGCTTCCGCCACCAGCGTGTCATGTCCGAGTTCGGACCAGCATTCCTCTGCAAGATGCGGCATCATCGGTGCCATCATCATGACGAGGTATTCGCAGGCCTCGCGCGCGGCCCAGGCGGCATCCGCCGCGCCGAGACCGGCGTGGACCGTCTTGCCGATCTGGTTCACGAGTTCATAGATGCGGGCGACCGCCCGGTTGAAGCCGAGGCCTTCGATGTCGCGGGAGACGGCGGCCAGCGTCTTGTGCGTGGCACGGCGCAGCTCCAGCGCCGCTTCGCCCATTTGCGGGGCCTCGACGCCGCGCTTCGGCGTGGCCGCCACTTCGCCGACCAGGCGCCAGACGCGCTGCACGAAGCGCCAGGAGCCCTGAACGCCTTCCTCGGTCCAGATGACGTCGCGCTCCGGCGGGCTGTCGGACAGCACGAACCAGCGGGCCGTGTCGGCACCATAGGTCTCGATGATGTCCGTCGGGTCGACCGTGTTCTTCTTCGACTTGGACATCTTCTCGATGGAGCCGATGGTCACCGGTGCGCCGGTGGCGATCTCGACTGCCTGGCGCGTCTCGCCCTCGACGAAACGGATCTCGGTCGGGCTCAGCCACTTGCCCTCCACGCTCTTGTAGGTCTCGTGCGTGACCATGCCCTGCGTGAACAGGCCCTTGAACGGCTCCTTCAGGTCCAGCGCGCCCACCTTCTGCATCGCGCGGGTGAAGAAGCGCGAGTAGAGCAGGTGCAGGATCGCGTGCTCGATGCCGCCGATGTACTGGTCGACCGGCAGCCAGCCATTGGCCGCCTGCGGATCGGTCGGTTCGTCATGGTGCGGAGCGGTGAACCGGGCGAAATACCAGGAACTGTCCACGAAGGTGTCCATGGTGTCGGTTTCCCGGCGCGCCGGCTTGCCGCATTTCGGGCAGGCGCAATGGCGCCAGGTGGCGTGCCGGTCGAGCGGGTTGCCGGGCTTGTCGAAGGTGATGTCGTCCGGCAGCTTGACCGGCAGGTTCTCGTCCTTCTCCGGCACCACGCCGCAGTCGTCGCAATGGATGACCGGGATCGGGCAGCCCCAGTAGCGCTGGCGCGAGATGCCCCAGTCACGCAGGCGGTAGTTCACCTGGCGGGTGGCCTGCGGCGCACCGTGGAGCGTTACCGCTTCCAGCTTGCGCGCGACCGCCTCCTTGGCTTCGGCGATGCCGAGGCCGTCGAGGAAGCCGGAGTTGAAGAGGGTGCCATCCTCCGTGTAGGCCACGTCGGCGACGGTGAAGGCGGCCGGATCGGCGTCCTTCGGCAGCACGACGGGCTTCACCGGCAGGCCATACTTGCGGGCGAAGTCGAGGTCGCGCTGGTCATGCGCCGGGCAGGCGAAGATCGCGCCGGTGCCGTAATCCATCAGGATGAAGTTGGCGATGTAGACGGGCAACTCGATGGAGGCATCCAGCGGGTGCCTCACGCGCAGGCCCGTGTCGATGCCCTTCTTCTCGGCCGTCTCGATGGCCTCGGCCGAGGTGCCGATGCGGCGGCAGTCCTCGATGAAGGCCGCGATGGCCGGATTGCTCTCCGCGAGCTTCCCCGAGATCGGGTGATCCGGCGACAGGCCCATGAACGAGGCACCGAACAGCGTGTCGGGGCGCGTGGTGAAGATCTCGAGCGTCGTGTCGCCCGTCGGGGCCGGAGCGGTGAACTCGAAGCGGACGCGCAGGCCTTCCGACTTGCCGATCCAGTTCTTCTGCATCAGGCGGACCTTTTCCGGCCAGCGGTCGAGCGTGTCGATCGCCTCCAGCAGGTCCTCGGAATAGTCGGTGATCTTGAAGAACCACTGGGTCAGCTCGCGCTGCTCGACGAGGGCGCCGGAGCGCCAGCCGCGGCCGTCGATCACCTGCTCGTTGGCGAGCACGGTCATGTCGACCGGGTCCCAGTTGACCTTGGACTTCTTGCGATAGACGAGGCCGGCTTCCAGGAACTTCAGGAACAGGCGCTGCTGCTGCGTGTAGTATTCCACGTCGCAGGTCGCGAACTCGCGGCTCCAGTCCAGCGACAGGCCCATGATCTTGAGCTGGCCGCGCATGAAGGCGATGTTCTCGTAGGTCCAGTCCTTCGGATGGACGTTGTTCTGCATGGCCGCGTTCTCGGCGGGCATGCCGAACGCGTCCCAGCCCATCGGATGCAGCACGTTGAAGCCGCGGGCGCGCTTGTAGCGGGCCACGACGTCACCCATCGCGTAGTTGCGGACGTGTCCCATGTGGATGCGGCCGGACGGGTAGGGGAACATCTCCAGCACGTAGTATTTCTCGCGCGGATCGTCGTTGGACGTCTTGAACACGTCCTTCTCGTCCCACAGCTTCTGCCAGCGCGCCTCGACATCGCGCGCGTTGTAACGTTCCCGTTCCGTAGCCATCAATTTCGCCATTTCATCGGCGCCCGCAAACAGGCGCGCATCACACACAGGTCTGCCGGACTGTCACCAGAATTTCCCGCAAGGGTCAACATGATTGGCTGAAATTGCGGCGCATTTCGCGCCGGGAAGAGGGCTGCGGGAAGCAGTGGCTTGAACCGGAGAGGCTTGCCACCGTATCAGAGGCACACGCCGCCCGCCACGGGCGCCTGATGCTGGAGATCCTGCCATGGCCGACACCGCCACCGACCGTCTTGCCGCGGTCCTTGCCGACATCCGCAGCGCCGAGGCCGAACAGGGTCGCGCCGCCGGCGCCGTCACCCTGATCGCCGTGTCGAAGACCTTCGAGGCCGACGACATCCGCCCCGTGCTGCAGGCCGGGCAGCGCGTCTTCGGCGAGAACCGGGTGCAGGAGGCGATGGGCAAGTGGCCCGGCCTGCGGCAGGAGTTCTCCGGCATCGAGCTGCATCTGATCGGGCCGCTGCAGTCCAACAAGGCCAGGGAGGCGGTCGCCACCTTCGACGTGATCCACACCATCGACCGGGAGAAGATCGCCCGGGCCCTGAAGGTGGAGATGCTGGCGCAGGGCCGGGACCTGCCGTGCTTCATCCAGGTGAACACCGGCGAGGAACCGCAGAAGGCCGGCATCGCGCCGAAGGAGGCCGACGCTTTCATCCGCCTGTGCCGCGAGGACATCGGCCTGACCGTGATCGGCCTGATGTGCATTCCGCCGGTCGAGGAGGCGCCGGGGCCGCATTTTGCCCTGCTGCAGAAGATTGCCACCCGCAACGGACTTGCGCAGCTCTCGATGGGCATGTCGGCCGACTACGGCATTGCCGTTTCCTTTGGCGCCACCCATGTGAGGGTCGGTTCCGCCATTTTCGGCGGCCGGGGCTGATCTGCAAGGGCCGGGGAGGGCCGGGGCGATGATGTTCGACGGGATCAACCTGATCGGTGTGGCGGTGGCCGGGCTGGTCAGCTTCTGCTTCAGCCTGGCCTGGCATCTGGTGCTGGGGTCACGCTGGCAGCGCCTTGCCGGTGTTGCCCCCGGAACGCCGCAGCGCGATCCGCTGACGCTGGTCGTCTCGCTCGTCGCGCATCTGCTGATGGCCTTCATCTTCGCCGGCGTGATCTACCATGCCGGGGGTCTCAGCATGAAAAGCGGCCTGATTTCCGCAGGAATGATCTGGACCGGCTTTTTCCTCACATCGCTCGTCGTGACCCATCGGCATCAACGGTCAAGCCCCCTTCTGACGCTGGTCGAGAGCCTGCACTGGCTCGGCGTGGTGGGTCTCCAGGGCCTCGCCATCGGAATTGTCGGGTGACCTAACCACCGAATCCGCCTACGAAAGTTCGACTTATCCCTAATGGACGCGACCGGGGCTGCCCAGCATAATGCCGCCGAACCGGGGGTGTCCCAAGGGAAGCCAGCCGGAAAGCAGTTGGGAGGAAGGCATGTCGGACAACGTGTTCCCGGTGTCGGCGGAGGTGGCGGCACACGCCCTCGTCGACAACGCAAAATACCTGGAAATGTATCACCAGTCTGTCGAGAACCCGGATGCCTTCTGGGGCGAGCACGGCAAGCGCGTCGACTGGATCAAGCCGTTCACCCGGGTCAAGAACACGTCCTATGATCCGCACAATGTCTCGATCAAGTGGTTCGAGGACGGCACGCTGAACGTCTCGGCCAACTGCATCGACCGTCATCTCGCCCGCCGTGGCGACCAGCCGGCCATCATCTGGGAAGGCGACGACCCGTCCGAGCACAAGATCATCACCTACCGCGACCTGTCGCGCGAGGTGAACCGCTTCGCCAATGTCCTGCATGCCAAGGGCGTGAAGAAGGGCGACCGGGTCACGATCTATCTGCCGATGATCCCCGAGGCGGCCTATGCCATGCTGGCCTGTGCCCGCATTGGTGCCGTGCATTCCATCGTTTTCGGCGGCTTTTCTCCGGACAGCCTGGCGCAGCGCATTGCCGACTGCAAGTCCACCTGCCTGATCACGGCAGACGAGGGCCTGCGCGGCGGCCGCAGCGTGCCGCTCAAGGCCAATGCCGACAAGGCCGTCGAGAAGGCACCGGTCGAGACCATGATCGTGGTCAAGCGCACCGGCGGTGCCGTGACCATGACCCCCGGCCGCGATGTCTGGTATCACGACGAGGCCGAGCGCGTGTCCGACCACTGCGAGCCGGTCGAGATGAACGCGGAAGACCCGCTGTTCATCCTCTACACGTCCGGCTCCACGGGCAGCCCCAAGGGCGTGCTGCACACCACCGGCGGCTATCTGGTCTATGCGTCGATGACGCACCAGTATGTCTTCGACTATCACGACGGCGACATCTACTGGTGCACCGCCGATGTGGGCTGGGTCACCGGCCACAGCTACATCGTCTACGGGCCGCTCGCGAACGGCGCCACCACGCTGATGTTTGAGGGCGTTCCGACCTACCCGAACGCCGGCCGCTTCTGGGATGTGGTCGACAAGCACAAGGTCAACATCTTCTACACCGCGCCGACGGCCATCCGCTCGCTGATGGGCGCCGGCGACGAGCATGTGACCCGCACCTCGCGCAAGAGCCTGCGCCTGCTCGGCTCCGTCGGGGAGCCGATCAATCCGGAAGCCTGGCTGTGGTACCACAACGTGGTCGGCGAGAAGCGCTGCCCGATCGTTGACACCTGGTGGCAGACCGAGACCGGCGGCATCCTGATCACGCCGCTGCCGGGAGCCACGGCGCTGAAGCCGGGTTCTGCCACGCGGCCGTTCTTCGGTGTCCAGCCTGCCGTCGTCGATGCCGAGGGCAAGATCCTCGAGGGTGCGACCGAAGGCAACCTGGTGATCCTCGACAGCTGGCCCGGCCAGATGCGCACGGTCTATGGCGATCATGACCGCTTCGTGCAGACCTACTTCTCCACCTACAAGGGCATGTATTTCACCGGCGATGGCTGCCGCCGCGACGCGGATGGCTATTACTGGATCACGGGCCGCGTCGACGACGTGATCAACGTGTCCGGTCACCGCATGGGAACCGCCGAGGTGGAAAGCGCGCTCGTGGCGCATCCGAAGGTCTCGGAGGCCGCTGTCGTGGGCTATCCGCATGACATCAAGGGGCAGGGCATCTACGCCTATGTCACGCTGATGGCCGGCGAGGAGCCGAGCGAGGCCCTGCGCAAGGAGCTCGTCGCCCATGTCCGCAAGGAAATCGGCCCGATCGCCTCGCCGGACCTCATCCAGTTCGCGCCCGGCCTGCCGAAGACCCGCTCCGGCAAGATCATGCGCCGCATCCTGCGCAAGATCGCCGAGGACAGCTTCGACAGCCTTGGCGACACCTCGACGCTGGCCGATCCGGCCGTGGTCGACGATCTGATCGAGAACCGCCAGAACCGCACCTGATCCTTCGGCCCGCCGCCGAAACACGAAGGCCCGCCGGCGAACCGGCGGGCCTCAGACTGCTGACAAACTTCGGGTTTCGTCAGTTTGCCGTCATTCCGGACAAGGTGAGCGTTCAGCGAACCGCAGATCCGGAATCCAGCATGTCTGTGCGAGCGCAAGCGAGCCCAAAACCAAGTCAACTCGATACGACTCGCGACCGACAGGTGTGTCGCGCTTCGCGCGGCTGATGTCTGGATCCCGGCTCGGCGCTTCGCTCACGCTCAGCTGGGCCGGGATGACGATAGAGGGTTTGTCATCAATCTCAGGCCCGCCGGCGAACCGGCGGGCCTTTTTCCTGCGGTGGCTTGCGCTGCCGCCGTTCCGGCGGTCATTTTGAAAGGTAGATCGACTGGATCTGGTTGGCGATCTTCTGGAAGGCCGAGATCAGGGCCTGTGAATTCGTCGCCTTGAAGTAGCTCGTGTTCGGATCAGTCGCGCAGTACTGCATGAGGGTTTCAGCATTGGAACTGGGTCCATTTGATCCCGCAAACAGAACTGTATAGATGTGAATGTCTTTTTCTTTCATCGCATCGCAAAGTCTGCGTGCTCTGACAGAGGGCTGATCATTGTATCCGGCATCGTGGAAGTACTGGCCTTGCCAATAGCTGTTGGTGCCGTTCAGACAGCCGCCGCCGAGCCAGCGATCTGGCAACCAGTAGAAACCATTCCTGCTGTCATGGAAGTTCCAGCCAGCCTCGGTTGAGTCAGACCTTTGCCCCCTGAAGTTGCAGGTGTTCCGGTTCATGGCGACGAGATCGTAGAAGTCGTTGAAGTCACCGTCAGTCATGATCAAGGCGACCTTCTTCAGCTTGTCCTTGCCGTAGCTTTCCGGATCGGAGGCTGAAGGCCAGAGGTTGGACCAGTTCGGAGACAAGGTGTACCAACCCCAGGCGATCCCGATCTGGCCGGCTGTTCCGCCCATCGCGACGAGCCCGTTGATTGCCGTTTTCAGGGCAGGCGCGTTTGCGGACAAGGGGCGCAGGGGCGATTGCGACGGGCATTTGGTCGTCCCGCCGCCAAAGAAGTTCGAGCTTTGGCCATTGAAGTTGTAGGTCGCGTCCGTGAACTTCTGCGGGCCCATGCGTTCTGTCACACAGGGGGTGTAGGGCGAATTGCCATTCTTCACGAGGGGGGCATACGTGCCGAGATTGACGCCCTGGCTGTAGGGGACGAGCGAAATCTTCACTCTCGAGTCCGACTCGCTCGTTTCCGGCGGAATGAGGATGTCGACCACGGAGGTTGCCGCAGTTCGCAGGGAGGCGATGTTGTTGTTCGTGTTCATCGACCCGGTGATGTCGAGAACCATCGCCAGCTCGACGTCGAACAGCGAGTAGGTCGACTGGGCCGTGACCGACACGGGGATGGTCTTGGGGCCGATGCCGCCCATGAAGATGAAGGTGGTCGGCACGTTTGCCGTTGCTGTCGCCTCGACGGTGCCTTCGACCGGGTCGATGGTGTAGACGAGGTTGCCCATGCTGACCCCTTCGAGGTTGAGCGAGGTCAGGTTGGACTGGAAGCTCTTGTTCAGGACATCGGAAATCTCCGCGTCCGTCATGATCTTCACCGACAGGTCGCGCGCCACCGCCAGCACCGCCGCATCGACGGCCGCAGCCACCCGGGCCCGGATCAGGATGGCCCGGCCGAAGTCCGTGCCGGCGCCGGCGACGACGATGAGGATCAGCAGCATGAAGCCGGCAATCGGCAGGAAGACACCGCGCGTTTCCACCGCGAACGCGTGTACAGTCTTCGCCAGGCGCGTCAGGGCAGGGGGAACCATTGCGTCACTCCAGACAGTCATCTGCGAGTGATAATCGTCAATTCCTCTTCCGAAACACTAAAATTCGACGCAAATGCCGACGACATCTGCGGCGTTGGTTGATGGCTGTTTAAGGAGATTTCATGCGGCCGGTTAAAGTCTGTTAAGGCTCCAGTTCCGTGTCCCAGTACAGGAAGTCAAGCCAGCTTTCGTGCAGGTAATTGGGCGGAAAGGCGCGGCCGTTGTTGTGCAGATCCTGGATCGTCGGCTGGAACGGCATGTGCATCGGCCACATGTCGAGCTGTTCGCAGCTCTTGTTGGCCTTGCGCAGGTTGCAGGGAGAGCAGGCGGTGATGACGTTGTCCCAGGTGGTCTGTCCGCCGCGGGAGCGGGGGATGAGATGGTCGAAGGTCAGGTCGTCCTTCGAGCCGCAATACTGGCACTGGAACTTGTCGCGCAGGAACACGTTGAAGCGGGTGAAGGCCGGGTAGCGCGAGGGTTTGACGAAGGTCTTGAGCGACACCACGCTCGGCAGCTTGAACTCGAAGGTCGGACTTCGGACCGCCGTGTCATAGACGGAGACGATGTTCACCCGGTCGAGAAAGACCGCCTTGACCGCGTCCTGCCATGACCAGAGGGACAGCGGGTAGTAACTGAGGGGCCTGTAATCCGCATTCAGCACCAGGGCCGGATGGGCGCCCGAGGGTACGGCAATCGTCACCTGCGGCTCCTTGCCATCGCAAACAGAACCGGCACCGGTACCCCGATACCGGGTACTACCTTAACTCGCTATTCATATAGTAGTGCCGAGGTGACAGTCTTGTGAAGCCCGTAAAACACATGCGGAATCGCGGAAAACCGCGCATGTCTCCTAGGGTAAAATCGATATCCATCTTATTGAATTAAGGGATGAATCAATCATTCCCGGCAAATGGTCGGGAGAAGTCGCTGCGGCATTTTTTCCACCGGCTTGCGTGCCTTGTCCGGCGTGCGGTCGGGGATTGCCGGGTCCCCGTGCCCGACCGGGTGCCACACCCGGTGCCTGACCGCGTATCTGATCCAGAGACTTGAAAACAAAGCAAAAGCCCCCGGCGATGCCGGGGGCCTGGGTGGTTCTGCGTCGGAGGCCGCGAATCAGGCCGTCTGCCACTCGCGAATGTCGACGAAGCGGCCAGCGATCGCGGCGGCGGCGGCCATGGCCGGCGAGACCAGATGCGTGCGGCCCTTGAAGCCCTGACGGCCCTCGAAGTTGCGGTTCGAGGTCGAGGCGCAGCGTTCGCCCGGCTTCAGCTTGTCCGCATTCATGGCCAGGCACATCGAGCAGCCCGGCTCGCGCCACTCGAAGCCGGCCGCCTTGAAGATCTTGTCCAGGCCCTCGGCTTCCGCCTGTTCCTTGACCAGACCGGAGCCCGGCACGACCATGGCCTTGACGCCGTCCTTCACCTTGCCGGTGCCGATGGCGGCGGCGGCGGCGCGCAGGTCCTCGATGCGGCCGTTGGTGCAGGAGCCGATGAACACGACATCGATCGGAATGTCGGTGATCTTCGTGCCCGGCGTCAGGCCCATGTAGTCCAGCGCGCGCCACTTGGACTTGCGGGTGTTCTCGTCGGCGATCTCGTCCGGGTTCGGCACGACGCCGGTCACGGAGACCACGTCCTCCGGCGACGAGCCCCAGGTCACGATCGGCGGCAGGTTGGCGGCGTCGAGCTTCACCACCTTGTCGAAATGTGCGCCCTCATCGGTGTGCAGCGTCTTCCAGTAGGCAATCGCCTGCTCAAGCGCTGCGCCCTTCGGAGCCTTCGGGCGGCCCTTGATGTAGGCGAAGGTGGTCTCGTCGGGGGCGATCAGCCCGGCGCGGGCGCCGCCCTCGATCGACATGTTGCAGATGGTCATGCGGCCTTCCATGGACAGCGAGCGGATGGCCTCGCCCGCGTATTCCATGACGTAGCCGGTGCCGCCGGCCGTGCCGATCTCGCCGATGATGGCGAGGATAATGTCCTTGGCGGTCACGCCGGCCGGGATCTTGCCGTCCACCTGGACCAGCATGTTCTTGGCCTTCTTCTGGATCAGCGTCTGGGTGGCCAGAACGTGTTCCACTTCGGAGGTGCCGATGCCATGTGCCAGCGCGCCGAAGGCGCCGTGGGTCGAGGTGTGGCTGTCGCCGCAGACAATGGTCATGCCCGGCAGGGTGAAGCCCTGCTCCGGGCCGACGATGTGCACGACGCCCTGGCGGTTGTCGAGCTCGCTGTAGTACTCGACGCCGAACTCCGCCGCGTTGGCGGCAAGGGTCTGCACCTGCAGCGCCGATTCCGGATCGTCGATGCCCTGGCTGCGGTCGGTGGTCGGCACGTTGTGGTCGACGACGGCGAGGGTCTTCTCCGGCTGGCGCACCTTGCGGCCGGTCATGCGCAGACCTTCAAAGGCCTGCGGGCTGGTGACTTCATGCACCAGATGCCGGTCGATGTAGAGCAGGGCGGTGCCGTCTTCCTGCATGTCGACGACGTGATCATCCCAGATCTTGTCGTAGAGGGTCCGCGCTTTCGTCATGGGAAACTCCTGAAACCTGGCCCGGGCTGCTCCTTGACCGCCCGAGGCGGCCGGTGCCCTTGTCGCGCTGCCGGACGGCGGTTGTTTGCCGCCTCCGGTCTTGCCCGATTCAATGCCTTGAACGCAGGGCAGGGGTCAAGTCTCAAGCGCGCCGTCATTCTTGAGCTTTGTTCAAGTCAGGCCGCACGGCCCGTCCCGGCGCGGCCTTCCGGCTTTGCGCGTCTGGTCCGGGCTTTTGGCCGGCGTTCCCGGCCCAAAAGAAAAGGGCGGCCGCGAGGCCGCCCTTCCGGATCGGGAATGCCGGTCCGATCACTCGGCCGAAGCGGCAGCCGCAGCAGCCTTTTCCGCAGCCGCGGCAGCCTTGGCGGCTGCGGCGTCGGCGCGGGCTTCCTCGTTGAGGCGCTTGGCGCGGGCGTTGGTGGCCTCGACGATACGGGCCGACTTGCCGCGACGGTCACGCAGGTAATACAGCTTGGCGCGGCGCACCTTGCCGCGGCGCACGACCTCGACGCTCTCGATCAGCGGAGAGCAGGTCGGGAACACGCGCTCGACGCCTTCGCCGTAGGAAATCTTGCGAACGGTGAAGCTCTCGTTGATGCCGCCACCCGAACGGGCAATGCAGACGCCTTCGTAGGCCTGCGTGCGGGTGCGGTTGCCTTCAACCACCTTCACGTTGACCTTGACGGTGTCGCCCGGGGAGAATTCCGGCAGCTTGCGGACGGCTTCGACCTTGGCCTGCTCTTCGGCGTTGATCTGTTCGATGATGTTCATGGCAGTTTTTCCTTGTCAGTTGCGCGGGCAGAGCGTCCGCTGGTCTCCGGTCAGGAAACCGCCGGACGGTAACACCGTCTTGGCCATGGCCTTGGATTTGGGCCCTGCATGGGGGCCTTTGACTTGGGCCGTGCGACGCCCGGCTGGCCCGGTTTCCCGGATCGCTGAACGTCTCGTTGGGTCGCGTCCGGCATGCACGAAGGCACACCATTGGCGAGGATCCAATTAATGCGTGCGCGGAGATACAGCATCCGCCGCGCGTTGTCATGCAGATTCTACGTCGAAGCGGGTGGATCCTGCCGTTTGCGCCGCGGCGGTCTGGGCGGTTTCGGCGGATGGGCGGCCAGATAGGCGTCCCAGAGATCCGGGCGTCGGGCCTGCGTCAGCGCCATGGCCTCGGCCAGGCGCCAGTCCGCGATCTTGCGATGATTGCCCGATGTCAGCACCTCGGGGATGCCGCGGCCCTCGAAATCGGCCGGGCGGGTGTAGTGCGGGTGCTCCAGCAGGCCGGTCTCGAAGCTTTCCGTCTCGCCGCTTTCCTGGTTGCCCATCACGCCCGGCAGCAGCCGCACGACCGCATCCAGCAGCGTGATGGCTGCAATCTCGCCGCCCGAGAGGATGTAGTCGCCGATGGAGACCTCTTCCAGCGCCCGTGCCTCGATCACCCGCTGGTCCACGCCCTCGAACCGGCCGCAGACGATGAGCGCCCCCGGACCGGCGGCCAGCTCCCGCACGCGCGCCTGGGTCAGCGGCCGTCCGCGCGGGCTCATCAGCAGGCGCGGACGGTCGTCGTCGGGGCGGGTCGCCGCGTCGATGGCGGCGGCGAGAATGTCGGCGCGCAGCACCATGCCCGCCCCGCCGCCCGCCGGCGTGTCGTCCACCGAGCGGTGGCGGTCGCTGGCATGGTCGCGGATCTGGCGCGTCTCGAGGGACCACTTGCCCTCCGACAGCGCGCGCCCGGACAGGCTCTGGCCGAGAGGGCCGGGAAACATGTCCGGGTAAAGGGTCAGGATCGTTGCGGCAAACATGGGTCGGTTCCGGGATCTGCTGCCGTTGCATAGGCGAGCCGCGGGAAAAAGGAAAGCGCGGGCGAATTGCAGACAATTTTACCGATTCTGGTCGGTATGATTTAACTATATGAAATCAAATGTGTTTTTCTGATACCGACGCTCCTTGCGCCTAACCTCGACTTAACCGCCGGCCGCCACTGTCGGGCCACGTTCAAGGAGACAGACCGCCGTGCCGTCCATCCGCTTCCCGCTTCCCGCCTTCATCCGCCGTCATGTCGAGGCCCATTACATCGACATTTCGCTGAGCCGCGTGCTGCCGCTCGGCGTGCTGATCGTGTTCGGACTGATGGTGGGGCTGGTGTTCAACCACGGCCTGCCGCATCCCTATGACAAGCTGCTGCATGTCACCTTCTACGGGCTGCTGACCTTCGCCATTCATGCCTTCTTCTGTTGCCGGCTGCGCATTTCCGCGCTGGTGGCCTTCGCCTTCGGCGTTGGCGGCGAGATCGCCCAGGCCTTCATCCCCGGCCGCGAGCCGTCGATGCTGGATGCGATTGCCAATGGCATCGGCGTGGCGCTGGTGGTGTTCGGGATCGCGCTGTGGCGCTCGGAACAGCGCCGGGCGGCCGCAGAGGCGGAAAACTATCAGCGCCTGATGGCGCGGGTCGAGCCTGTGCTCAACCGCAGCCGCTCTCAGTCGGCCCCGGCGTCCTCGTCGCCGTCGTCCCTGGCGCTGTCGGACAGGTAATCCGGCGGCAGGACGCAGGTAACCGTGCCGCCGTCCAGATCGACGGACGGCACGAAGGCCTGCGTGAAGGGCAGGAAATAGGACTTGCCGCTCGACGGGCGGATTTCCAGCAGGTCGCCTGCACCGAAATTCTGCACCGTGACGACGCGGCCAAGCGGTTCGCCGCTGTCGGTGACGGCCGTCAGGCCGATCAGGTCGGTGTGGTAGAATTCGTCTTCGTCCGGCTCCGGCAGGCGGTCGCGCGGCACGTAGAGCTCAAGGCCGTTCAGCGCCTCGGCGGCGTTGCGGTCGTTGATGCCCTTGAACTTGGTGATCACCACGGTCTTCTGCACGCGGGCTGTTGCCACCGTGAGGCGCCGGGTCCCGTCCGCCGTTTCCAGCGGTCCGTAGTCGGTAAAGGAGAGCGGGTCGTCGCCATAGGGCTTCACCCGCACCTCGCCGCGTATGCCGTGGGCGGCTCCCACGACGGCCATCAGGATCTTGTCCTGCGGAGCGCCGGTCATGCCGGGGCTCCTGTCCGGTCAGACCGGGAGGCCGATCGGGAAACCGCCCGCGCCATGGAATTACTCCGCGCCGGCAGCTGCAGCAGCAGCTTCTTCAGCCTTCTTCTTGGCGGCAGCGGCCTTCTCGGCAGCCTTCTTGCCCATCTCGCCCTTCTTCGGGTTGTTGCGGGCGTCGCGGGTCAGCAGGCCGGCGTCGTTCAGGAAGCGGTGCACGCGGTCGGTCGGGGTGGCGCCGTTCGCCAGCCAGTGCTTGATGCGCTCGATGTCGAGCACGACGCGCTCCGGCGACTCCTTGGCAACCATCGGGTTGTAGGAGCCGACCTTCTCGATGAAGCGGCCGTCGCGCGGGGCGCGGACGTCGGTGACGACGATGCGGTAGTACGGACGCTTCTTGGCGCCACCACGGGCGAGACGGATTTTCGTAGCCATTTTCAGTTTCTCCAGTCGTTCAGTTGCCGGTCTTCGCGGCAATGGCTTCATGATGCCGGATCACTTCCTTGACGATGAACGCCAGGAACTTCTCGGCAAAGTCAGGATCGAGGTTGGCGTCGACGGCCAGCCGGCGCAGACGCTCGATCTGAATCTGTTCGCGCGCCGGATCGGCCGGCGGCAGGTCGTGGGTGGCCTTCAGGTGGCCAACCTTCTGGGTGCACTTGAAGCGTTCCGCCAGCATGTGCACCAGAGCTGCGTCGATGTTGTCGATGGACGCGCGCAGGGCGCGCAGCTCCACCATCGCGGGGCTGTCGCCGAGCTGGGTGTCGGCGCCTGTCTTGTGGGTCTCGGACATCACTTCTTGCCCTTTCCAAAGCCGGGGAAGCCCGGGAAGCCACCGAGGCCCGGAAGCTTCGGTCCGCCCAGTCCGGGCAGGCCGGGAACGCCGCCGGGCAGGCCCTTGGCGGCGCCGGGCGCACCGGTTGCACCCGCGTCGGTCAGGCCCTTGAGCAGGTCACCGGCGCCCGGCACCTGGCCCGACTTCGCCAGCTGCTCCAGCTGCTTGGGATCGATGCTGGGCATCCCGCCGGCCATGCCGCCGCCGAGCATGCCCATCATCTTGCCGAGCATGCCCTTGTTCTTGCCCATCATCTTCATGACGTCGGCCATCTGGCGGTGCATCTTGAGGAGCTTGTTGACCTCGGCCACATCGACGCCGGAACCGGCAGCGATGCGCTTCTTGCGGCTGGCCTTGAGCAGGTCCGGCTTGCGCCGCTCGGTCGGGGTCATCGACTGGATGATCGCGACCTGGCGCTTGAACATCCGCTCGTCGATGTTCGCCGCTTCCATCTGCTTCTTCATCTTGCCGATACCCGGCAGCATGCTCATCATGCCGGACATGCCGCCCAGCTTTTCCATCTGCTTCAGCTGCTCGGCCAGGTCCTCCAGATCGAAGGTGCCCTTCTGCAGCTTGGCCGCCATCTTGGCCGCCTTTTCCGCGTCGATCGCTTCGGCCGCCTTCTCGACGAGGCTGACGATGTCGCCCATGCCGAGAATGCGGTCGGCGATGCGCCGCGGATGGAAGTCTTCCAGCGCATCGGCCTTTTCGCCGACACCGATCAGCTTCACCGGCTTGCCGGTGACCGCGCGCATCGACAGGGCCGCACCGCCGCGGCCGTCGCCGTCCATGCGGGTCAGGGCGATGCCGGTGATGCCGACGCGCTCGTCAAAGCTCTTCGCCAGGTTCACCGCGTCCTGACCGGTCAGCGAATCGGCGACCAGCAGGATTTCATGCGGGTTGGTCGCGGCCTTCACCTCGGCCATTTCCAGCATCAGCGCTTCGTCGATGTGGATGCGGCCGGCGGTGTCGAGCAGGACCACGTCATACCCGCCAAGACGGGCGGCCTGGATGGCGCGCTTGGCGATCTCCACCGGGCCCTGGCCGGCTACGATCGGCAGGGTGTCGACGCCGTTCTGCTCGCCGAGCACCTTCAGCTGCTCCTGCGCCGCCGGGCGGCGGGTGTCGAGCGAGGCCATCAGGACCTTGCGCTTGTCGCGGTTGGTCAGGCGGCGGGCGATCTTGGCCGTCGTCGTCGTCTTGCCCGAGCCCTGCAGGCCGACCATCATGATGGCGACCGGGGCGGGTGCGTTCAGGTCGATCGGCTCGGCTTCGGCGCCCAGCATGTCCACGAGCTGGTCGTGGACGATCTTGATGACCATCTGGCCCGGGGTGACCGACTTGACCACTTCGGCGCCAACGGCGCGGTTGCGCACCTTGTCGGTGAAGGAGCGGACGACCGGAAGGGCGACGTCGGCCTCGATCAGCGCGCGGCGGACTTCGCGCATCGCCTCGTTCACGTCGGCCTCGGACAGAGCACCACGCCCGGTGAGCTTGTCGAGAATGCCACTGAGGCGTTCGGACAGACTTTCAAACATGCGCGTGTCCTTCCGGGTTGCGACCTGACGTCCGGCACATGGGCCGGTGCCCCTCCATCTGGGGTGGCGCCGCGTCCTTCACCAGTCGCCCGCAGCGGGAAGACCCGCGCAAAGCAGTGTGGCACCCGAGGGCGCAACGCGCTGTCGGGTGTTGACCTCCGGGAGCTCTTTATACCTTTTCGGGTCCCGGTCGGCTGGCTGGAAGTGGCGTCACTTTCGTGAAGTTCGCGGGAAATACATCGGAATGCAGGCCGGAGTCAACAAAAGCCGTGGATCCTTCGCGGTCCGGGGGTGGCTGCCGTTGCCGGACGCCGCCTGATCTCCTCGGGCGATGTGAAATGTTCTGTTTTTGTTCGAGTTTCTGCGCTATGGTCCCCGACATCCGGAACGGAGAGCCGGGCAAGCCCGTGCGGCGGCTGACCCGCCCCCTGGTGGGGCATCATGCGTCGGCATCCTGGCGCCCAGGCATGACAGGGAGAATGAGATGGAGTTCTACGTGACGCTCGGGGCGCGGGATGTGGCCCTTTCGCATGCCTTCTATGACCGTGTGCTGGCCACCATCGGCTGGTCGTCGCATGCCAGCTTCCCCGGCTGGCGGGGCTATTCCGCCGCTGGAGCCGGCAAGGGCGCGACGGTGTGGATCTGTGAACCCCATGACGGTGCGCCCGCCACGGCCGGCAATGGCACCATGGTCGCCTTCCCGGCCGCGTCGCCGGCCGAGGTCGATGCCTTCTACCGCGAGGCCATGGCGCTGGGCGCCGCCGACGAGGGGGCTGCGGGTCCGCGTCCGCACTATGGTCCTGACTGGTATGCCGCCTATCTGCGCGATCCGACCGGCAACAAGATCGCCGTCGTCTTCAACGGTTGACCCGCCGTGCCCCGGCCAGGGGCCGGAAGCGATCCGGACGTGATGGGGCTGCAACGGTCGCCGGCTCACGATTTCCCGGGGCAGGGACCCCGGGGGAGGCGGGCGTTGCGGGGCTCAGGCTTGCATTTGCCGCCGGAACGGGGAACATGCGCGAAAGCAGGTGGGTGGGCGTCGCCGTCCGGACCTGTTTCCGATCTGATCCGCCTGGCCTCGCTCCGGCGCCGTGCTGCACGGTGCCGGATCTGGCGAAAGAGACACGATGGATTTTCGCGCCGTCATCCTGCCCATTGGCCGTCTGCTGATCATCATTGCCCTGTTCATGCTTCTGCCGGCCGGCGCCGATCTCATCGCGGGAGACGGTGACTGGACCGTCTTTGCCACCACGGCACTGCTGCTCGGGGTGGCCGGGGCGCTGATCTCCACCGCGCTGGAAGGGCACCAGTTCCAGTTCCGGCCGCGCGAGACTTTCCTGTTCGTCAATGCGGCCTGGCTCGTGTTCAGCTTCGCCGGCGCGATCCCCTTCTATCTGAGCGACGTCGGCCTGACCTTTGCCGAATCCTTCTTCGAGACCGCGTCCGGCCTGACGACCACCGGCTCGACGGTGATCACGGGGCTCGACAGCCAGCCGCCGGGCATCCTGCTCTGGCGGTCCCTGCTCAACTGGATCGGCGGCATCGGCATCGTCGTCATCGGCATCCTGCTGTTGCCAAGTCTGCGCATCGGCGGGTCGCAGCTGTTTGCCATCGAATCCTCGGAGAAGGTGAACAAGCCCTATGGCCGCGTCGAGCCCTTCGTTGCCCGCCTGCTGATGCTCTATCTCACGCTCAGCATCGCCTGTGCGCTTGCCTATTACGTGGCTGGAATGAGCGCCTTCGATGCGGTGAACTTCATGATGGGCACCGTCGCGACCGGCGGCTTCGCCACATCCGACAGTTCGATGGCCAAGTATGGCACCAACACCATGCTGTGGATCTCGATCGTCTTCATGATGATGTCGGCGATGCCCTTCCTCTTCTTTCTTTATCTCGCGGAAGGCCGACCGAATCCGCACAAGGGGCAGGTTTTTTTCTTCATCTGCCTGACAGCCCTGATCAGCTTCTGCGTCTTCCTCTCGATCAACGGCAGGGTCGAGGGCGATCCCTTCACGTTGCTGACGCGCGCCACGTTCAACATCGTCTCGGTCATCACCACGACCGGGTTTGCCGCCGGCGACTATCTGCTGTGGGGCAATTTCGCCATTGCGATGTTCTTCTTCACCACCTTCATCGGGGGCTGTTCCGGCTCGACCGCCGGTGGCTTCAAGATCTTCCGCATCCAGATCGTGCTGAGCGCCGTCCGTGTGATGCTGAAACGCGCGAGCCATCCGCACCGGGTCATCGAACCGCGTTACGCCGGCCGTCCCGTTCCGCCGGCGGTTCTTGAAGGCGTGCTCGTCTTTTCCGTGCTCTATACCGCCACCTTTGCGGTCTTTGCCATGATCTACATGTTGCTTGGCCTGGATCTGGAAACGGCGCTCAGCGCCTCGATCACCGCGCAGGCCAACGTGGGGCCGGGCATCGGGCCGATCATCGGCCCGGCCGGAACCTTTGCCTCGCTGCCGGACAGCGTCACCTGGCTGCTGGGCTTCCAGATGATCCTGGGCCGGCTCGAGCTGATGGGCGGGCTCTTGGTGTTCACGCCCTATTTCTGGTCGCAGCGCTGAGCGACCCGCTCAGGCTGCCAGTCCCCCCTTGCGCACGATGAAGTCGGCGATCTCGCCGACGCCCTTGCCCGCCTTGGTGTTGGCGAAGAGATAGGGCCGCTCCTTGCGCATGCGCTTCGCGTCCCGGTCCATCACCGACAGGTCCACCTCGACGTAAGGGGCCAGGTCCGTCTTGTTGATCACCAGCAGGTCGGAGCGGGTGATGCCGGGGCCACCCTTGCGCGGGATTTCCTCGCCGGCCGCCACATCGATCACGTAGATCGTCAGGTCTGCCAGTTCCGGCGAGAAGGTGGCGGCGAGGTTGTCGCCGCCCGATTCGATCAGGATCAGGTCCAGGTCCGGGAACGTCCGGGTCAGGTCATGCACGGCGGCCAGATTGATCGAGGCATCCTCGCGGATCGCCGTGTGCGGGCAGCCGCCCGTCTCCACGCCGCGGATGCGCTCGCTCGGCAGCGCCTGCGACCGCATCAGTGCCTCGGCATCCTCGCTGGTGTAGATGTCGTTGGTGATGACGGCGAGCGAGTAGCGGTCACGCAGCGCCTTGCAGAGCCGGTCGGTGAGTGTGGTCTTGCCGGCACCGACCGGGCCGCCGATGCCCACGCGCAGGGGGCCGTTGGGAGACGTCATGATCTGAACAACCTCGTGTACTGGGTTTCGTGGCGCATCGACGCGATGTCCGCGCCGAGCGCGGCGCTGCCGATGTCGGACAGGCCGCGTGTCCCGGCGTGCCGGGCCACCTCGGCCAGCACCGGTTCCAGCCGGTGCAGCACCCGCTGTCCGTCGGTCTGGCCAAGCGGAACGGCGCGGACGGTGGCCGAGATCAGGCTGGCGGCAAAGGCCTGAAGGTAGGCGGTGAGGGTGAGCGGGGCCGGGATGCCCCAGGCCGCTGCCGTCAGCCCCACCGCCACCGGGTAGGGCCAGGGCTCGACAGCGGCGTCCTGCGGCACCAGGCGGGCAAACACCGCGGCGCCGGCGCTGCCGGCCGTCGGGCACCAGGCCTTGCGGCAGGTGTCGAGGAATGCGGTGCCCTGCGCCGAGGTTTCGAGGAGCCGTTCCCGCGACGGTGCCAGCGCAAGGCCGAAATCGCGCGCCTCCAGCACGGCACTGTCGTCGCCGGCGCTGGCGGCCGCATGGGCCACCCGCAGCAGGATCGCGTCCGTCTGTCCGGATCCGTACCGGAACAGGGCGGTCAGATAGGCCTCCACATCGCCGGCCGAGCGCAGGTCGCCGTCCTCGATCACCTGTTCCAGTCCATGGCTGTAGGTGAAGGCGCCCACCGGGAACCCCGGCGAGAGCAGCGCCATCAGCCGGAAGAGGCTGGCGCTGGTCAGGCCAGCCTCCTCCGCGACCGGCTCGGCTGCCGGTCGGGATGTTTCACATGAATCAGGGGTCATCGGCCCGTTCACGATGCCTGTCCGTCCTTGTGCACCGGGTGCCCATGCCCGTGGTGATGGTCGTGCGCATGGTCATGATCGTGGTCGTGATGGCGGTGGTCCCGCCCATGCCCATGCCCGTGTCCATGGCTGTGCCCGTGCTCATGCCCGTGCTCATGGGCATGCGTGCGGCCGTGACCATAGGCGCCGCCCTCGGGATCGAAGGGGGCCGATCTGGCCTCCATCGTCCCGCCGAGCAGCTCGACCAGCGCCTCGATGACGTGATCGCGCCGGATGCGCAGGCCATTGTCCAGCAGCTGGGTCGGCAGATGCCGGTTGCCGAGATGCCAGGCGATGCGGACGAGCGCTGCCGGCGAGGCCGCCGTGATGTCCACCACATCCTCCGGCGCGGCCTGCACCTTGATCATGCGTCCGTCGTCCAGCTGCAGCCCGTCGCCATGGCGCAGCCAGGTCGCATCGGGCAGATCCAGCAGGAACTCCGTGCCGCCGTCCGTCGTCAGCACCGCCCGGCGGCGATGCCTGTCCTCGCCGTCGAGCGTGATCGTGTCCAGCGACCAGTCCGGCCAGGTGCCCGCCGGCCGCACCAGACCGGCGCGCAGCGGTCCCTTCGGTCCGCCCCCGGTCACTTCAGGGCCTCCGCCACCCGCTTGCCCATGGCACCATAGGCCGGGCGTTCGCGCAGCCGCTTGAAATAGTCGTAGAGCGGGCCGTCCTTCGGCATCGGGAACCTGGACATGGCCGCCCAGCCGCCGCAGTGGCCCAGGATCAGGTCGGGCACGGTGAAGGTGTCGCCCATGACATAGGGCTTGTCGCCCAGCCGCTGCGCCAGGGTCTCCATCGCCTTGCCGAATTCGCCCTGGCAGATCTCCTGCATCTGCGGGGCCCGGTTCTCGTAGAACATGCCCTGCTTGGCGGCGGTCCAGAGTGCGCCCTCGACCTCGTCGACGCAGAACTGGGTGAAGCTGTCCTGGATCGCCCGGTTCACGGTCCCGGCCGGGAATGTGCAGGCGCCGTGCTTGTCGGCCAGATACTGGACGATGGCGACGCTGTCGGTCAGCACCGCGTCGCCGTCAATCAGGATCGGGATCTTGCCGCCCGGATTGAGGGCCAGGACCTCCGGGCTGTGCGGCTTGGCCGGCACGATCTCGTAGGGCTGACCCAGTTCTTCCAGCATCCAGTAGATGCGCGCCGAGCGGCTGCGCGGATTGCCGATTACCTTGTACATGATGTGTCCGTCTCTCCCTGCGGGGTTGGCCCTGCGGCCAGGGTGTGCACCACCCTAGAACAGGAAGTAGCGCTGGGCCATGGGCAGGACATCCGCCGGCTCGCAGGTCAGCAGCTCCCCGTTCGCCCGCACCTCATAGGTTTCCGGATGCACCTCGATCACGGGCAGGGCGCTGTTGTGGATCATCGAGCGCTTGGAAATGCCCGACCGCGTGTTCTTCACCGGCAGCACGAGGCTGTCCAGGTCCAGCCGGTCCTTGATGCCATTCTCGTGCGCGGCCTTCGACACGAAGGTCACGCGGCTGGCCGTCATCGCCTTGCCGAAGGCACCGAACATCGGGCGATAGTGGACCGGCTGCGGCGTCGGGATCGAGGCATTCGGGTCGCCCATGGGCGCGGCGGCAATGGTGCCGAGCTTCAGGATCATGTCCGGCTTGACGCCGAAGAAGGCCGGTGACCACAGCACCAGGTCGGCCAGCTTGCCCACCTCGACCGAGCCGATGTGCTCGTCCAGTCCATGCGCGATGGCCGGGTTGATCGTCACCTTGGCGACGTAGCGCTTGACGCGCATGTTGTCGTTGTCGCCGGTTTCCTCGGGCAGGCGGCCGCGCTGGACGCGCATCTTGTGCGCGGTCTGGAAGGTGCGGATCAGGATCTCGCCGACACGGCCCATGGCCTGGCTGTCGGAGGAGATGATCGACATGGCGCCCATGTCGTGCAGGATGTCCTCGGCGGCGATGGTCTCGCGGCGGATGCGGCTCTCTGCGAAGGCCACGTCCTCGGGGATCGACGGATCGAGATGGTGGCAGACCATCAGCATGTCGAGATGCTCGTCGATGGTGTTGCGCGTGTAGGGCCGCGTCGGGTTGGTGGAGGAGGGGATCACATTGGCCTCGCCCACCACCTTGATGATGTCCGGCGCATGGCCGCCGCCCGCACCCTCGGTGTGGAAGGCGTGGATGGTGCGGCCGCGGAAGGCGGACTTGGTGTTTTCCACGAAGCCGCTCTCGTTCAGCGTGTCCGTGTGGATCATCACCTGCACGTCGTATTCGTCGGCCACCGCAAGGCAGGTGTCGATCGCGGCCGGCGTCGTGCCCCAGTCCTCATGCAGCTTGAGGGCGCAGGCCCCGGCGAGGATCTGTTCCTCCAGCGCGGCCGGCAGCGAGGCATTGCCCTTGCCGGCAAAGGCGAGGTTCATGGGGAAGCTGTCGGCGGCCTGCAGCATGCGCGCCAGGTGCCAGGGTCCGGGGGTGCAGGTGGTGGCGTTGGTGCCGGTTGCCGGGCCCGTGCCGCCGCCCAGCATGGTGGTGACACCCGACATCAGCGCCTCGTCGATCTGCTGCGGGCAGATGTAGTGGATGTGCACGTCCAGCGCGCCGGCCGTCAGGATGCGTCCTTCCCCGGCGATCACTTCCGTGCCCGGCCCGACGATGATCGTCACGCCCGGCTGCACGTCCGGATTGCCCGCCTTGCCGATCCCTGCGATCCGCCCGTCCTTGAGGCCGACATCGGCCTTCACGATGCCCCAGTGGTCGATGATCAGCACGTTGGTGATCACCGTGTCCACCGCGCCGGCCGAGCGCGGGTGCTGCGACTGGCCCATGCCGTCGCGGATCACCTTGCCGCCGCCGAACTTCACCTCCTCGCCATAGATGGTGAAATCCTTCTCCACCTCGATGATCAGGTCGGTGTCGGCCAGGCGCAGCCGGTCGCCGGTGGTGGGACCGAACATGTCGGCATAGGCAGCGCGGGACATCTTGAACGGCATCGGGGTTCCTCGCGTGTCGCGGTTCGGGTCGTCAGGGCGCCGGCGGGTGTCAGTTGGACCCGAGCGCGTCGGTCAGTTCGGTGAGCTCGGACATGCGCTGCCGCGTCATGTCAGCCCGGCAGGCATAGATCAGCATCGGTTCCAGCGTGCCGCCACGGGCCGTGAAGCCGTAGGCGTCGCAGGCCTTGTCGCGGTAGGCGACCCAGGTGCGCTGGGCGTCGCGCAGGGCCATCTCGGCACCCACGAGGTCCGGCGTCACCTCTTTCAGCGTGACGTCCGTCGCCTTCGCCGCAGTGATCGCCTTCTTGTAGATGGCGTTCAGGTCCTTGTCGGCTGCCATCCAGTCCTGTTCGGCGCAATAGGTCAGCTCGATCTGCGCCTCAGCCTTCGCGCAGTCGATGGTGTCCTGTGCGAAGGCCGGAGCAACGAAGAGGAAGGCGTGACCGGTCAACAGGCACGCTGCCGCGCCCGGCAGCCGGGAACCGGATAGGAAAAACTGGCGTATCCGCATCACAGCGGCCCCATGATCTTCTGATTGAAGCCGTAGACGATGCGGTCGCCGCGATAGGGCACCAGACGCACCCGCTTCGTCTGCCCCGGCTCGAACCGCACCGCGGTGCCCGCCGGAATGTCCAGCCGCAGGCCACGGGCGGCCTCCCGGTCGAAGCTCAGGCCGCCGTTGGTCTCGGCGAAATGGTAATGGCTGCCCACCTGGATCGGCCGGTCGCCGGTGTTGGCCACGTCCAGCTCGGTTGACGGCTGGCCCGCATTCAGTTCGATGTCACCATCGGCGGGGAAGAGTTCTCCCGGGATCATTTCTTCATCTCCTTGCGACGGCGGATGAAACCGACCACTCCGCCCAGAACGAGGCCGGCGATGGCGACGCCGATCACCGTCGGCGTAAACAGCGTTTCCCCCTGTCCGGTCGTCACCCCGGTCTCTTGCGCGAAGGCCGGAGTTGAGACGAGGGCGGCAAGAGAGAGGCTCTGCATCCGTGTCATGGGTGCCCCTATCGGATCGGCTGGTGCACGGTGACGAGCTTCGTTCCATCGGGGAACGTTGCCTCCACCTGCACGTCGTGGATCATCTCGGCGATGCCCGGCATGACCTGCTCGCGGGTCAGCACATGCGCGCCGGCCTCCATCAGCTCGGCCACGGTCCGCCCGTCGCGCGCACCCTCGACAACGAAGTCGGTGATCAGGGCAATGGCCTCGGGATGGTTCAGCTTCACGCCGCGGTCCAGCCGCCGTCGCGCCACCATGGCGGCCATGGCGATCAGCAGCTTGTCCTTCTCGCGCGGGGTCAGGTTCACCGGTGGTCTCCGTCTGTTCTTGTCATGGGTCAGCAATGCCAGACGCGGGGCAGGGGGCGCCCGCGATAGGCGTGAAGAAACTGCATCAGGCCGTCGCGCAGGACGCGGCTGCCGGAGCCGAGGAACCGGGCAAGAAGCCGGCCGTTCCAGGCACTGACGCCGGCGCGAAGCGGCAGGTCGGCGATCAGGGCCCGGGCAAGCGCCAGGTTGCCCTCTGCCTCCGGGCCGCAGTCGATGAAGGTCGCAAAGGCCCGGGCGCCGCCGAGCGTAGCGGCGGACTGAAGGCCGTCCGTCTGCGGACCGAAGCTGATCGTGTCGGCATAGACCAGGCGGCCGTCGCGGCGGATGGTCCAGGCATCCCGGAACGAGGTCGTGGCGACGGCTTCGCCCATGGCCTCGCGGCCCAGCACCACCATCTCCAGTCCCATGAAGCGGGCCGTGCCGGTCAGGTCCACCTGCAGGCTTCGGCGCAGGTGCGACCGGTCGAACAGCATGGTTTCTTGCGGCAGCCATTCCAGCGTCGCGCCGTCTCCGACCGTGACGCGGTTGCTCAGTTCGCCCGCCCCGCCGGGGCTGCGATAGGCGCGCTCCGCGGCCTGCGTCGTCACGACGGCGTGGCATCCGGTGCCGGCCTCGGCGGTGAAGGCGAGCCGGTCGCCGCCGGTGATGCCGCCGGCGGTGTTGAGCATCACCGCCACGGGGGTGCCGTCGTAGACCCGGGGGAGACGGATCTTGGCCGAGCCGGACTGGCCGAGCCGGTCCAGACCGGTCACGCCGGGACCGCTGCCGGCCTGTTGGTCGCGGCGCAGCACGAAGCGCACATGCGCCTCGCCGACCGCGCGCTGCAGGCGCGGCGACAGGGACGCAGCGGCGACCGGCCCGACCTCGACTCGTGTCGGGACCAGTGTCGGAGCAACTGACTGGGCCAGTGACGGGGCCAGTGTCGTGTCTCCTGCCGAAGGTGCCTGCGCGGTGCTCCTCACCCTGTCCGTGCTCCCGATTGTCCCGGATGGATCATGGGCCCCGGCCGGGCGTGCATGCAAGGGCCGTGTCATGTCCGTCGTACGTCGGGAGACCCTTAGCAAGCCCCGGGCCACGGCCGGTCGGGCGGGACCGCGGGCCGGGTGCAGGCGGGTGCAGCTGGCTCCCCTGCCTCAAGAACAGGCAGTCGCCGCCGTTTGAGGCATCCGCCGCCGGGCGTGCGGGACCTGCGGTCCGGCGTGTGTTCACGACCCCTTGTTGTGGGTCGGCCCGCTTAACCTTTGCATTCCTTAACCTCTATCGTTTATTGAATTTCGGGGTGTGGCCTCCGGGCCTTCGGGGCATTCTTTCTCGACGAGGGCATCGTGCTCGGTGGATTTGACAAGGCGCGTTCGCTGGGCCTTGCGGCCTTGGCTGGCCTCAGCGTTCTTTCGGCAACCCTGACCCCGGCGCGGGCGGACATCGGACCCTATCTGGTCATCGATGCGGCCACCGGTGCCGTGCTCGAGGAGCACGAGGCGACGCGGCAGTGGTATCCGGCCTCCCTCACCAAGATGATGACGGCCTATGTGGCCCTGCGCGCCGTGCGCGAGGGGCGCCTTACCTTCCAGTCCCCAGTCGTTCAGTCTGCCAATTCCCTCGCCCAGCCGCCCAGCAAGATGGGTTTCAAGGCCGGCACCCAGATGACGCTGCAGACCGCGCTGACCATGCTCATGGTCAAGTCGGCCAATGACGTTGCGGTCGCCATCGCGGAAGCCGTCGCGGGGTCGGAGCCCGCCTTCATCGACATGATGAACGCCGAGGCCCGCCGTCTCGGCATGCGGGATTCCATGTTCGTCAATCCGCACGGGCTGCCCGACAACCGGCAGATCTCCTCGGCGGCCGATCTGGCGCTGCTGGCCATGGCGCTGAAGCGGGATTTTCCCGAGGCACATCACTTCTACGCGCATCCCGGCATGAAGTTCGGCAAGAAGACCCTGCGCTCCGCCAACCGCGAGTTCCTGCAGCGGGTGCCTGGTGCTGACGGGCTGAAGACCGGCTACATCTGCAATTCGGGCTACAATGTCGCGGCCTCGGCGACGCGCAACGGCCGCACGGTGATCGCCATCGTGCTCGGTGCCGGATCGGGGCTGGAGCGCACCGCCTTCTCGCGCCAGGTCATCGACCGGGGCTTCCGCACCCGCGGCTCCGGCACCACGGTCACCATGTTGCCGCGGGCGGGCACGCCGCCTCCGGCCGACGGCTACTGCAAGCGCAACCGCAAGCCCGGGCCCGAGGAAATCCTTGCCCGCTTCGACATGGCCAATCCGCAGAAGACGCGCTCCGCCGCCATGGCGCTGAGCAATCTTGATGACAACCGGCCGGTGCTGCCCGGCGCGCCCCAGCAGGGCGGTGGCGAGCCCGGGGAGGACGGGGAGGATGTCCCGGCCGCCAAGGGCAAGGGCAAGGTCGACTGGAACATGATCCTCGACCGCACCGTCGGCGTCGAGCAGGTTGCCTATGCGCCCGTGACCGTCGCCATCGGCCTGCCCAAGGGCGCGCAGGCCGCTGCTGCCGCGCCGGTCGCTCCCGTGGCCCCGGCCGCTCCGGCCATGACCGAGGTTGCCGGTTCGCCGCAGGCGGGTGTCGGTCTGCCGCAGTCCAAGCCGCTGGACCTGCGCCCCGCCGGCATCGTGCCCGGCGCGGTTGCCGAACCGGCGCCCGGTGACATATTCCGGGCTCTGAACGCCCCGGCGACCCCGGCTCCCAAACCCTGAGGCCGGGCTCGTCGCCTGTCGAGGAACCACTGCATGTCCGTCGAACCGACCGCCGCGCAGCCGCGCGGACCGAAGCCGCCCATTCCGCTGTCGATCGTGACCGGCTTCCTCGGGGCCGGCAAGACGACCCTCCTGAACCGGATCCTCAAGGATCCCCTGATGGCGGACACGGCGGTGATCATCAACGAGTTCGGGGACATCGGGCTCGATCACCTGCTGGTCGACCGGGCCGATGACGGGGTGCTCGAGCTGTCCTCGGGCTGCCTCTGCTGCACCATTCGCGGCGATCTGATCAACACGCTGGAAGACCTGTTGCGGCGGCTGGACAACGGCCGGATGGAGAAGCTCGCCCGCGTGGTGATCGAGACCACCGGTCTGGCCGATCCGGCACCGATCCTGCACACGGTGATGCTGCATCCCTACCTGATGCTGCGCTACCGTCTCGACAGCGTGGTCACGCTGGTGGATGCGGTGAACGGCATGTCGACGCTGGACGAGCATGTCGAATCGGTGCGCCAGGCCGCCGTGGCCGACCGCCTCGTCCTGACCAAGACCGATCTTCTCGCCGGTGCCGAGGGGCAGGCCGCGCTTGCCGCGCTGCAGGCCCGGCTGCGCAGCCTCAATCCCGGTGCGCCGCAGCTGCTGGCGTCGCAGGGCGAGGCCGACGCGGCCCGGCTCTTCAACGCCGGGCTCTATGATCCGGCCAGCAAGATCCCCGATGTCGCCCGCTGGCTCAACGCCGAGGCCTACGAGCCGAAGCCGGCCCATGGCCATGCGCATGGCCACGATCACCATCACCATCACGATCACGGCAAGGGGCACGGGCATGCGCATGGTCACCACGATCATGATCATGACCATGACCATGACCACCACGGTCATGCGCATCACGGCCACCATGACCATCACCATCATGGGCATGACCATGATCACGGGCACCACCCTCATGACGTGAACCGTCACGACGACAAGATCCGGGCCTTCACGCTTGCAGCCAGCCGTCCGGTGCCGGCGGCGGCGCTGGAGATGTTCATCGACCTGCTGCGCTCGGCGCACGGGCCGAAGCTCCTGCGCGTCAAGGGCATCATCCGCATCGCCGAGGACCCGGAGCGTCCGGTGGTCATCCACGGGGTGCAGCACGTGTTCCACCCGCCCGTCACCCTGCCGGCCTGGCCGGATGCGGACCGCCGGTCCCGGCTGGTCTTCATCACCTCCGACCTGCCGGAAGGGTTCGTCCGCCGCCTGTTCGACGCCTTTACCGGGGCGCTTCAGCCGGACACGCCGGACGCGCAGGCCATGACCTCCAATCCGCTGGCCATCTCGGGCTTCTCGCCGCGCTGACCTCTCAGCTGCGCTTCAGCCGGATCAGGCCCTCCTGGGCGGTCGAGGCGATCAGCTGTCCGTCGCGGCTGTACAGCGTGCCGCGGTTCATGCCGCGGCCGCCGGACGATGACGGGCTGTCGGTGGAGTAGAGCAGCCACTCGTCCGCCCGGAACGGGCGGTGGAACCACATGGAGTGGTCGAGGCTGGCCGGCTGGATGTCCGGGCTGAAGACCGACTTGCCATGCGGGAACAGCGAGGTGTCGAGCAGCGTCATGTCGGAGGCATAGGCCAGCACGCACTGGTGGATGCGCTGGTCATCCGGCAGCCGGCTGGTCGCCCGCACCCAGACATGCTGCGTCGGTTCCAGCTTCTTGGCGCTGAAGTAATGCGTCAGGTCGACCGGGCGCAGCTCGATCGGCCGTTCCCGTTCCCAGTACTTGCGCACGTTGTCCGGCGCCACCTGCAGGAACTTCTCCTTCAGGTCCTTCTCGCTCGGCAGATCCTCCGGCATCGGCACGTCCGGCATGTCGACCTGGTGCTCCAGCCCGTCCTCCAGGGTCTGGAACGATGCCGACATGGAGAAGATCGCCTGGCCATGCTGGATGGCGACGACACGCCGCGTGGTGAAGCTGCCGCCGTCGCGGATGCGGTCGACATCATAGATGATCGGCACCGCCGGATCGCCGGGCCGCAGGAAATAGCCGTGCAGCGAGTGGATGTGCCGGTCCTCGCTCACCGTGCGCGAGGCGGCCACCAGGGCCTGGCCGATGACCTGTCCGCCATAGACGCGCTGCCAGCCCACCTGGGGGCTGCGACCTCTGAACAGATTGTGTTCCAGCGGTTCGAGGTCGAGAATGGACAAAAGTGTCTCGATGGCCGTGTTCATCGCCGCAATCCTTGCTACATGCTTCGGGCAACAGTGGCCCGGCAGGGATGGTCCCGTGTGCCGGACCGGCCGGTCCGGGCACGTCGGCTCGACTTGGACGCGGGCGCGGGCCGCAAGTCAATGCTGTCCCAAGGGAAGGGGCAGCCCTATATGCGGACAGGGTCCGGGTCACATCCCGTGCCCCTGTCGGGTGAAGGAGATGAGCATGGGCGTGTCAGCAACGCAGGGCCAGCACTTCGATGTGGCCATTGCCGGGGGCGGCTATGTCGGCCTGTCGCTGGCGCTGGCGCTGAAACAGGCGGATCCGGCCATGGCCGTCGCGGTCATCGACCCCAAGCCGATGGACACGCTCGGCAAGGATCCGCGCGCCTCGGCGATTGCCGCCGCCGCGTCCCGGATGCTGGACCAGCTCGGCATCTGGAGCGAGATCCGCGGCCGTGCCCAGCCGATCAACGAGATGATCGTCACCGACAGCCGCCTGCGCGATGCGGTGCGGCCGGTCTATCTCACCTTTTCGGGTGACCGCGAGGCTGGCGAGCCCTTTGCCCACATGGTGCCGAACGGCGTCATGCTGCCGGCGCTGCATGCGGCCGCCAGCGGACTGGGCGTGGAGTTCATCGCGCCCGACACGGCCCGCGACTTCAGCATCGGGCCCGACCGGGTCACGGTTCACACCGGGTCCGGCGCCACGCTGACCGCATCCCTGCTGGTCGCCGCCGACGGCGTGAAGTCGCGCCTGCGGGACCTTGCGGGCATCCGCACGGTCCATTGGGCCTATGGCCAGTCGGGCATCGTCACCACCGTGCGGCACGAGCGGCCGCACAATGGCCGCGCCGAGGAACATTTCCTGCCCGCCGGCCCCTTCGCCATCCTGCCGCTGCCGGGCAACCGCTCGTCGCTCGTCTGGACCGAGCGCACGGCGGATGCCGATCGGCTGGTGCGCGGCGACGATTTCACCTTCGAGATCGAACTGGAGCGCCGTTTCGGCCTGCATCTCGGCAAGGTGGAGCTCGACGGGCCGCGCCATGCCTATCCGCTCGGGCTGACGCTGGCGCGCGCCTATGTGCGTCCCCGCTTCGCGCTCGCCGGTGACGCCGCGCACGGCATCCATCCCATCGCGGGCCAGGGGCTGAACATGGGCTTCAAGGATGTGGCGGCGCTGGCGGAGGTTCTGGTGACGGCCCGCCGCCTCGGCCAGGATGTCGGCGCCCTCGACGTGCTCGAGCGCTATCAGGCCTGGCGCCGTTTCGACGCCTTCCAGATGGGCGTGGTGACGGACGTGCTCAATCGCCTGTTCTCGAATGATATCGACATCCTGCGCGGAATCCGCGACCTTGGCCTCGGCCTTGTCGACCGGATGCCGCGCCTGAAGGCGGGGTTCATCCGGGAGGCCGCAGGCTTTGCCGGTCCGGCCCCCAGGCTGCTCGCCGGCGAGCCGATCTGACACGGGACCGGCCTCAGGCAAGGCTGATCCGAGACAAGGACCGAGACCCGCCGCAATGACGGATCTGCATGTACCGGCGACCGCCACCGGAGCCCGTTCCATCCTCATCACCGGCTGTTCCAGCGGCATCGGTGCCTCGGCGGCGCGGCTGCTGCGCGGCCGGAACTGGCGCGTCTTTCCCACCGCCCGCACCGACGCGGACGTGGCGGAGCTGAAGGCCCAGGGGTTCGAGGCCTTCCGGCTCGACTACGAGAACGAGGCCAGCATCCATGACGCGCTGGGCGAGGTGCTGGCGCGGTCCGGCGGACGGCTCGATGCCCTGTTCAACAACGGCGCCTATGCCGTGCCCTGTGCGCTGGAGGATCTGCCGACCGACGCCATGCGGCAGCTGTTCCAGGCCAATTTCTTCGGCTGGCACACGCTGACGCGGCAGGTCGTGCCGGTGATGCGTGCGCAAGGGGCGGGGCGCATCGTCCAGTGCTCGTCGATCCTGGGCTTCATCGCGATGAAGTACCGCGGTGCCTACACCGCATCGAAGTTTGCGCTCGAGGCCTATTCCGACACGTTGCGGCACGAGCTGGCCGGCACGGGCATCCATGTGGTCCTGATCGAGCCCGGTCCGATCGACACGCGGTTCACGGCCAATGCCATGGCGAATTTCCATCGCTGGATCGGCGCCGAGGGCCTGGCTGCCTCGGCGCACCGGGCTGCCTACGAGCGCCGGCTGAAGCGGATGGAGAACGGCGAGCCCGGGCGCTTCAAGCTGCCGCCGGAGGCGGTCGTCGACCAGCTGATCCAGGCGATCGAATCACCCCGGCCGAAGGCCCGCTATCGCACCACCGTGCCGACCAAGGTGATGACCGTGCTGAAGCGCCTGCTGTCGACGCGGGCGCTCGACCGGATGCTGATCAACGCGGCCGACAAGGAAGAATGACAGCGGGAACCGGCCTGTCCGACAGGTCCGCTGCCGCGTGTGCGGCGTAGGAAGCTTCTGCCGCGCCGGGGGGGCCGGGCGGCACCAGATTGGAACCATCATGGGCAATATCCTCTACAACCTGATCCCCTTCGCGCTTGGCGCCGTGGCGCTGGTGCTGTTCCTGGGGCTCTGGAACATGTTCCGCGGCGGCTCGGCCAACCGGTCGCAGCAACTGATGCGCTGGCGTGTCGGCCTGCAGTTCCTCGCCATCGTCCTGATCATGGGCACGCTCTATTTCCTTGGCCCGAAGCCCTGAAGGCAGGTCCCGTAACCTGGCCGGCGATCCCCGTGGTCGCGGCCCATCGCGCCGGCAGCGGTCTGCCGGGTGCACACAACGAGGCAAGCAATGGTCGTCCTCAACAAGATCTACACCAAGACCGGCGACAACGGCACGACGGCGCTCGGCTCCGGCGAGCGGCGCCCGAAGTATGACCTGCGCATCGAGGCTTACGGCACCGTGGACGAGACCAATTCGGTCGTCGGTCTGGTCCGTCTGGCGCTGGGCGAGACGGACCCGCAGGTCGATGCCATCCTGTCGCGGATCCAGAATGACCTGTTCGATCTCGGCGCCGATCTCGCCACGCCGGAAACGGGCCAGGATCTCGGCTATGAGCCGCTGCGCATCACCGATCACCAGGTGACGGCGATCGAGGAGGCGATCGACCTGCTCAATGCCGATCTCAAGCCGCTGCGTTCCTTCGTCCTGCCGGGCGGGACGCCGGCGGCCACCTACCTGCATCTTGCCCGCACCGTGTCGCGCCGGGCCGAGCGCCTGATGGTGGAGCTGGCCGACCGCGAGCAGGTCAATCCGGCGGCAACGCGCTACATGAACCGCCTGTCCGACTTCTTCTTCGTCGCCTCGCGGTATCTCAACGACAAGGGCGCGCTTGACGTTCTGTGGGTGCCGGGCAAAAACCGGTAAGGTCTGGCCCCACGACGGAGCAGCGGCGGGCATGTTCATTCCCCTTCACGATCATAACCCGCTGCGCCACGTGCTGCGTCCGTATGTCACATGGGGTCTGATCCTGACGAATGTCTTCGCCTATGTGGTGCTGCAGGGGGCCGGGGTCGGCGAGGTCTACGAGGCGAGCGCCTATTCCTACGGGCTCATTCCGTCCGTGCTCTTCGACCTGCGCGACCTGTCGCCCGAGCTGATGGCCGTGCCGGAGAATGCCACGCTCGTCACCTATGCCTTCCTGCATGCCGATTTCTGGCATCTGGCGGGAAACATGCTGTTCCTCTGGGTGTTCGGCGACAATGTCGAGGATGCCATGGGCCATGTGAAGTACCTCGCCTTCTACCTGCTCTCCGCGGCGGCTGGCGGCCTTGCCTATGCCCTCCTGTCACCCGGATCGGATGTGCCGCTCGTCGGCGCGTCCGGGGCTGTTTCCGGCATCGTTGCGGCCTATGTCATGCTGCATCCGCGCGTCCGTGTCTGGGTGCTGGTGCTCGGCCGCATCCCGCTGCCGATCCCGGCGCTCTGGGCCCTGGGGGCCTGGATCGCGTTGCAGTTCTTCAATCTCGTGACCGACAGCGACGGCCAGGTGGCCTGGTCGGCCCATGTCGGTGGGATTGTGGCGGGTGCCGTTCTCGTGATGGTCCTGCGCCGGCGGGGCGTGCGATTGTTCGACAGGGGCCTCACGACGGGCACCCGATGACCTGGCCAAAGGGATGATGCCGGTTCGTGCAATGCAGCAAATAGCTGACCCGACTTCCCTTGCGCCATCGTTGACACCTGACGTGCGGGTGATTACCGTCGCCCGCCATACGCAGAGTTTGGCTGAAACCCGCCGTTTTCCGTGCCGGTTCCTAAGCCGGCTTGAACCATTGATGCGGTGCGGCAGAAACGCCGTCCGAGCGGGAGGATAGAACCGATGAAGATCCTTGTGCCCGTGAAGCGGGTGATCGACTACAACGTGAAGGTCCGCGTGAAGCCGGATGGCTCGGGCGTTGATCTGGCCAACGTGAAGATGTCGATGAACCCCTTCGACGAAATCTCCGTCGAGGAGGCCCTGCGCCTGAAGGAAGCCGGCAAGGCCACCGAAGTGGTTGTCGTTTCCGTCGGGCCGACCCAGGCGACCGAAACCCTGCGCACCGCGCTGGCGATGGGGGCCGACCGCGGCATCCTCGTCAAGACCGATGCGACCACCGAGCCGCTCGCCGTTGCCAAGATCCTGAAGAAGGTCGTCGAGGCGGAGGCCCCGGGCCTCGTCATCGTCGGCAAGCAGGCGATCGACGACGACTGCAACCAGACCGGCCAGATGCTGGCCGCGCTGCTCGGCTGGGGCCAGGGCACCTTCGCCTCGAAGGTCGATCTTGCCGCCGACACCGTTGACGTCACCCGCGAGGTCGATGGCGGCCTGCAGACCGTCAAGCTGAAGCTGCCGGCCGTGGTGACCACGGACCTGCGCCTCAACGAGCCGCGCTATGCGTCGCTGCCGAACATCATGAAGGCCAAGAAGAAGCCGATCGACGAAAAGACCCCGGAAGAGCTTGGCGTGGACATCGCCCCGCGTCTGACGGTGCTGAAGACCGTCGAGCCGGCGTCGCGCCAGGCCGGCGTCAAGGTCGGCTCCGCCGCCGAACTGGTCGCCAAGCTGAAGAACGAGGCCGGCGTCCTCTGAGGGACCCGTCGCAGGAGGAACTGATCCATGACCACCCTTCTCGTGGCCGAACATGCCGGTGGCGCGCTCAATGACGCCACGGCAAAGGCCCTGACCGCTGCCGCCAGGCTCGGCGGTGATGTGCATGTGCTCGTCGCCGGCACCGGCGCCCGCGCCGCTGCCGCCGAAGCTGCCAGGCTGTCCGGCGTTGCCAAGGTTCTCGTGGCCGAAAGCGACGCGCTGGCGCATCAGCTTGCCGAGCCGATGGCCGACCTGATCGTCTCGCTCGCCGGCGGCTACTCCGCCATCGTCGCGCCGGCCACCGCCAACGGCAAGAACACCCTGCCGCGCGTTGCCGCCCTGCTCGACGTGATGCAGATCTCCGACGTCACCGCCGTGATCGACGCCGACACGTTCGAGCGTCCGATCTACGCCGGCAACGCCATCCAGACCGTCAAGTCCGGCGATGCCAAGAAGGTCCTGACCGTTCGCACGGCCTCCTTCGCGGCCGCCGCCCAGGGCGGTTCGGCCGCCATCGAGGACGTCGCTGCCGGCGCGGCTGCCGGCCTGTCGTCCTTCGTCGGCGAGGAGCTGTCCAAGTCCGACCGCCCCGAGCTGGCTTCGGCCAAGATCATCATTTCCGGTGGTCGCGCGCTCGGGTCTGCCGAGAAGTTCCAGGAGGTCATCCTGCCGGTGGCGGATGCGCTGGGTGCAGCCGTTGGCGCCTCCCGCGCCGCCGTCGATGCCGGCTATGCCCCGAACGACTGGCAGGTGGGCCAGACCGGCAAGGTCGTCGCCCCGCAGCTTTACATCGCCTGCGGCATTTCCGGTGCGATCCAGCATCTGGCCGGCATGAAGGATTCCAAGGTCATCGTCGCCATCAACAAGGACGAGGAAGCCCCGATCTTCCAGGTGGCGGACTATGGCCTCGTCGGCGACCTGTTCGACATCCTGCCACAGCTCAAGTCCGAGCTGGAAAAGGCCTGATCACGCGTCTGCGCCCGCGGCCCCGGGGTCGCGGGTGTTTTTGCCTGCGGGGGCCGGATCCGGCGCATCTGCCACGGGCCTGACACAGGTTTTCATGAAAACTCCGGGGCGGGCAGCTTTTCCGCCCGGAGTTCTTGCCGCGACGCGCCAGTCTTGTAAAGAATAGCGCGGTTCGAGTGGGGGTCCGCCAGCGGCCGTTGCCCGAGTCACCGTGGCCTGCAACAGAATCGGATTGAACGATGGTGGTCGAGATCAAGAAAGTCGGTGTGATCGGATCGGGCCAGATGGGCAGCGGCATCGCCCATGTGTGCGCCCTCGCAGGGTACCAGGTTCTGCTCAACGACCTGTCCCGGGACCGGATCGAGTCCGGCCTTGCCTCGATCAATGGCAACATGGCGCGGCAGGTCAGCAAGGGGCAGATCGCCGAGGACGAACGCTCCGCCGCTCTCGACCGGATTTCCGGTGCCGAGAACCTCGACATGCTGGCCGACGTGGATCTTGTCATCGAATCGGCCACCGAGAACGAGCAGGTGAAGCGCAAGATCTTCGCCCAGCTCTGCCCCGTGCTGAAGCCGGAGGCGATGCTGGCGACCAACACCTCGTCGATCTCGATCACGCGTCTGGCCGCCACCACCGACCGGCCGGAACGCTTCATCGGCATCCACTTCATGAACCCGGTTCCGGTGATGGAACTGGTCGAGCTGGTGCGCGGCATCGCCACCGAGGACGAGACCTTCGAGGCTGCCAAGGGCTTCGTCGCCCGCATCGGCAAGACGGTTGCCGTGGCCGAGGACTTCCCGGCCTTCATGGTCAACCGCATCCTGCTGCCGATGATCAACGAGGCGATCTACACCCTGTACGAGGGCGTCGGCTCGGTCGAGGCCATCGACACCGCCATGCGTCTGGGTGCCAACCACCCGATGGGCCCGCTGCAGCTGGCCGATTTCATCGGTCTGGACACCTGCCTGTCGATCATGCAGGTCCTCTATGAGGGGCTGGCCGACAGCAAGTACCGTCCGTGCCCGCTGCTGGTGAAATACGTCGAGGCCGGCTGGCTCGGTCGCAAGACCCGCCGTGGCTTCTACGACTATCGCGGTGACACGCCCGTTCCGACCCGCTGACGCGGCGCGGACACCGGGCGCATGAACCTCACCCACTACTGCCTGTCCAACGCCGCGCCCGCTCCGGGTGACGTGGCGCTGGAGCTGGTGGGGCCCGGGGGCGCCGCTCTCAAGACCTGGACCTATGGCCGCCTGGAAGACACGATCCTGCGTGTCGCCGGCGGCCTTCGTCGTCTTGGCCTGTCGCAGGGCGACCGCATCCTGGTGCGCATCGGCCATTCCTGCGATTTTCCGCTCGTCTTCTTCGGCGCCATGGCCGGCGGTTTCGTGCCGGTGCCAAGCTCGTCCCTGCTGACCCCTGCCGAATGCGACCTGATCCTGGCCGACAGTGGCGCGGTGCTCGTCGTCCATGACGGGGCGACGGCGCTGCCGGCTGACCGGCCGGGCGTCCGCTTCCTTGGTCCGGACGGGCTGGCGGCGCTGCGGCAGGGGCCGCCTGCGGCCTATGCGCAGACGGGGGCGGAGGATCCCGCCTTCCTGATCTACACGTCCGGCACCTCGGGCTATCCGAAGGGCGTGCTGCACGCCCACCGCGCCGCGCGCGGGCGCCGGCCGATGGACCGGGGCTGGTATGGCCTGCAGCGGCAGGACCGCCTGCTGCATGCCGGGGCCTTCAACTGGACCTACACGCTGGGTGTGGGTCTGATGGACCCCTGGGCCAACGGGGCCACCAGTCTTGTCTATGACGGGCCGCGTGACCCGCAGGTCTGGCCGGATGTGCTGGCCGGCAGCCGCGCGACCCTGTTTGCCGCCGTTCCGAGCCTCTACCGGCGCATCCTCAAGTATGGCGAGGTCACGCCGGCGGCCTTTCCGGCGCTGCGTCACGGGCTCACGGCCGGCGAGGCCTTGCCGGCCGCGCTGCACGGCGAGTGGCTGAGGCGCAGCGGCCGTCCGCTCTACGAGGCGCTCGGCATGAGCGAGATTTCAACCTATGTCTCGAGCGGTCCCGAGGTCTCCACCCGGCCGGGCAGTCCCGGCAAGCCGCAGGCCGGCCGCCGCGTCGCCGTGCTGGCGGAGGACGGGGAGGGGAGTGCGCCGCTGCCGCCCGGGTCGACCGGCCTGCTGGCGGTGCACCGCTCCGACCCGGGGCTGATGCTGGGCTATTTCGGTCGGCCGGCCGAGACGGCGGCGGCGTTCCGTGGCGACTGGTTCCTGACCGGCGACCGGGCCCGCTTCGACGCGGAGGGCTATCTCTGGTACGAGGGCCGGGCCGATGACGTCATGAACGCCTTCGGCTACCGCGTGGCGCCCGAGGAGGTCGAACGGGTTCTCGCAGCCCATCCGGCGGTTGCCGAGGTTGCGGTGACCACGGTCCGGCCGGCGTCTGACGCATCTGCCGGAACCGGGGTCGAGCTGATTGCCGCCTTCGTTGTGCTGCGCGACGGCATGACCGTCGGCGAAGCGGAGCTCGCCGACCATGCCGCGCGCGGGCTGGCCGAGTACAAGCGGCCGAAGCTCTGGCGCCTCGTCGCCGAGCTGCCCCGCACGGCCTCCGGCAAGATCCAGCGGCGGCGCCTGCAAGACAGTTAACCGGATGTTAACCTGGCCGGGTGAAATTGAGGCAACTCGCAACCACCCGGTGGTCCCATGGACAGCGTATCGATTGCAACCTCGCTCGTGTCGGCCCAGCAGGCCCAGACCCGCGACCAGTTGCAGACCAAGATGACCAAGATGGCGCTCCAGTCCGACCAGGCCATCGTCGCCCTGCTCGACCAGGCGGCCCAGAGCGGCGCTGCCCGCTCCGCGCCGGCCGGCATGGGCGGCGCCGTCGACGTCACGGTCTGACCGTTTCCCAGATCCCCCGCTGCCCGACCCTCGCTGGGCAGCCCCTTGAACCCGCGCTCCCGGCGCGGGTTTTTTGTTTGTCCGCTCGCGTCTGCCGCTGCGGCATGACTTCAATTTTTAATCAAATGATCGACGAATTTTACTTCGCACCTTTCCATATTGATTTCTGCATTTTTTGAAACTTCCCCGCGTTTACACATTTCAACTGTCAGCGTCTTATCTTCTTCCTGTGATCTTCCGGAACTTTGCCACGGAAAGGGGGCCAGACATGGGGGAAATCACGACCTATCGCACCGGCGCTCCCGCGGCGCGCGACATGGACATGGCGCTGTCCGAGCGGCGCAACGCACGCCTTGCCGAGATGAACGAGAACCGTGCGGCCGCCCAGGCCGATGCCGTCCGGCAGCAGGCCGAGCTGAAGGCCAACCGCGCCGAGGAACTGTCCCGCAATGCCGAGCGGATCGCCACCCAGGGCGGGCTCGGCCGGCGGGTTGACGTGTCGGTCTGACCGGCCACACCGGATCCGTCCAGCCGACGGCATCCGGCCTTTGATGAAAGGACGCAAGCATGACAGCCATTTCCGGAACCTCGGCCGCCGACTATTCCGTCGCGACCCGCCGGGCAGAAGTGGAAGCCAAGGTCCAGCGCAACGAGGAGGTGGAAACCCGCCGCACGGCGGATTTCGAGCGGGCGCAGCCGCCGGCCGAGGCCGAGCGGCGCGAGGCCCGCAAGATCCCCGGTCTCGGCAACGCGGTCGACATCAGCGTCTGAGCCGACCGGCGAGGCCGTGCCGTCCCCGGGGCCGGCCGTCAGGTCCGCCTTTCCGTCCGCGGGTGCCGTTTACCGCGTCGGGGCCGCTGCCATGCTGGCGCGGATCAGTGCCTTGGCCTCCGGCGAGTCCCACTCGGCCGGGCCATACATCGTGCCCACCTCGCAGCCCTCGGGGCTGATCAGGATCGTCGTCGGTAGTCCCGTGGCCCGCGCCTTGGCGCGCAGGTCATGGAACACCCGGTTGGTCTCGTCCGAGTAATAGGCGAGCTTGCTGACGCCGATCTCCTGCAGGAAGGCCTGCGGCTTGTCCGGGCCGCCCCGATCCAGGTTGATCGCCACCACCTCGAAGGCGTCGCTGCCGAGTTCGGCCTGCAGCCGGTCGAGAGCCGGCATTTCCTTTCGGCACGGGGCGCACCAGGTCGCCCAGAGATTGACGAGGATGGTCCGGCCCTCGAAGGCGTCGATCGTCGTCGGGCTGCCGTCCGGTGCCTTGAACCCCAGCTCGGCAAGAGCAAGCGGCTTCTGCGCCGGCAGGAAGGCTGCCACCTCGCCGGTGGCCAGCGGTTTCGTAGCGGCAGCAGAGGCCAGCGCGCCGGCGCAGCTTTCGCCGGATGGCGAGTTGCCACCGGGCACGCCAATCACGTATACCGCCCCGATGGCGGCCAGAATTCCGGCAAGACCGGCAAGCACGACAGGCTTGCGGGGGATGCGCTGCGGATCTTTCGGCGTCGTCATGTCGTCAATACCTGCCAAGAGCACCTCGTCCTGGGGCGTCTACCAAGGGGCAATCCAATGAGCAACCGCATGTGGGGCGGCCGGTTCGCCGAAGGTCCGGACGCGATCATGGAAGAGATCAACGCGTCCATCGGCTTCGACCAGAAGCTATATAGACAGGACATCGAGGGTTCCAAAGCCCACGTCCGCATGCTGGCCGCGCAACAGATCGTCGCGGGCGAGGACGCCGAGAAGATCGCCGCCGGTCTCGACACCATCCTTGCCGAGATCGAGAGCGGCACCTTCACCTTCTCGCGCGCGCTGGAAGACATTCACATGAATGTCGAGGCGCGCCTTGCCGAGCTGATCGGTGCGCCGGCTGGCCGGCTGCACACCGCCCGCTCGCGCAACGACCAGGTTGCCACCGACTTCCGCCTCTGGGTGCGCGACACGCTGGACACGCTGGACGGTCAGCTGGCCGAGCTGCTGGTGGCGCTGGCCGAGAAGGCCGAGGCCCATGCCGGTGACGTGATGCCGGGCTTCACGCACCTGCAGTCGGCCCAGCCGGTCACCTTCGGCCACCACATGATGGCCTATGTCGAGATGTTTGCCCGCGACCGCAGCCGTTTCGCCGATGCCCGCAAGCGCATGAACGAATGCCCGCTCGGGTCTGCCGCGCTCGCCGGCACCTCCTTCCCGATTGACCGGATGATGACGGCGCGCGCGCTTGGCTTCGACCGGCCGATGGCCAATTCGCTCGACGGCGTGTCCGACCGCGACTTCGTCATCGAGGCGCTGGCGGCTGCGTCGATCTGCTCGATGCACCTGTCGCGCTTTGCCGAGGAGATCGTGCTCTGGTGCTCGGCGCAGTTCGGCTTCATCAAGCTGTCGGACAAGTTCTCCACCGGCTCCTCGATCATGCCGCAGAAGAAGAACCCGGATGCGGCCGAGCTGGTGCGTGCCAAGACGGGCCGCATCTACGGGGGCATGATGGCGCTGCTGGTGATGATGAAGGGCCTGCCGCTCGCCTATTCCAAGGACATGCAGGAAGACAAGGAACAGGCCTTCGATGCCCTGCCGTCCCTGTCGCTGGCCCTTGCTGCCATGACCGGCATGGTGCGGGACATGGACCCGCAGGTGAAGCGCCTGAAGAAGGCGGCCGGGTCCGGCTATGCCACCGCAACCGATCTCGCCGACTGGCTCGTGCGTGTGCTCGGCATGCCCTTCCGCGATGCCCACCACGTGACCGGCAAGATCGTCGGCTATGCCGTCACCGAGGGCGTCGAGCTGGACAAGGTGCCGCTGGCGGTCATGCAGGAGATCGAGCCGCGCATCACGCGCGAGGTGTATTCGGTGCTGTCCGTCGACAAGTCGGTGAAGAGCCGCGTCAGCTACGGCGGAACCGCGCCGGCCAACGTGCGCAAGCAGGCGCGCCGCTGGCTGAAGACCCTCGGCAAGGGCTGAGGGGAGAGGGCGCCGCCCGGGCCCGTCCCGGGCGGGGTCCACGGCACAGGCCGCATCCGCCCTTGCCCGAAACCGTGGCTCATGCGAGGAGAGAGCAGCCGCGCCGCGAACAGGGGTTCTGCCGGAATGAAACTGTCCAATCGTCACAAGGCCAACCGTCATCTGGCCACGCTGGCCCTCGGTCTGTGCGTCGCGCTCGCTGTGGCGGGTTGCGGGCGTCGCGGGCCGCTCGAGGCGCCGTCTGCGGCCGCCGGCCCCGTGGCGGCAGCCACGCCGGCCGTTTCGGCTCCGGCCGGCACCGCAACCGCCGAGGCCAGGCCGATGACCGACCGCTTCTTCCTCGACGCGCTCATCCAGTAACCAGTCCGATCGGGGCTGCCAGTCCGGGGTTTCCGCCGTGCATCACTTTGCCTTCAGGGACGGCATCCTGCATGCCGAGGACGTCAATGTCGCCGCCATCGCGCGGTCGGTCGGAACGCCGTTCTACTGCTACTCCACGGCGACGCTGACCCGGCATTTCAACGTCTTCTCCTCGGCCTTCGGCGACATTCCCGCGCTGGTCTGCTACGCGATGAAGGCCAACTCGAACCAGGCCGTCCTGACCACGCTGGCACGCCTTGGCGCGGGCATGGATGTCGTGTCGGAGGGCGAGCTGCGCCGCGCGCGCGCGGCCGGTGTTCCCGGTGAGCGGATCATGTTCTCCGGTGTCGGCAAGACCCGTGCCGAGCAGGCTCTGGGGCTGTCCGAGGACATCCTGTGCTTCAACGTCGAATCGGAGCCGGAACTGGTCCAGCTCTCGGCCGTGGCCCAGGCCATGGGCAAGACGGCCCGCGTCTCCATCCGCATCAACCCGGATGTCGATGCCAAGACCCATGCCAAGATCTCGACCGGCAAGTCCGAGAACAAGTTCGGCATTCCGTGGAAGCGGGCGCGGGAGGTCTATGCCGAGGCGGCGAAGCTTCCGAACATCGCGGTGACCGGCATCGACATGCACATCGGCTCCCAGATCACCGAACTGGCGCCCTTCGACGCGGCCTTTTCGCGGCTGGGCGAGCTGATCCGTGACCTGCGCGCCGACGGCCACCACATCGAGCATGTCGATCTCGGCGGCGGCCTCGGCATTCCCTATGTCACCAACAATACGCCGCCGCCCCATCCCGATGCCTATGCGGATGTGGTCAAGCGGCACGTGCGCGAGCTGGATTGCCGGATCATCTTCGAGCCGGGTCGCCTGATTGCCGGCAATGCCGGCATCCTCGTGACCGAGGTCGTCTACGTGAAGCAAGGCGAGGGCAAGACCTTCGTCATCGTCGACGCGGCCATGAACGACCTGATCCGTCCGACGCTCTACGAGGCCCATCACGAGGTTGGTCCGGTTGTCGAGCCGGCGCCCGACGCGCCGCGAATCGTTGCCGATGTGGTCGGTCCGGTCTGCGAAACCGGTGACTATCTCGCCCTGTCGCGGGAGATCCCGGCCGTGCAGGCCGGCGACCTGATGGCGGTCTACTCTGCCGGAGCCTATGGCGCCGTGCAGGCCGGGACCTACAACACGCGCCGTCTGATCCCGGAAGTCCTTGTAAACGGGCCGGATTATGCGGTCGTGCGGCCGCGCCCGAGCTATGATGACCTCATCGGTCTGGACCGTCTGCCGGGCTGGCTCTCCAAAGAGTGACCGGCTGCGCCGTGCTTTGTTGGTTTCGACAGCTTGCCGGAACCGGCCTCTTGCCCCACCCTGAAGCATGTTGGGCTGGCTTAGAGCGGAGGCATGGAGCTTGGCAGACCCGATCAGGGCGGCAGGAACAGCCGCTGATCTCTCATCCGGATCGCGTGCGCCCGACAAGACCGAGGCGGAACGGCGGCTGAAGTCCGTCGTCGGCCGCAGCCGTCTGGCTCTGGTCTGGGAACGGCTGTGGCCAGAGCTGTATCAGGCCCTCACCCTCGTGGCGCTGTTCGTCGGTGTCTCCTGGCTCGGCTTCTGGCTGCTTTTGCCCGGCTGGGCGCGGCTGGTCGGCGTGGCAGCCTTTGCCCTGGCGCTCCTCTACAGCCTGCGCGGCCTGCGCCACGTGCGCCTGCCGAGTGACTCCGAGGCCCTGCACCGGGTCGAGCTGGCCAGCGGCCACAGCCATCGTCCGCTGACGGCGCTCATCGACGATCTTCCGGCCCGTCCCACCGATCCGGTCACGCTGGCGCTGTGGCAGGTGCACAAGGACCGCATGGCGGCCGCGTTGCGCAGCCTGCGCGCCGGCTTCGCCCATCCGCAGGCGTTCCGCCGCGACCCTTACGCGCTGCGGGTCGTGGCCTTTCTCAGCCTCATCGTCGGGGCTGCCGTCGCCTCCGGCGACCGCATGGACCGGTTGACCTCGGCCTTCCGGGCGCCGCTGGAGACGACCGAGATCGCCACGCGGCTCGATGCCTGGGTGACGCCGCCCGTCTACACTGGCCGCCCGCCCGTCTATCTGACCGGCGAGACTGCGGCGCTGCGTGATCCGGGCGCGCCGATCCGCGTTCCGGCCGGCAGCGAACTCATCATCCGCGCCCAGGGCCTGTCCGGCTTTGCCGTCACCGCACCGGCGGCAACGCCGGCCGAGCCCGAGACCGCGGCTGCCGCCACGGGCGCCGCCGGCACCGGCACCGGCGCGACCGCACCCGCGTCTGCGGGCGGTGTGGCCGAGACCCGTCTCGTCCTCACGGCCACCGGGCCGGTCGATCTCTCCGACAGCAGCGGCAAGGTCGCCAGCTGGATGTTCGAGGTCGAGCCGGACACCCCGCCGACGATCCGTCTGCTGGACGATCCGGAGACGCAGCTGAGCGGGGCGCTCAAGCTCTCCTATCTGGCTTCCGACGACTATCGTGTCCTGTCTGCCGAGGCGGCCATTTCCCCGGCCCCGCGCAGCGACCAGCCGTCCGGGCCGCAGCCGCGTCCGCTGGTGGAGGCGCCGCAGTTTCCCCTGTCCTTGCCGCCGCGCGCCGCCGCCACCCAGAATGCGGAGACCATCCGCGATCTGACGTCGCATCCCTGGGCCGGATCGGATGTCGATCTCGTGCTGACCGCCCGCGACGAGGCCGGCCAGACCGGCCAGTCCGAGCCGCATCGCTTCACCCTGCCGCAGCGCGGATTCTCCAACCCGCTGGCCCGTGCCGTCGTCGAGCAGCGGCGCGAACTGGCGCTGGACGCACATGCGCAGGTCCGGGTCATCGGTGCCTTCGACGCGCTGATGCTGGCGCCGGACGTGTTCGAGGTGCGGCCGAAGGCGTATCTCGGCCTGACCTTCGCCTATCGCAATCTCGTCGCGGCCCGCAGCGATGACGAGCTGCGCGCCTTGCTGCCGCTGTTGTGGGATCTGGCGCTGACCATCGAGGACGGCGATCTCTCGCTGGCCGAACGGGCCTTGCGCGAGGCGCAGGAGAACCTGCGCAAGGCGCTCGAGGAAGGGGCGTCCGACGAGGAAATCGCCCGTCTCACCGAGGAGCTGCGCAAGGCGCTGCAGGACTACATGCAGGCGCTGGCCGAGCAGTTGCGGCAGAACCCGCAGGCCATGCAGCCGTTCAACCCGAACCAGCAGACCATGCGGCCGCAGGATCTCGAGGAAATGCTCAAGCGCATCGAGGAGCTGGCCCGGACCGGATCGCGTGATGCCGCGCGCGAGCTTCTCGCCCAGATGCAGCGCATGCTGGAAAATCTCCAGACCGGCCGGCCGCAGATGGCACCGGACGGGCTCAACAACGAGATGATGGAGATGCTCAACCAGCTCGGGCAGATGATCCAGCGCCAGCAGGAGCTGATGGATCAGACCAACCGCATGAACCGCGACCAGCGGCAGCAGCAGCAAGGCCAGCAAGGCCAGCCGGGTGAGCCCGGCCAGCCGGGGCAGCCGGGGCAGCCGGGCGAAGGCGGCCAGCAGCAGCCGATGACGGCCGAGCAGCTGCGCGAGCTGCTGCGGCAGCTGGAGCAGGGGCAGGGCGATCTGGCCCAGCAGCTGCAGCAGCTGATGGAACAGATGGGTCGCAACGGCATGGGCGAGAACGAAGGCCTCGGCGAGGCCGGCGATGCCATGGGTCAGGCGCAGCAGTCGCTTGGTCAGGGCGCCGGCGAGCAGGCGGCCGGCCAGCAGGGCAACGCGCTCGATGCCCTGCGGCGCGGCGCGCAGCAGCTCGGCGAGCAGATGATGGGCGAGGGCGAGGGACCCGGCATGGCGCAGCAGCGCTCGCCGCTTAACGAGGATCCCCTTGGCCGGCCCCGCCGCACCGAGGGTCCGGATCTCGGCAGCCAGGTCAAGGTGCCGGACGAGATCGACGTCCAGCGGGCCCGCCGCATCCTCGAGGAGCTGCGTCGCCGCTTCTCCGATCCGAGCCGTCCGCGGCTGGAGCTCGACTATCTGGAACGGCTGCTGCGGAACTACTGAGCCGCCCGGCCGGTGCGCCGGGATCTGCAGCGGCATTCCAACGAAAAAGGCGCGGAGATCCGCGCCTTTTTTCATGTCCGGAAAGAGGACGAGGGGGGGGGAGAGGACGAGGCGGGACAGGGGCGCGGCGCCCTCGTGTCCGCCTGACGTCAGGCCGAGAGGCGTTTCGGCTCGCGCACCGTGCCGGTGAGCGCGTCGCGCACGGCCTGGCGGATATCGGCGAGGGAGAAGGGCTTCGTCACCACGTCGTGGACCAGGGCGTCGAGGCCGTTGGCGCGTTCGCGCTGGTCGGCGAAGCCGGTCATCAGCAGGATCGGCAGGTTCGGCCAGTCGCGCGCGGTGGCAAGCGCCAGGGCAATCCCGTCCATCACCGGCATCTTGATGTCGGAGAGCAGCAGGTCGAAGCGTCCCTGTTCGCGCGTCAGCACTTCGAGGGCCTCGCCGCCGTCCTCGGCCGCCTGCACCTCGTGCCCGTCCAGCTCCAGGGCGCGCTTCACGAACGTGCGGACGGCGTCGTCATCTTCGGTGAGAAGAATGCGGGCCATGGTCACCCTCCTGTTCCCTTGTCCTGCCGCGGCGCTTCGTCCACGACCACGTAACCGATATAGGGCAGCTGCCGCCAGGCATGGCCCATGTCCATCCCGAATCCGACCACGAACCTGTCCGGACAGACGAAGCCCACGTAGTCGGCCTCGATCGCGGCCTTTCTGTGGTCCGGCTTGTCCAGCAGCGCTGCAATCTTTACCGATTTTGCGCCGCGCGCCAGCAGCCGGTCGCGCGCAAACGACAGGGTCCGCCCCGATTCCAGGATGTCATCCACAAGGATGATGTCGCGTCCGGACACGTCGCTTTCCACGTCCCTGAGCACCTTCACCTCGGTGCTGGTGGTGCCGGCGCCGTAGCTGGACAGGTGCATGAATTCCATCTCGAGCTGCTGGCCGACGCGGTGCAGCGCCCGCACCAGGTCGGCGGCGAAGATGAAGCTGCCTTTCAGCACGGCCACGACGAGCAGACGGTGGGGCGCGTCCGCCGCAATCTCCTCGGCCAGCGTGTGCACGCGGCCAGCGATCTCGGCTTCGTCGAAGAGGGTGTGGATCTGGGGCGTCATTGCGTCTGTAGTCCGGCCTGTTGTCGGGCCCGGTCGATAAACCGGACCTGGATGTCGGCGGCCGTTTCCGGGGGATCCGCCAGTCGTGTGCGAAACCGGGTGCTGGACAGCGGTTCGAGCCCGACGGCCCGGGGCACCAGTGTCCAGGCGTAAATCTCCTGCTGGTCCTCGCCCCGCAGCGCCAGGCGCACGGCGGGCACAGCCACGGGGTCCTCGGTGACGTTCTGGATCGTTCCTTCGACCACCAGAACCGCCGATCCCCCCTCGATTTCCCGGAAGGTTCTCAAATCACGGAACTCAAGTCCGCGCAAGTTCACCTCGTAGCCGATCACCTCGAACAGGCTGGCCAGATCAGGTGCCTGACGCACGACCAGAGACCGGTTGAAGAAGAGCCAGGCACCAAGACCGACAGACAGACACAGGATCATTACGCCACCGGCGCGGCGCATCGTCTGAAGATTGAAGTACCGCCGCAGCTTCGACCAGTCGCGCGGCTTGCGCATCTTTTTCGGGTTAACCTTGATCTTCTTCCGCTTGGCCAGCGACTCGATGTCGATGGTGCGCGGCTTGCGCTCGCCGTCCTCGCCGTCGCCGCCTTCCGCTTCGTCGCCTTCGCTGCGGTCGCGGTCTGCTCCGAAGCCTGCGCCGCCCCCCCGGGCGCCCCCGCTATCCCCAGCCTCGCCCCCGTCGTTGCCCCCGTCGTTGCCCTCGTCGGCGTTGCTCCAGGTGCCGTCGGCGTCTGCCTCGCTGCCGCCCGCGCGTCTCAGTTCGGCTTCCCGGGCCCGCGCGGCGCGTGCCCGCTCATCCGATTCCCGCTCCTGATCGGACCAGGCATCGGTATCCTTTTCCTCAACCTCGGCGGTCGCCCAGTCCTCGTCCTTCAGCTTTTCGCTCTTGGGCGGGGCCAGGCCCCAATCATCGGCCCCATCATCAGCCCCGTCATCAGCCCCTTTGTCGGCGCCGGACTTTTCACCGGTCCTTGCCGCGGTCTCGGCCGCGTCGCCGTCGCCGGCTGCCCTGGTGCGTGCGGCGGCTGGTGCTGCCTTGCCGCTGCGCTCCGCCGCCTTGGCGGGGGCGTCGGCCTTGAAGCCGGCGGCCGGCTTGGGCTCGACCAGCGTCTCCTTGCGCGGGCTGATGAACCAGCGATTGCCGCAGCGGGCGCATTTCACGCTCCGGCCTTCGGCGCCGACCAGCTCCGCCTTGATCTCGTAGGACGTGTCGCAGTCCGGACAGGTGATCTTCATGGGACGATGCTCTCGCTCCACGGTCATTGGGCCGCGTCAGGCGTCTAGGATATCAGTCCGGCATTCTTTTGCGGGGAACAAAGAGCGCGCGCATTTCCCCATGCTGGTTATGAGGACAGTCATATGTTTAATGAAGCGTTAACGGGGCGGGGGTAGGGTGGCCACCGTCCACGGAGGTTTTGCGTGATCCGCTTCGAGAACGTCGGACTGCGTTACGGCATGGGGCCGGAGATCCTGCGCGATGTCAGTTTCAGCATCGAGCGGCAGTCGTTCCAGTTCCTCACCGGGCCGTCCGGTGCCGGCAAGACCAGTCTCATCCGCCTGCTGTTCATGTCGCTGCGCCCGACGCGCGGGCTCATCCGCGTGTTCGACCGGGACATGGCGACGATCAACAAGAAGGAACTCCCCGAGCTGCGCCGCCGCATCGGCGTGGTGTTCCAGGATTTCCGCCTGCTCGATCACCTGACCACCTACGAGAATGTCGCCTTGCCCCTGCGCGTCCTCGGCAAGGACGAGGGCGACTACCGGTCCGACGTCATCGAGCTGCTCAAATGGGTCGGTCTCGGCGAGCGCATGCATGTGCTGCCTCCGGTGCTGTCGGGCGGAGAGAAGCAGCGGGCGGCGATTGCGCGCGCGCTCATCACCCGTCCGGATCTGCTGCTGGCGGACGAGCCGACCGGCAACGTCGATCCGCCGCTGGCCCGGCGGCTGCTCAGGCTCTTCATCGAGCTGAACCGGCTCGGTACCTCGGTGGTGATCGCCACCCACGACATCACGCTGCTCGAGCAGGTCGAGGCGCGCCGCATGGTGCTGGCCGACGGCCGTCTCAGCGTGTTCGACTAAGCCGCGCCGAGGGAAGGCTGAACCGATGGCCCCGAAGACCCCGCCCCGCCCGCCGCACGACGGCCCCGAAGCCCCGAAGGCATCGCCGCGCGCGCCGGCCGTCGAGCTGCCGCCGGTCGATGCCCCGGATGCACGGTCGGCCGGCAAGACGCGCCCGTCGTCTGCCCCCGCCGGCAAGCGTCCGGCCTCAGGTCCGACCGCCGCCGCGCGGATGGCCGGCGTCGCCAAGGCCGGTGTCGCAAGGGCCGCCGGCGGTCTCGCCTCGCGCCTCTCGGTGCCGCGCCCGCGTCTGCCGGGTCGCCGCCGCAACAAGGCCAGCGGCGCTGGCGACGAGCGCATCCGCAGCAGCGCGCCGATCGTGCCGCCGCAGTCGGTCGCCGGACGCGCGCTGACCCTTGTCGTTGCGATCATGAGCTTTCTTGCCTGCCTCACGGTCGGGTCGGTGTCCGTGGTCTGGGATGCCGCCCAGGACTGGAGCAACGATCTGGTGCGGGAGGTGACGATCCAGATCCGCCCCGCCGATGGCGTCGACATGCTGCAGCAGATCGAGCGCGCCGTGACCATCACCGAGCGCTACGAGGGCATCGGCACCGTCCGGGCCCTTTCGGACGAGGAAACCCGGGCCCTGCTGCAGCCCTGGCTGGGGTCGGGGCTCGATCTCGAGACGCTGCCGGTGCCGCGTCTGGTGCAGGTCACCGTGTCGGATCCCTCGGCGCTGAAGCTTGCCGATCTCAAGCAGGAGATCGAGCGCGAGGTGCGCGGCGCCAGTCTCGACGATCATTCGGTCTGGACCTCGCGTCTGGCGGCCATGGCCGGGGCCGTGGTGGCGGTCGGCTTCGGCATCCTGGCGCTGGTGCTGTTCTCGATGGTTCTCAGCGTGGTCTTTGCCACCCGGGCCGCGGTGGCCGGCAACCGCGACGTCGTGTCGGTGCTGCATTTCGTCGGTGCGGAGGACGGGTTCATCGCGCGGGAGTTCCAGCGGCATTTCCTCGTGCTCGGCCTGCGTGGGGGCATTGCCGGCGGTGTCATCGCGGTTGGCTGTTTCCTCGTGCTCGAAGTCTTCACGCGGGAGACCGCAGGTCACGCCGGCGCCGACCAGATGTCGGCGTTGTTCGGTCCGGTCGCGGTCAGCACGCCGGGGTATTTCGGAGTTGTCGGCGTGGTGTTTCTTGTCGCTGTCCTTACGGCCCTGACGTCCGGACTTGCCGTCAAGTCGCAGCTGGCCCGGATCGAGTGACGACCTGCCACGCCCAAAAAACATCCGAATCGGCTACTATCCTGTCGGCATGACGTTTCTGACTTCCCATCAACGGCCCGGGGCCGAACCGGAGCCCTGCCTGGAGGCGCAGCCTGGCGGGGTCGGGGAGGAAGTGTCCGTCGCACCGGTGCGCCGGCGCCGGCGCCTGCGCAAGCGCTGGTGGATCCCGGGGTGCCTGCTGGCGCTGTCGCTGGTGTGGCTGGTGGTGTCGTTCCTGTCCTTTGCCGAGCGGGTGTCGCAGATGCGGCCGCCGGCGGATCCGCGCGCGGATGCCATCGTCGTTCTCACGGGCGGTCAGGCGCGCATCGAAAGCGCGGTTGCCCTGCTCAGCGAGCAGCGGGCCCGGCGGCTCCTGATCTCCGGTGTCAATCCGGGCACGACCGACAAGCAGATCATCGCCCGCACCACCACGCCGCAGGATCTCTTTGCCTGCTGCGTCGATCTTGACCGCAAGGCCCTCAACACCATCGGCAACGCCAGCGAGGCGGCGCTCTGGGCCAAGGAGCACGGCTTCACGTCTCTGGTTCTGGTCACCAGCGCCTATCACCTGCCGCGGGCCAGCATGGAGCTGAATGCGGCCATGCCCGATCTGCGTCTCGTTGCCTATCCGGTGGTGGCCGAGGAGCTGCAGCTGGATGACTGGTATCTGCGGCCGCGGACAATCCGCCTTCTCTTGCGGGAGTTTGTGAAGTATACCGTCGCCCGGGTCCGGGTCAGCACCATCGGTCTGCCGGACGGGGAGTAACCCCCGGATCCGCTGCTGCTGCCGGTGTCGGGCGCAAGGGCCGGTGCCCCGCCCGCCGGTGTGACGGGCAGGTGCTGCTCGTCCGGTTCACCTTTCTTGCCCACACATTCGGCTGTCGCGTTCCATGCTTTTCCTGCGCTCGCTGCTCTTCCAGACCGCCTTCTACCTGGGCACGCTGATCATGATGATCGTGTTCGCGCCCTTCGTCTTCCTGACGCCGCGCCGCGTGGCCTGGATCGTCGTGCCGTTCTGGGCGCGGGCCAACCTCCTGTTCCTGCGCTGGTTTGCCGGCGTGACGCTGGAGGTGCGCGGGGCGCAGCACATTCCGCAAGGTGGCTTCATCGTCGCCTCGAAGCACCAGTCGGTGTGGGAGACCTTCGCTCTCATCCCGCATTTCCGTGACCCCACCTACATCCTGAAGCGCGAGCTGCGCTGGATCCCGATCTTCGGCTGGTACACGGCCAAGATGAAGCAGATCCCGATCAACCGGGGCAAGCGGGCCGCCGCGCTGGCGGCCATGATGGATGCGGCGAAGGAAGCCATCGGCGAGGGCCGCCAGATCCTGATCTTCCCCGAAGGCACGCGCCGGCCGGCGGGGGGCGAGCCGAAGTACAAGTTCGGCATCTCGCATCTCTACCGCGAGCTGGAGTGCCCGGTGCTGCCGGTCGCGCTCAATGCCGGTGTCTACTGGCCGCGCCAGAGCTTCTTCATCTATCCGGGCAAGGTCATCCTGGAGTTCCTGCCGCCGATCGCGCCGGGTCTGGACCAGCAGGCGTTTTTCGACCGTCTGACTGGCGACATCGAAACCGCGTCCGACCGGCTGCTCGAGGAGGCCCGGGCCGAGGCCCGTCCCTCGCCGGTGCTGCGCGACATCCCCGTCCGGGCAGCGTCCTGAGCGGGGCCTCAGCCCTTCAGCTGCCCCGCCAGCCAGCTTACCCGCTGGTCGTGGATGCCGAGTTCGTCCAGATGCGCGGCGGTGTTCAGCACATACTCCGGGTTTGCGCCCGACTGGCCGACCGCGCCGCGCACCAGATCCAGTTGCCGGTCCAGCGGCAGCAGTCCGGCATATTGCGGGTGGGAGCGGTCGACCACGTAGGTCACGGCCGTCGCCGTCGTGCCATCGGCAAAGGCGATGCGCCGGTGGGCCTCCAGATAGACCATCGTCACCTGCTCGCGCTCGCGCAGATAGGCGATCGTGCTCTCGGCCTGTGCTGCCGGGACGCGAAAGGCCATGCCCCGGCAGGCGCCGCCCCGGTCCAGCCCGAACACCAGCCCGGGTCGTTCCTGCGTGCCGCGATGGACCCAGGAATAGACGCAAAGCGCGCGATGGGCGCCGCGCAGGAGCGCCTGACGCTTCTCGGCATAATCGAAACCCGGCTTCCACATCAGGGAGCCGTAGCCAAACACCCACAAATCGCCCATATCGGTGACGAAGCTCTGCTGCACGCGGATACCGGGCAATAGCAACGGGGCCGCCAACTTGCAATGCCCGCCGGCTCAGGACCGGCCGCGCCCCGGCGGCGACGGCGACGGCAACGGGTCCGGGGCAGTGCAGTCGTGGGGCCATGATCCCGGCGTGATGCCCGGGATCGGCGCACCGGGCCCGGGTGGGCGTCACCGGGCGAGCCCGGCCCGGCGTGCGGCAGACCAGGAAGAGGAAGTCGATGACGAGCGATCAGTCCAGTGCCGGTGCCCCGGCCTCCAAGCGTCCCCCCCGGAAGTATGTCCTTCTTGCCACCGCCGTGGCCGTCGTCATCGGTGGCTGGTCGGCGGCCTGGTTCGGCGGCCGCAGCTACCTCGATGGCGAGATCACCCGGATGATGGACGTCGCCATGGCCAACGGGGTCGAGGTGGCCTGCCTGGAGCGCAAGATCGGCGGCTTTCCCTTCCGCTTCGAGGTGTCGTGCAAGGACTTCGCCTTCCGGGATCCGCTCGGCGGCTTCTTTTCGGTGTCCGACCTCAGGGCCGTTGCGCTCGTCTACAATCCGATGCACCTGATCGTCGAGGCGGACAGCCCGATGGCGGCCTTCCGCCCGGACAGTCCGATCCAGGAGGCCAGCTGGACCTCCTTCCGGGCGAGCCTGCGCTACTCCACTGCCGGCGTGACGCGGCTTGACGCCGTGCTGCAGGAGCCCCGCTTCTTCTCCTCCGAAAACCCGACGCAGGGCGAGGTGGTCATGAAGAAGGCCGAGCTGCACCTGCGCGCCGATCCGGAGCGGCCGGCCAATCTCGATCTCGCCCTGTCCTTTGCCGGCCTGAAGACCGGTGATCCCGACCATCCGGGCACTGACGGGGCCTTCGTCGGCGAGGTGGCGGGCGCCGCGCCGCTGCTGGGCGGCACCGTTCCGCTCGATCTCTTTGCCAGCACGCAGGGCGTTCCGGCCGTCACCATCGACAGCCTGAGCCTCACCTCGGGCACGTCCGGGCTGTCCACGTCCGGGCTCCTCAAGCTGCCCAGCGACGGGTTCCTCACCGGCGAGCTGCCGCTGACGGCAATCGAGCCGGGCCAGATCCGGCAGGTGCTCGCGCCGCTGTTCCCGGTCGGCAGTCCGTTCCCGGAAGCCCTGCAGGGCGCGCTGGTCAGCTTTGGCAAGCCGGGCGAGAAGGATGGCCGGCCGGCCATCGACGCCACGCTCTCCCTCGCCGGCGGCACGGCACGCATCGGCATCCTGCCGATCGCGCAGATGCAGTCGGTCTACTAGGGCAGGGGCCCTGGGGCAGGGGGGCCTAGGGCAGGAGACTGGCACGGGCGGGAGCGGTCCTTCGGCCTGCACCTGCGTGCGGGGCGCCGGCAGCGGTCGGCGCTCCGGTCGCGTCAGGGGCTTGCGGCAGGCCGGGACGTCTCGGGTCTACTCGTCCTTGCTGCCGCGCAGGGCGGCGGCATTGGCGATGTCGCTCAGTTCGGCAAGCTTGTCGCCGATCGGCGCGAGGGCGGAGACCGTTGCCTGGTAGCGGGCGGCATGCACCTCGAACAGGCGACGGGCCAGCTCGGGGAACTCCTGGATCATGCGCTTGAACAGGGCGCGGCGGATGCGGATGACGCGCACCGGGCCGATGCAGACCGCCCGGGCCGGGCGGCGCGTGTCGACGAGCAGGGCAGTCTCGCCGAGCAGCACGCCTGCGCCGACACTGTCGACCTCCTTGAACCCGTGCGGACCGCGCACCTGCAGGCTGACATTGCCCTTGGCGATGACGATGCCGCTGTCGGCCCGTTCGCCCTCATCGAAGATGAAGGAGCCGGAGATCAGGTCCATTCCCTCGGCGCTGAAGGCAAGCAGCCGCAGCTGGTCGTCGGAGAAATCCGACAACATGGGGATCTGGCGCAGAATCGCGATGTCCTGGACGAGGCTCATGCCTCAAGTGTTAAGCTCCAAACCCCTCACGGCACAAGCTTGTATCCACCGGCTTCTGTCACAAGCAGCTCGGCATTGGACGGGTCGCGCTCGATTTTTTGCCGCAGGCGGTAAATGTGCGTCTCCAGCGTGTGGGTCGTGACACCGGAGTTGTAGCCCCAGACCTCGTGCAGCAGCACGTCCCGCGTCACCGGCTTCTCGCCCGCGCGGTACAGGTACTTCAGGATCGAGGTCTCCTTTTCCGTCAGCCGCACCTTGGCGCCGCGCTCGTCGAGCATCAGCTTGGCGGCGGGACGGAACGAATAGCGGCCGATGGCGAAGACCGCATCCTCGCTCTGCTCGTGCTGGCGCAGATGCGCCCGGACACGGGCCAGCAGCACCGCGAACTTGAACGGCTTGGTCACGTAGTCGTTCGCCCCGGCCTCCAGTCCCAGGATCGTGTCGCTGTCGGTGTCGTGGCCCGTCAGCATGATCACCGGTGACTTGAACCCGGCCTTGCGCAACAGCTTCACGGCCTCGCGCCCGTCGAGGTCAGGCAGGCCGACGTCCATCAGCAGCAGGTCGACATGCTCGGACTTGGCCTTGGCAATCCCGGCCGTGGCGCTGTCGGCCTGCAGGGTCGCGAACTCGTCATAGAGCGAGAGCTGTTCCACCAGGGCTTCGCGCAGGTCCTTGTCGTCATCGACGATCAGCAGCGTGCGGGCAGTCATGTCCTTGTCCTCGCCAGATCTTTTCCGCTCCGGTCATATAGGCCGGGTTGCGGCACATTGCAGGCTTACGCAATGCTGCGCGAGAGAAAATGATCACGATTCGACCGCACGCCTGTCAATTCTGCATCACGCGGCGGTTATCCGGGGGTGAGGCATGACAGTGGCGCGACGTGGTCCCTGGCGTGGCGGAGTGTCCCGGCTGGTGGTGCGGGCAAGACCTGGCACCCGCAGCCGCGGCCTCCTGAGCTTCGGGTCCTTCCTCCTGCCGTGTGCGCTCGGGCGCGGTGGCATCACCCGGCGCAAGCGCGAGGGCGACGGCGCCACGCCGGCGGGGCGCTTCGAGGTGCTGGACGTCTATTTCCGCGCCGATCGCGGCCGGCGGCCGGTGACCGCGCTGCCCGTCTCCGCGCTGCGTCCGGCTGACGGCTGGTGCGACGACCCGGCCCATCCGCGCTACAACCGGCCGGTCACGCTGCCCTTTGCCGCCAGCCACGAGGAGATGTGGCGGCAGGACCGGCTCTACGACATCGTCGTCGTGCTCGACTGCAACCTGCGTCCGGCGGTGCGCGGACGCGGCAGCGCCATCTTCTTCCACATCGCGCGCGAGGACTGGCGTCCGACGCTCGGCTGTGTCGCCATCCGCCCTGACCACATGCGGCGCCTGCTGGCGCGACTGAGGCCCGGTGCGGTGATGGAGATCCTGTAGAAACCGGGTAGACTGGCCGCTGGGTCCGGCGCCGGACCCGCACACAGGACGCGGGGAGGGCGGTCGGTCCGCCCGGATGTTCGAGGGGGCCGGGGCATGCGCTGGAAGGGTCGTGAGGAAAGCAGCAACGTCGATGACCGTCGCGGCGGTGGCGGGTCGCGGGTGCCCCGTGCGGGTGTGCGGGCAGGCGGCAGCCTCGGCATCGGCGGTGTGGTCGCCATCCTGCTCCTGTCCTGGGTGACCGGCATCAGCCCGCTGGAGCTGCTCGGCGCGCTGGAGGAGGGCGGCTCGCCTCCGGCCGGCCAGCACCAGACCACCGCCGAACGTCCCGCCGGGGAGGACGAGCTGGCCCGCTTCGTCTCCGTGGTCCTTGCCGATACCGAAAACACCTGGACGCAGCTGATGCAGGCGGAGGGCCGCGACTATCCCGAGCCCAGGCTCGTGCTCTTCACCGACTACGTCCCGTCCGCCTGTGGTCAGGCAAGTTCCGCCACCGGGCCGTTCTATTGTGGCGCTGACCAGCAGATCTACATCGACCTGTCATTCTATCGCCAGCTGTCCCGCGAGCTTGGCGCACCGGGCGATTTTGCCCAGGCCTATGTGCTGGCGCATGAGGTGGGTCACCACGTGCAGAACGTGCTCGGCATCCTGCCCGAATACCAGCGCGTCCGCCGGTCCCTCAGCGAGGCGGACGCCAATGCCCTGTCCGTGCGCGTGGAACTGCAGGCCGACTGTCTGGCCGGCGTCTGGGCCCATCACGCCGCCCGGCAGCAGGGCTTTGTCGAGGACGGCGATGTCGAAGAGGCGTTGAATGCCGCCTCCCGCATCGGCGACGACACGCTGCAGCGCGAGGCCCAGGGCTATGTGGTGCCGGAAAGCTTCAACCATGGCACCTCGGCACAGCGCGCGCGCTGGTTCCGCGAGGGCTTCCGCTCCGGCGACATGGGCAGCTGCGACACCTTCAACGCCCGCCGGCTGTGATGCCGACGGGCACCGGCGCGGGCTGAAACCATGTGTCAGGGTGACTGCTGGTATTTTGGCAGCATTTCCGCCATATAGTCCGGATGCGGGCAGCCGGCTGCCCCCGATTTTTCCTCAGCCCTCCGCGGATCCGACATGCGCAGATCGTTTTTGAAGATGAATGGCCTCGGCAATGACTTCGTCGTGTGGGACGCCCGCACGGAGAAACTTGCCCTGACGCCGGACGTCATCGCTGCGCTCGGCAACCGCGAGACCGGCATCGGCTTCGACCAGATGATCACGGTCGAGCGCTCGCCGTCCGGTGCGGACGTCTTCATGCGCATCCACAACTGCGATGGCAGCGAGGTGTCGGCCTGCGGCAACGCCACCCGCTGCATCGGCCGTCTGCTGATCGAGGAGACGGAGAAGGACGCCGTGTCCATCGAGACCCGCGCCGGCCTGCTGATCGCCCGCAAGGCCGAAGCGCCGCTCAGCGTCACCGTCGACATGGGCAAGCCGCGCTTTGCCTGGAACGAGATCCCGCTGGCGGAAGAGTTTGCCGATACCCGCGCGATCGAGCTGCAGATCGGCCCCATCGACGCGCCGATCCTGCACACGCCGGCTGCCGTCAGCATGGGCAATCCGCATGCGATCTTCTGGGTCAAGGATGTCGATGCCTATGATCTCGGCAAGATCGGGCCGCTGCTCGAACACCATCCGATCTTCCCGGAGGCCGCGAACATCTCGCTCGCCCATGTCTTTGCCCCGAACCAGATCCGCGTGCGGGTCTGGGAGCGTGGGGCCGGCCTGACGCGCGCCTGCGGCACCGCCGCCTGCGCCGTGGCCGTGGCTGCCGCGCGCGATGGCCGCGCCGGGCGCAGCTCGGTTATCCATCTGCCCGGTGGTCCCATCGCGATCACCTGGCGCGAGAGCGACGACCACGTCCTGATGACCGGCGCCACCGAAGTCGAGTTCGAGGGCGAGGTCGATTTTGACAGCCTCACCTTCGTCAGGACCGGGCCGGGTGACGCGGACCTGCAGGCAGCCTCGCTGGAGGTTGCCCAGTGAGCATCGACGTTGTGACCTTCGGTTGCCGGCTCAATTCCTACGAGTCGGAAGTGATGAAGCGCGAGGCGGAGGCCGCCGGCCTCACCGACGCGATCCTGATCAACACCTGTGCCGTCACGTCGGAAGCCGTGCGCCAGGCGCGTCAGGCCGTGCGCAAGGCCCGCCGCGACAATCCGAATGCCAGGATCATCGTCACGGGCTGCGCCGCCCAGACCGAGACCTCGAAATTCTCCGAAATGCCGGAGGTCGATCTCGTCCTCGGCAACTCGGAAAAGCTGGAGCGCGCCTCCTATGGCCGCATTGCCCAGTTCGGGCTTGAGGAGAGCGAGAAGGTCCGCGTCAACGACATCATGAGCGTGCGCGAGACCGCCAGCCATCTCATCGACGGGCTGGAGGGCCGCGCCCGCGCCTTCGTCCAGGTGCAGAACGGCTGCGACCACCGCTGCACCTTCTGCATCATCCCCTTCGGCCGCGGCAATTCCCGCTCGGTGCCGATGGGCGTTGTTGTCGATCAGGTCCGCCGGCTGGTGGAGAATGGCTACAACGAGATCGTCATCACCGGCGTCGACATCACCTCCTATGGCGCGGACCTGCCGGGCACGCCGAAGCTCGGCACGCTGGTCGCCAAGATCCTCAAGCTGGTGCCGGAGCTGAAGCGCCTGCGCCTGTCCTCCATCGATTCCATCGAGGCCGATCCTGAGCTGATGCGGGTCATTGCCGAGGACGAGCGCCTGATGCCGCATTTCCATCTGTCGCTGCAGGCCGGCGACGACATGATCCTGAAGCGCATGAAGCGGCGGCACCTGCGCGCCGACAGCATCCGCTTCTGCGAAGAGGTCCGCGCCATGCGCCCGGATGTGGTCTTCGGCGCCGACATCATCGCCGGCTTCCCGACCGAGACGGAAGAGATGTTCGCCAACACGCTGGCGATCGTCGATGACTGCGGCCTGACGCATCTGCACGTCTTCCCCTTCTCCCCGCGCCCGGGCACGCCGGCCGCGCGCATGCCGCAGCTCGGCAAGGCCGTGATCAAGGAGCGCGCCGCGCGCCTGCGCGCGAAGGGCGAAGCCGTTCTGGCGGCGCATCTGGGCTCCGAGGTCGGCCGCTTGCGGCCGATCCTGATGGAGCGCGAAGGCCTTGGCCGGACTGAACAATTCACCCAGGTCGAGGTGGAAGGCGGCGAAGCCGGCCAGATCCTCCAGACCCGGATCACCGGACACACCGGCCGCCATCTTCTCGGCGCGCTCGTCTCCCGGGCTGCCTGAGACCTGACGGCCCCGGGACCCGACACCCTTACGCAGGACGTGACACGATGAGCGAGAAGAAGCGCGGGTTTTTCGGCCGCCTGTTCGGTGGCAAGGACGCGGATGAGGCGCAGCCCGAGCGCATCGCCGACGCCGTGCCCGCCGGGCTGGAGACCCTCCCGGAGCCGCAGCCCGACGCTGCCGTCCCGGCCGGGGAGACCACGGCCGAGCCGGTCACGGCCGAACCGGAGGTCCCCGCCGCTGCGCCCGCCCGGGAGCCGGTCGCGGCCCCCGTTGCAGCGCGCGCTCCGGCCCCGGTCCCCGAGACACCTCAGCCGGCGGAAAAGCTCACCTGGTTCCAGCGCCTGCGCCGGGGTCTGGCCCGGTCGTCGTCGGCGCTGACCGAGGGCATTTCCTCGATCTTCACCAAGCGCAAGCTCGACCAGTCGATGCTGGACGAGCTGGAAGACATCCTGCTGCAGGCAGATCTCGGGCTCGACACCGCCAGCTCGATCACCGAGCGGCTGGGGTCCGGGCGCTTTGACAAGGAAATCTCGCCGGAGGAAGTCCGCGCCGTTCTGGCCGAAGAGGTCGAGAAGGTTCTGGCGCCGGTGGCAAGGCCTCTGGATCTCAACCGGGGCATCCGGCCGCATGTGGTGCTGATGGTCGGCGTCAACGGCACCGGCAAGACCACCACCATCGGCAAGCTCGCCTCGCGCCTCGCCGCCGATGGCAAGACGGTGATGCTGGCCGCCGGCGACACCTTCCGCGCCGCCGCTGTCGAACAGCTCAAGATCTGGGGCAGCCGCACGGGCGCGGATGTCGTTGCCCGCGATGCCGGAGCGGATGCGGCCGGGCTTGCCTTTGATGCCATGCAGGCGGCCAGGGACAAGAACGTCGACGTGCTGCTGATCGACACCGCTGGCCGGCTGCAGAACAAGGCCGAGCTGATGGCGGAGCTGGAAAAGGTCATCCGCGTCATCCGCAAGGTCGATCCGACCGCGCCGCATGACGTGCTCCTGACCCTCGATGCCACGACCGGCCAGAATGCCATGAACCAGGTGGAGATCTTCGGCAAGGTCGCCGGCGTCACCGGTCTGGTCATGACCAAGCTCGACGGCACCGCGCGCGGCGGCATCCTCGTCGCCATCGCCGCCAAGCATGGACTGCCGGTGCATTTCATCGGCGTCGGCGAAGGCATCGACGATCTTGAACCGTTCTCGGCGCGTGACTTTGCCGAGGCGATTGCCGGCCTCGCCTGACCGGCGCGTCTCTCTCGACCGGCCGGCCACGGCCGATGGCCGGGCCCGCACCGGCCCGGTCTGGCCCAGTCTGGCCCGGTCTGGCCCGGTCTGGCGTGGTCTGTCCCCGCCGCTCTCTCAGGTCGCCAGATTGACCGCGTGGGTCTCGATCCGGCCGCCATGGTCCTCATAGGCGTGGCGCACCACCTCCGCCGGCCGGCGGTCTGCCGTCACGCGCGCCGTCACCAGTGCGCCGCGGGTGATGGCCTGGCCGAGGGCTGCTTCCGCCGTCGCCTTGTAGGCGGCAACGCCGTCCAGCTCGTGCGTTTCGGGGTGGTGGGTGTCGAGAACGACCGCCGGTTCGTCCGCCTCGACCTTGAAGCCGGGGGCGGGCTGCCCGTGGCCGTGGCCGGGGCCGCCCTGTCCGCCGCCCGGATGTTCGCGGTCGCGGCGATTCTGTTCGCTGTACTCGTTTGCCGGGGCAATGCCCTGCGACGACAACACTCGATCGAGACCTGTTGCCATGGTGGCCTCCTGGCCAATGCCGGCCGGGCCTTCTGGTCCGGCACGCGGATGCCCGGACCATTCGATCCGGGATGGATCGAATCGTGACAAGGAATCATTAACAATTCTTTACGCTAGGTAAAGATGCTGAGCGAGGATGGCACAGCCAGACACCAGGTGGCCGCGAAGGCCACCCCGGACTGCTGACAGGCGCGACCTCGCCGAAGTCATCCCGGCCAGGCGTAACGCCGGGCCGGGACCGGAGAGTCTAGGCCTTGATGTTTCAATCCGGTACCCCCCGGAGAGACCCTGGCTCTCCGGCCCCGGATCAGCCCGCGACGCGGTCGATCCGGATGATGTAGCTCTTGTGGTCGTCCGGTTCCGCGATCCGGTCATAGAGCGCGAGGGCAGGGGTGTTCTTGCCCGGCACGATCCAGCGCAGCTGCAGCCAGCCGCGGCTCTGGCCTTCGGTCACCAGCGTCTCGATCATCTTGCGGGCGATGCCCTTCTGGCGCGACTGCGGGCGGACGTAGATGTGGTCCATCTGGCCGGCGCGCAGGCCGGTGATCAGTTCCGGCAGGTCGAAGAACACGGCAAAGCCGACCAGCTCGCCATCCTCGAAGGCGCCGATCACTTCGGCGCTGCGGTCGCCCAGGATCTTTTCCGCATAGAACTGGTCGGGACGGCGCGGCGCGCCGCGCTTGAGGGCCTGCGCATTTTCAGCGATCAGCGGGGCGAGGTGAAGGGCATCGTCAGGGCCGAGCGCCTTGATGTCGAGCTTGCTCAATTGGATCTCCGCGAAGCAGTCAGACCGGTACACGGGACGCACCATGTCCCGAAAAGCGCGCATCGACAAGCACCTCCTTGCGCGGCAAAGCGACCGGTTGCGGCTGCGCCTTGACCCGTATCGGGATCATGCCCGGCCGTCCGCAACGGGCTTGCCGGGCTCCGGCCATTCCGGCAGAAAGAAAGCCGCACCTTTCCCGCCTTCCCGGTCGGCCGCGCCCACCGCCGGCCGGCGACCTGTCTCTCCGGATCACCCGCCCATGACTGGCCAGATGTCCGCCGCTCCCCGCACCCGAACCCGCGCCACGCTTGTCGGCATGACCGCGATCCTGATGTGGGCAACCCTCGGGGTCTTCGGGGCCGGGTCGGGTGCGGTGCCGCCGTTCCTGCTCAATGCGCTCTGCTTTGGTCTGTCCGGGGGGCTGGCGCTGGCCTTTCTGGCCCTCCGGGGCGAGCTGTCCGTGCTGGCGCAGCCGCTGCGCGTCTGGGCCTTCGGCACCTTCGGCCTGTTCGGCTTCCACTTCTTCTATTTCACCGCTATCCGCAACGCGCCGCCGGTCGATGCCAATCTGATCAACTACACCTGGCCGCTGCTGATCGTGGTGTTCTCCGCGCTGCTGCCCGGCGAACGGCTGAAGCTGCACCACGTCATCGGTGCGGTCCTCGGCCTTGCCGGCGCGGCGCTGCTTGTCACGCGCGGAGGATCGGTGTCCTTCGATCCCGCCTATGCACTTGGCTATGGCGCCGCTGTCGCCTCGGCCCTGTTCTGGTCAATCTATTCCGTGATCTCGCGGCGTCTGGGCGCGGTGCCGACCGGTGCGGTCGCCGGTTTCTGCCTGATGACCGCAGGGCTGTCGCTCGCCTGCCATCTGGCGCTGGAGGAGACCGTCTGGCCGTCCGGCGCGATCCAGTGGGGCAGCGTCATCGCCCTCGGCCTCTTTCCCGTCGGCCTTGCCTTCTTCACCTGGGATGTCGGGGTGAAGCAGGGCGACATCCAGGTGCTGGGGGCAGCTGCCTATTCGGCGCCGCTCCTGTCCACCCTGCTGCTGATCGCCTTCGGCTTCGGGGCCTTCACGGTCACTGTCGCGCTGGCCTGCCTGCTGATCACCATCGGCGCGGTGGTTGCGGCGAAGGACATGATCCTGCGCAAGCCCGCCTGATCCTAAAGACGAGTGGAAAAACGGGGCGGTGGCCACTAGCCTTGCCGCACTGCACCCAATGCCTGCAAGGATCCCGTGATGAGCCAGACCTTCCGCCCGCGCCGCTCCGCCCTCTACATGCCCGGCTCCAACGCCCGCGCGCTTGAGAAGGCCCGCACGCTGGATGTCGACTGCCTGATCCTCGATCTGGAGGATGCCGTCGCCCCCGATGCCAAGGACGTCGCCCGGCAGCAGATCGTCGAGGCGGTGACCGCCGGCGGCTACGGCCCCCGCGAGGTCGTCATCCGGGTCAACGGCCTCGACACCCCCTGGGGCGAGGCCGACATTGCCGCTGCCGTCGCCGCCGGGCCCGACGCGATCCTGGTCCCGAAGGTCAACGGCCTTGCCGATCTCGAGCGGGTCGCGCACCGTCTGGCGCTGGCCAATGCGCCCGCGCGGCTGAAGCTCTGGGCGATGATGGAGACGCCGCAGGCCATGCTGGATGCAGCCGCCATCGCCTCGGCCGGCCGTGATCCCAACCTGCGCCTGTCCTGCTTCGTCATGGGCACCAACGATCTGGCCAAGGAAACCCGAGCCCGCCTCGTCAAGGGCCGCAGCGTGATGCTGCCGTGGCTGATGACCTGCGTTGCTGCCGCCCGCACCGGCGGCATCGACATTCTCGACGGCGTCTACAACGACTTCAACGATCTGGAGGGCTTTGCCGCCGAATGCGCGCAGGGTGCCGAGATGGGCATGGACGGCAAGACGCTGGTCCATCCGAAGCAGGTGGACGCCTGCCATGCCGCCTTCAGCCCCTCGGAGACCGAGATTGCCTGGGCCCGGCGCATCAACGACGCCTTTGCCCTGCCGGAAAACGCGGACAAGGGTGCAATCCAGATCGACGGGAAGATGGTGGAGCGGTTACATGCCGACATGGGCCGGCGCGTGCTGGCGATTGCCGAGGCGATCGCCGCGCGCGGCTAGAGCAGTTCCAGCAAGAGCGGATACCGGTTTTGCGTCCGGAATTGCGTGAAAACAGGGAGATGGACCATTTTGGGCGGCCCTTCGTCGCCGAAAGTGGTCCAGCCGGCCCCGACGCCTCATGAGGAACCGCAGACCATGAAACTCTACCGCTTCATCACCGGCCCCGATGACAGCCAGTTCTGCCACCGGGTCACCCAGGCCCTCAACAAGGGCTGGGAACTCGCCGGCGCGCCGCAGCTGACCTATGACGCGACCCGCGGCCTCACCATCTGCGGCCAGGCGGTCACCAAGGAAGTCCCGGGCGACTATTCCCCGGACATCAAGCTCGGCGACTACTGAGCCCCGGCGGGGTGCCAGGGTGCCCCGTCCTGCAGGATGCCCCCCGAAATGACGGAACCCCGGTGCGGTGGCACCGGGGTTCTGCGTTTCGTCGGCATCCCGTGCGGCCGGGGCCGCCGGGGGTCAGGCCCAGGGGCGCGACTGGCTGGCCTTGGCCTCGAAGCTGTCGATCGAGGCGGCCTTCTCCATGGTCAGGCCGATGTCGTCGAGGCCGTTCATCAGGCAGTGCTTGCGGAACGGGTCGATCTCGAAGCGGATCACGCCGCCGTCCGGGCCCTTGATTTCCTGGGTTTCCAGGTCAACGGTCAGGGTCGAGTTGGCGCCGCGCGAGGCGTCGTCCAAGAGCTTGTCCAGCTCCTCCTTGCTGACCACCACCGGCAGGATGCCGTTCTTGAAGCAGTTGTTGTAGAAGATGTCGGCGAAGGACGTGGAGATCACGCAGCGGATGCCGAAGTCGAGCAGTGCCCACGGGGCATGCTCGCGCGAGGAGCCGCAGCCGAAGTTGTCGCCGGCGACGAGGATCGAGGCCCCCTTGTAGGCCGGCTTGTTCAGCACGAAGTCCGGGTTGTCCGAGCCATCCTCGTTGTAGCGCATCTCCGAGAACAGCGCGGTGCCGAGGCCCGTGCGCTTGATCGTCTTCAGATACTGCTTCGGGATGATCATGTCGGTGTCGATGTTGATGATCGGCAGCGGCGCCGCGACACCCGTGAGCGTGGTGAACTTCTGCAAGGCGGTTACTCCAAGGTCTCTGGTCTTTTGTTCTTGTGGCCCCGCCGAGGTCAGGCGGCGAGGCTGGTTGCCGGGGCGACGCCCAGCAGGATGTTGAGGTTCTGCACGGCCGCGCCCGAGGCGCCCTTGCCGAGGTTGTCGTAGACGGCAATGATCGCGGCCTGGGCGCGCGCATCATTGGCGAAGACATAGAGCCGCATCGCATTGGTGCCGTTCAGCGCCTGCGGGTTCAGCTCGGATGCCCGGTCGAGCGGCGACAGCGGTGCCACCTCGACGAACCCGTCGGTCTGGGCCGCAAAGTGGTCGGCGATGGCGGCGTGGATCTCCGCGCCGGACGGCACCTTCGGCAGGCGGGCCAGGTTCAGCGGCACGCTGGTGATCATGCCCTTGTAATAGTTGCCGACCGAGGGCACGAACAGCGGCGCCGCCGCAAGGCCCGTGTAGCGCTGCATTTCCGGCAGGTGCTTGTGGTTGAAGGCAAGGCCATAGGGCAGGAACACGTTGGCCGCATCGCCCTTTGCCTCGTAGTCCTCGATCATCGACTTGCCACCGCCCGAATAGCCGGAGATGCCGTTGACGGCGACGGGGAAGTCGGCCGGAACAAGCCCGCCGGCGATCAGCGGCCGAAGTGCCGCGATCACGCCCTGCGGCCAGCAGCCCGGGTTGGACACGCGCCTGGAGGCCGCGATGGCCGCGGACTGCGCCTTGTCCATTTCGGCAAAGCCATAGGTCCAGCCCTCGGCCACGCGGAAGGCGGTCGAGGCGTCGATGACGGCGGTGGTGTCGTTGGTGATCAGCGCCACGCTTTCCTTTGCCGCCTCGTCGGGCAGGCAGAGGATCGCCACATCGGCGGCATTCAGCAGCTCGGCGCGGGCGCCAAGGTCCTTGCGGCGCTCGGGGGCGATGGACAGCAGCTCGATGTCGCGGCGTTCGGCAAGGCGCTCGCGGATCTGCAGACCCGTCGTTCCAGCCTCGCCATCAATGAATACCCGCGCCACCATGGGCCTGTCCCTTTCCCGCACCTGTCGTTCCGCCCCGCAGGGTCCGGCGCGGCAGGCGGCCGGATCCCGGGGCAATGTGGCGGGTTTTACACGCAATCGCCGGGGCTGTCACGGCGTGCGGCGGCCTGCGGGCGGGGCAGGATCTCAACGGGCCATTGAGTGATACTCATCATTCGGCCGCATGTCGGTGGCAGCCGCAACCCGGTTCGACATGTTGAAGAAGGCGGCGACGGAGGCGATGTCCCAGATGTCGCGGTCGCCGAACCCGGCCTCGCGCAGCGCCTGGCGGTCCTGCTCCTCGATCTCGGCCGGGCGCTCGGTCAGCTTGTGGGCGAAGTCGAGCATGGCCTTCTGGCGCGGCGAGAGGGGGGCAGCCCGATAGTTCATCACCAGCATCTCGCCGAGCTGCGGGTCGCCGGAGAGGTCGCGCACGGCAGCCCCGTGGGCCGTCAGGCAGTAGTAACAGCGGTTCACGGACGACACGACCACCGCGATCATCTCCCGCTCCAGCTTGCTCAGCGCCGAGGCCCCAAGCATCAAGTCGTTGTACATGTCGGTGAAGGCGCGCAACTTCGTGTCGTCAAACCCGTAGGCAATCAAAACATTCGGAACAAGGCCGAGCTTTTCCTGACATTTTGTGAAATACCGCTGCGTCGTTTCGCTGAATTCGCCGGCTCCTGGCAGGTTCAGGGCAATCACCGGTGCGTTCGACATTTTGTAATCCCTCCCCGATATCGTCATTTTTTAGGCTGGTTCTCTAAACTAGCATGCACGCCACTGAGTCGCGGGCGAGGAGGAAAAGATGCCGCAAGCCAGGGAACACCGGAAAGCCGAACTTGTTGCGGAGGTGCGTCAGGCCCTCGCGAGCGGTCATCCGGGCCTCGCAGACTTCGCCGAGGAACTCTACCTGCGCGGTGCGGCCGAGGATCTTGTCGCCTATTCCGCTGACGAGCTGGCCGGCTTTGCCCGCGCGGCCTTCGAGGACTTCGCGGTCCATACCCCCGGCACGCACCGGGTGACCGTTGCAAACCCGTCCTTCCGCGCCGCGGGCGCCATGGCGGGCGAGGTGACCGTCGTCGAGCTTGTCAACGACAACATGCCGTTCCTGGTCGATTCGGTGATGGCCGAACTGCAGGACAGCCGCCTCGAGGTGCATCTTGTGCTGCACCCGATCTACTCGGTCGAGCGCGACGCCGACGGCAAGCTGCTGTCCGTCGCCGGCCGCAAGAAGGCCAGCGCGCGCGAGGACAGCCAGGAAAGCCTGATCCACATCCACGTCAGCCGCATCGGCTCGGAGGAAGCCCGCAAGGCGCTGGCCGAGCGTCTCAGCCGGATCATGGACGACGTTCGCGCGGCCGTCGGCGACTGGAAGCCGATGCGCAAGCGTCTCGCCACGGCGATCAACACCTACAAGACCGCGGTCGTGAACGGCCGCGACGAGCTGTGGGAGGCGATTCACTTCCTCGAGTGGATGGCCAATGACAACTTCATCTTCCTCGGCATGCGGGAATACACCTTCAACGGCAGCGTCGAGGACGGCGAGCTGACGCCGATGGACGGCACCGGCCTCGGCACGCTCGCCGATCCGGAGGTCCGCGTCCTGCGGCGCGGCAGCGAGTTCGTCCAGATCACGCCGGAAATCCGCGAGTTCCTCAAGCGACCCGATCCGCTGATCATCGCCAAGGCCAACGTGAAGAGCCGCGTGCATCGCCGTGTCTACATGGATTATGTCGGCACCAAGCTGTTCGACGATACCGGCACGATGATCGGCGAGCTGCGCATCGTCGGCCTCTTCGCCTCCACCGCCTACAACGAGCCGACCAGCAAGATCCCGTTCCTGCGCCGCAAGGTCGCCAGCGTCCTGGCCAAGGGGGGGTTCGATCCCGACAGCCACTCCGGCCGCGCCCTCACCAACGTGATGGAGACCTTCCCGCGCGACGAGCTGTTCCAGATCGACCAGGAAACGCTCTACGACTTCGCCATGTCGATCCTGCAGCTCGACGAGCGGCCGCGCATCCGCGTGCTTGCCCGGGCCGAGAAGTTCGACCGCTACGTCTCCATTCTCTGCTACGTCCCGCGTGACCGCTACACCACCGAGGTGCGGCTCAACATCGGCACGTATTTCGCCTCCGTCTTCGATGGCCGCCTGTCGGCCTGGTACGTGACCTATCCGGAGGGGCCGCTGGCCCGCGTCCACTTCATCATCGGCCGTGACAAGGGCAAGACCCCGGTCGTGGCCCAGGAGGATCTGGAACAGGCGGTCTCCTCGATCGTCCGCACCTGGCCGGACGGCCTGCGCGATGCCTTCAAGGAACGGTTCGATCCGGAAACCGCGCATCGCCTGTCGGAGCGTTACTCGCTCGCCTTCCACGGCGGCTACAAGGAAGTCTATTCGGCCGAGATGGCGCTGGCCGATGTGGTCAAGATCGAGACGCTCTCCGAGGAGCGCAAGACCACGATCACCTTCGGCCGCTCGTCGGCGAGCCAGTCCGACCGGCTGTCGCTGAAGGTCTACAATCTCGGGGCTCCGATCCCGCTGTCGGCACGCGTGCCGCTGCTGGAAAACATGGGCTTCCGCGTCATCAACGAGCGCACCTACCGCATCACGCCGACGGACATGCCCCTGTCCTATCTGCACGAGATGACGCTCGAGGCGAGCCGCGGCGGCGACATCGACCTGACGCCCAACCTCAAGGACAGGCTTGAGGCGCTGTTCATGGCGGTCTGGCTCGGGCAGGCCGAGAACGACGGCTACAATGCGCTGGTCCTGTCGGCGAACCTCGCCTGGCGCGACATCGCCATGCTCCGGGCGCTGTCGAAGTACCTGCGCCAGGTCGGCATCCGCTACTCCGAAGACTACATGTGGACCACGCTCAACAACTATCCGGCCATTGCGGCCGCGCTGGTCGAGCTGTTCCACATCCGCTTCGATCCGGCCCTGTCCGACAACGACCGCACGCTGAAGACGGCCCGGCTCGAGGACGAGCTGGGCACGGCCTTTGATGCCGTGGTCAGTCTCGACGACGACCGCATCCTGCGCCGGTTCCAGAACGTGATTGCCGCGATCCTGCGCACCAACTTCTTCCAGCTTGGGGCCGATGGCCGGCCGAAGTCGACCTTTGCCTTCAAGATCAACTCCCGCGCCATCGAGGACATGCCGCAGCCGCGGCCGTTCCGCGAGATTTCGGTCTACAGCCCGCGCGTCGAGGGCATTCACCTGCGCTTCGGCAAGGTGGCGCGCGGCGGTCTGCGCTGGTCCGACCGTCCGCAGGACTTCCGCACCGAGGTGCTGGGTCTGGTGAAGGCGCAGCAGGTCAAGAACGCGGTGATCGTGCCGGTCGGCTCGAAGGGTGGTTTCGTGCCCAAGCGCCTGCCGGTCGGCGGTGACCGCGAGGCGGTCTTTGCCGAGGGCACCGAGGCCTACAAGATCTTCGTCGGCTCGCTGCTCGACGTGACCGACAACCTGAAGGGGGACCGCATCCTGCCGCCGGCCGAGGTCGTGCGGCATGACGAGGACGATCCCTATCTCGTCGTTGCCGCGGACAAGGGCACGGCGACCTTCTCCGACACCGCCAACGGCATTTCCACGAGCCGCAGCTTCTGGCTCGGCGATGCCTTCGCTTCGGGCGGCTCTGCCGGCTATGACCACAAGAAGATGGGCATCACCGCGCGCGGCGCCTGGGAAGCGGTGAAGCGTCACTTCCGCGAGATGAACCGCGACATCCAGAGCGAGCCCTTCACCGTTGCCGGCGTTGGCGACATGTCGGGCGACGTCTTCGGCAACGGCATGCTGCTGTCGAAGGAGATCCGGCTGGTGGCGGCCTTCGATCACCGCGACATCTTCCTTGACCCGACGCCGGATGCGGCCGTCAGCTTCGCCGAGCGGCAGCGGCTGTTCGGTCTCGGCCGCTCGTCCTGGGCCGACTACAATGCCGGGCTGATCTCGAAGGGCGGCGGCGTGTTCTCGCGCCAGCTCAAGTCGATCCCGCTCAGCGACGAGGTTCAGGCGCTGCTCGGCCTTGCCAAGGCCAAGGCGACGCCGCAGGAGGTGATGACCGCGATCCTGAAGCTCGATGTGGACCTGATGTGGTTCGGCGGCATCGGCACCTACATCCGCGCCTCCAGCGAGACGGATGCGGATGCGGGCGACCGCGCCAATGACGCGATCCGCGTCACGGCCAGGGATGTCCGCGCGAAGGTGATCGGCGAGGGCGCCAATCTCGGCATGACCCAGCGCGCCCGCATCGAGTTCGGGCGCAAGGGCGGCCGCTCCAACTCCGACGCCATCGACAACTCTGCCGGCGTGAACTCCTCCGACATGGAGGTGAACATCAAGATCGCCTTCGGCGCGGCGGTGCAGGCGGGCAAGCTCGACATCCCGGCGCGCAACGTGATCCTGGCCGAGATGACCGACGAGGTCGCGCATCTCGTGCTGCGCAACAACTACCTGCAGTCGCTCGCCATCTCCATGACCGAGCGGCGTGGCATCGAGGACTTCGGCTATCAGGTCCGCATGATGCGGCAGCTGGAACAGGCAGGCCTCCTGGACCGTCAGGTCGAGTTCCTGCCCGACGACGCCGCCATCGCCGAGCTGGAAAAGGCCGGGCTCGGCCTGACCCGCGCCGAGATCGGCGTGCTGCTCGCCTATGCCAAGATCACGCTCTACGACGCGCTCCTCGAAAGCGACGTGCCGGATGACGACTACCTGTCGCTGGAGCTGTTCCGCTACTTCCCGGACCGAATGGAAGCCGGCTTTGCCGAGGAGATCCGCGGTCACCGGCTGCGCCGCGAGATCATTGCCACGATGCTGGCCAACTCCATGGTCAACCGCGGCGGCCCGACCTTCGTGACCCGCATTGCCGACCAGACCGGGGCCAGCGAGGCCGACATTGCCCGCTGCTTCGTCGCCGTGCGCAATTCCTTCGGCCTGACCGCCCTCAACGAGGCGATCGACGCGCTGGATGCCCGGATCGACGGCACGCTGCAGCTCGAGCTTTATGCCGAGGTGCAGGACCTGTTCCTCGAGCAGGTGCTCTGGTTCAAGCGCCATGTCTCCTTCCGCGATGGCATTGCCGCCGTGGTCGACCGCTTCTCCGACGGCATCGCCACGCTCGGCCAGCGCCTGGCGGAGGCCGTGACGCCGGCGCAGGCCGAGTTCCTGCTCGGCCGGGCGGCGGGCTTCGCCGACCGGGGTGTCCCGGCCGATCTGGCGCGGCGCATTGCCTTCCTGCCGGTCGAGGCGACCATCCCGGACATCGTGCTGGCGGCCGGCGAGGTCGGCGCGCCGCTCGAGGCCGTCGCCCGCACCTTCTTCGAGGTTGCCCAGCACTTCCGCATCGGTTCGATGGACGCGCTCGCCCGTGACCTGTCGATTTCCGACTATTACGACGGTCTGGCCCTCGACCGGGCCCGGGCGACGCTGGCCAATGCCCACCGCGACCTGACGGCTGCGGCGGTCCGGGCCGGCGGCTTCGGCAACTGGCTCGGCACGCACGAGGCGGACGTCACCCGCACCACCCGGGCCGTTGGCGAGATCCTCGAAGGCGCGATCAGCGTCTCCAAGTTCTCCGTTGCCGCCAGCCTGCTTGCCGAGATCGCCCGCTGATCGGGACGACAGGATTGCCCCGCCCGTTCAGGGCGGGGCCGTCCGCTGAAAATGCCGCCGGCCCGACCGGGACCGTCTTGCGCAGCCTCCTGTTTTGCGAGCACCTTGGGCCGGTCTGGCCCGACGGCACATCAGGAGGAACGCGCCTTGCCCGATCATCAGCAAACGACAAGGCGCGGGCTGTTCGGCTGGGTGCTGTTCGACTGTGCCGCCCAGCCCTTCTTCACGCTGGTCACGACCTTCGTCTTCGCGCCCTTCTTTGCGGCGAGCCTCGCGGCGACGCCGGCCGAGGGACAGGAACTCTGGGGCTATGCGACGGCGGCCGCGGGACTGGTGACGGCGCTGCTGGCCCCTCTGCTCGGTGCCGTCGCCGATGCGACCGGCGCACGCAAGCCCTGGATTGCCGGCTTTGCCGTCCCCTATCTCCTCGCCTGCCTCGCCCTGTGGTTCACCGCGCCGGGCGATCCGTGGTCGGTGGCGATTGCGCTCACCGCCTTCGCCCTTGGCACTGTCGCCATCGAGTTCGCCTCCCTGTTCAACAACGCCATGATGGGGGATCTGGTGCCGCGCAGCCGGCTCGGCCGCCTCTCCGGCGCCGGCTGGGCCATGGGCTATGCCGGCGGGCTGGCCAGCCTGGTGCTGACGCTCGGCTTCCTCGCGGCCAGTCCTGACACCGGCCGCACCCTTCTGGGCTTCGAGCCGCTGTTCGGGCTCGATCCCGCGACCCGCGAGGGTGACCGCGCCGCCGGGCCGCTGTCGGCGCTCTGGTTCGTCGTCTTCGTGCTGCCCCTGTTCCTGTTCACGCCGGACGTGCCCCGGCGCCTGGCCTATGGGGCGGCGATCCGCCAGGGCCGCGCGCGTCTGGTCGCCGCCCTCGCGGAGGCTCGCCGTGCGCCCGGGGTGGTGCGGTTGCTGCTCGCCAACATGATCTTTGCCGATGGTCTCGTTGCGCTGTTTGCCTTTGGCGGCATCTATGCCGCCGGCGTTCTCGGCTGGACGACGATCCAGATCGGCACCTTCGGCATCCTGCTCACCATCACCGGCACGGCCGGGGCGCTGATCGGCGGCTGGCTGGACGACCGGATCGGCGCCAGACCGGTGATCCTCGGGGCGCTGGGCGGCCTGTTCCTCTGCGGTCTCGGCATCGTCTCGGTCGACCGCGACACGATCCTGTTCGTCGTGGAGGTCACGCCGGCCAGCCCCGGCACGCTGTTTTCCTCCGCCCCGGATCTGATGTTCCTGGTGCTGGGGGCGATCATCGGGGCCATGGCCGGCCCGCTGCAGGCCTCGGCCCGCAGCCTGCTGGTGCATCTGAGCCCGCCGGAGCGGGCAGGGGCCTTCTTCGGCCTCTTTGCCCTGTCCGGCAAGGTGACGAGTTTCCTTGCCCCCCTGTCCGTAGCTCTGGTGACGGCGGCGACCGGCAGCCAGGCGGCCGGCATGGCGGTGATCCTCGTCTTCTTCGCCCTCGGGGCGCTGGTCCTGTCGGGTGTGCGTCACCCGTGATCCGCACATCAGAAAAGCCGGCGCTGGGCCGGCTTTTCGCGTGTCACTGCCCGGTATGATGCAGATCAGGCGCTCTGGCGGATGCTCGACAGGAACACCTGCACCTCGGAGCGCAGCTGCTCGGCCTCGTGCTGCAGCACGGCGGCGGAGCTGCTGACCTTGCGGGCGGTGTCGCCGGTGTCATTGGCGGCGGCCGACACGGCGACGATGTTGCGCGCCACTTCCTGGGTGCCGTTGGAGGCTTCCTGGATGTTGCGGGCAATCTCGCGCGTGGCGATGCCCTGCTGGTCCACCGAGGTCTGGATGCCGCCCGAGATCTCGTTCATCCGCTCGATCGTCGCGGAGATGCTCTTGATCGCCTCGACGGCGCCGTCGGTTTCCGCCTGCACCGACTGGATCTGGGTCGAGATCTCCTCGGTCGCCTTGGCGGTCTGGTTGGCCAGCTCCTTGACCTCGGCCGCCACCACGGCGAAGCCGCGGCCGGCCTCGCCGGCACGGGCGGCCTCGATGGTGGCGTTCAGCGCCAGCAGGTTGGTCTGTTCGGCAATGGCCTGGATCAGGTTCACCACCTCGTTGATGCGGCTGGCCGCGCCGGCAAGCGCCTCGATCTTGGCGTTGGTCTGGTGCGCCTGGGCAACGGCCTGACGGGCGATTTCCGTCGACTGGCCCATCTGCCGGCCGATCTCGCCGACCGAGGCCAGCAGCTCCTCGGCGGCCGAGGCGACGGCTTCCACGTTGGAGGAGGCTTCCTCGGAGGCCGCGGCCACGGCCGTGCTCTTGGAGCTGGTGTCATCCGCGCCGCGTGTCAGCGTCACCGAGGCGGCATTGAGGTCGCCGACCAGCGTCGACACGGTGTCGGTCAGGCGCGAGATCTTGGCGTCGAAGTCCTGCGACACGGCGCGGACGGTCTCGGCCCGCGCAACGCGCTGGCGCTGCTGTTCGTCCTGCTCGGCCGCGAGCTGCTCGGCCTGACGGGCCTTGTCGCGGAACACCTCCAGCGCCTTGCTGATCTGGCCGATCTCGTCGCCGCGGTCCGTGTCGGTGATGCGCACGTCGTAGCGGCGCTCGATCAGTGCGTTGATGGTGCTGACGGCGCGCTCCAGCGGACGCCGCACGATGGCGTTGCCGACAAGCTGGATCGAGACGGCCACGACCAGCAGCAGCACGAGCCCGACGCCGACGATGGTGGTGATGATCTCGAACGAGGTGGCGTTCAGCGTCGAGGTCGGAACGGACACGACCACGCTCAGGCTGGACCCCGTCTCGCCGATCTTCACCGGCATGACGATGTTCATGACATCCTCGCCCGCCTGGGCCGAATAGGCGGTGTAGGTCAGCGGCTGGCCGGCCTTGACCGCGTTCATCACCCTGGCGACAACGTCGGGCGACTGGCCGTTGGCGGCTTCGGTCATCGGCTTGCCACGGGCCTCCGGATCGGCGTTTGCGACCCAGACGCCGGCCTGCGACAGCAGCGAGACGGTGCCGGTGCCCAGCGGGCGGTTTTTGGCCAGCGTTTCGGAGAGAGTGGTCAGGATGATGTCGGTGCCGGCGACGCCGATGACCTTGTTGCCATCCCGCAGCGGAATGCTGAAGGACACGCCGGTGATCGTCTTGCCCTCGACTTCCCAGCTGTAGGGTTCGGTCACGCGGTCGCGGCCGGACGTGTAGGCATCGAAGAACCAGGCATCGCCCGGAGCGCTGGGATTGACCTCGGCGATCGGGCGGAAGCCGATCTTGCCGTCCGGCAGGCGGTAGAAGTACGGGCGCCAGGCACCGCCGGCATCGTGCTTCTCGGCGTTGGCAAACTCGGCGTCGCGGCCGTCCAGCTGGTTGTCCAGCACCATGCCCCAGGCGCCGGACAGGTCCTTGTTCTTGATCGCGACATCCTCGACCACGTTGGTCCAGGCGAGGCGGTCGACCGGTCCGCTGCGCTTCAGCGCATTCAGCGAATTCGCCAGGCCCTGGGCCACGGTGAGACCCTGTTCAAGGGTTCGGTCGATGTATTCGGCCTGTTCGCGGGCCACGGCTTCCGCCTGCTCCAGCGCCAGCTTGTGCGTCGCGTTCGACGCGGTCCAGCCAATGAAGCCGATGCCTGCCAGCAGCACGGCGGCGAGGGCTGAGACGCTGACGGTCACCAGCTTGGTTGTTACCTTTGCATTTCTGAACATCCTGCGCGCTCCGATGATCCGGCCGAAAACGCCCCGCTGGTCGAGCGAAGGTTTTTTGCGTTGCACCCAAGTAAACCCGCAGTGTGTTAAAAAAAGCTTCCGGCCCGGCATGAAGATGCCGCGCCGGAAGCCACCTAATCAATCCAAAGTTGATTTTTTATCTTTTCTGCACGTCAGTGACGGAAATGCCGCATCCCCGTCAGCACCATCGCCAGGCCCGCTTCATCTGCGGCAGCAATGACTTCGTCGTCGCGCATGGAGCCACCGGGCTGGATAACCGCCGTGGCGCCGGCCTCGGCTGCCGACAGCAGGCCGTCGGCAAACGGGAAGAAGGCATCCGAGGCAACGACACAGCCCTTGGTCAGCGGCGTCGCCAGACCGGCGGCCTCGGTGGCGTCGAGCGCCTTGCGTGCGGCGATGCGGGCGCTGTCCACGCGGCTCATCTGGCCCGCACCGATGCCGACCGTCGCCCCGTCCCTGGCGTAGACGATGGCGTTGGACTTCACGTGCTTGGCAACGCGGAAGGCGAACTTCAGGTCGGCCAGTTCCTGGGCGCTCGGCGCGCGCCTGGTCACGACCTTCAGGTCAAGGTCATCGACCACGCCATTGTCGCGCGACTGCACCAGCAGGCCGCCGGCGACCGACTTGACGGCAAGGCCCGGAGCCCGCGGATCGGCGAGACCGCCGGTCACCAGCAGCCGCAGGTTCTTCTTCTTTGCCACGATCTCGACGGCCTCGTCGGTCGCGGCCGGGGCGATGATCACCTCGGTGAAGATCTTCACGATCTCTTCGGCTGCCTCGGCGTCCAGGATGTCGTTCAACGCGACGATGCCGCCGAAGGCCGAAACCGGGTCACAGCGCAGGGCCAGCTCGTAGGCCGCCCTGATCGACGCGCCTTCGGCAACGCCGCAGGGGTTGGCGTGCTTGATGATGGCGACGGCCTTGGTCCGTGCCGGATCAAATTCGCTCACCAGCTCGAAGGCCGCGTCGGTGTCGTTGATGTTGTTGTAGGACAGGGTCTTGCCCTGCAGCTGACGCGCGGTTGCCACCCCGAAGCGGCGTTCGCCGTTGGTGTAGAAGCCGGCCGACTGGTGCGGGTTCTCGCCGTAGCGCATCACTTCGGCGAGCTTGCCGCCCATCGCGCGGTAATCCGGAGCCTCATTGCCGATCTCGGCCGCGAGCCAGTTCGACACGGCAGCGTCATAGGCGGCGGTGCGGGCAAAGGCCTTCTGCGCCAGCCGCTTGCGCAGCGCGACCGGCGACTGGCCGTTGTTCTCGTCCAGGGCCGCAATGACGGCCGCATAGTCGGCCGGATCGACGACCACGGTCACATAGGCGTGGTTCTTGGCGGCTGCGCGGGTCATGGCCGGGCCGCCGATGTCGATGTTCTCGACGCCGGTGGCATAGTCGGCGCCGGAGGCAACCGTGTCCTCGAAGGGATAGAGGTTGACGCAGAGCAGGTCGATGCCGGCGATGCCGTGGGCCTGCATGGCCGCCGTGTGCTCCGCATCGTCGCGGATCGCCAGCAGGCCGCCGTGCACCATCGGGTGCAGCGTCTTGACGCGGCCATCCATGATTTCCGGGAAGCCGGTGACTTCGGAAATGTCCTTCACCGGCAGGCCGGCATCGGCCAGTGTCTTGCGGGTGCCGCCGGTGGAGATCAGCTCCACGCCGCGATCGGCAAGGTCCTTGGCGAATTGCAGCAGTCCGGTCTTGTCTGAGACGGAGAGAAGGGCGCGCTTGACGGAAACGAGCGGGGGAACGGGGACCCCCTTGGACACCACGGCCATGGCCTTGCCTCGCTGAACTGAGGTTGGGAAGTGGCCGTGCCCCTAACACGAATGGCGGCGCAACGGAAGGTCGCACGGCCCTGTGCCGGTGTTCTTGCGGGACTGTTTGCCGGCTTTCAGTCTTCGGCCGTCGGAAGGGCCGTGTCGTCGCCTTCCCACGAGCGTCGGTACGGACGGGGCAGGACTGTGCGGCGGAACTGCCAGGCGATCTGGCTGGCCTGGCTGATGCGGCCGTAGATGACCAGTTGCTGGCTGCGGCGGTGGCCGTAGACATCCGACAGATAGACCGATTCCTCGATCACCAGCTCGCCGGCACTGGCGTCGAACTCCCAGGTCTCCCCGTCCGGGCAGACAAGCTCGGCGCCGGTGCCGCCGCGCAGCAGGCCCGGCTTGACGGCCGGGTGCAGGTGGAAGCGCACGGTGTAATGGTCCTGGTCCGTCAGCGCGCCCGAGGTCGAGAAGATGTCGAGCCCGTCCAGCACGCTGCCGTCTGACGCCAGCCGCATGTCGCGCTCATGCACCACCCGGAACCGGGCCGCATAGCCGTTGTGGGAGGCCGTCACGCGGGTGCCCATGGCATCCTCGATGCGTTCGACGGGCACGCTGGTCGGACCGGCGATGACCGGGCTGCCGAGCCAGCGCCCGAAGGGCTTCTCGGCCAGGAAGCGGCAGGAGGAACTGTCCTCGATGCCGACCGTCGAATGGGCGGCGGTCGAGCGGGCCACCTGGCGCCAGGTCTCGCTGGCGCGGCTGGTGATGCCGCAGTTGACCACGAGGCGGTTGCGGCCGGAGGACAGCTCGAACGACAGGCAGCCCGCATGGGCCATCTCGCTCAGGTGCACGGGGGGCGGCAGGCCCGCGTCCATCAGCACCACCGTATCGCCGCCGGACAGCCGCTGGTACCCGGCGTGAGGCGCATTGCCGGGGGGCGCGCCGCGGGCGTCATCATAGGCAAGGATGGTCGCCACCAGGTCATTGGGCGTCGATCCCATGCCGTTGAACCGGGCAAAGGCACCGTCCGCGTGCCGGAAGAAGCGGACCATCGGCATCATCCGGTCGACGGCCTGCATCATGGCCGCCGGGGTTTCGAGGCCCTGCGTCACGAAGGCCTGACGGATCGGCAGCAGGTCGGTCAGGATGTCGAGGATGGCGCGCGGGTTGCGGCTGATGTGGCCGCCATCCGGAAGGATCTGCCGCTGCAGCTCGTACTCCAGCCGGCGCAGGCTCTGGCGCACGAAGCGGCCCTGACCGGCCATCGAGACGCTGGCGGCGGCGACAGCGAGCGCGGCCTGCAGGCGCGGTACGCCGTCCGGGGTTTCGTTGATCGTCCGCCGGAGGAAGCGCACCTGCCGGCCGAGCGAGCGCAGGAAGCGGCGGTAGAAATCGGCGTCGCCTTCCTCCAGCACCAGCGGCGACTGGGCCAGCCAGGACAGGACGCGGCGGGCGACCACGGCCTGTTCCCAGCCGATCGGGTGCCAGCGGCCGCAATGCTTGATCCAGTCGTCGACCAGCGCGCGCGCGTTCTGCCGCGCCACCTTGCTCTCGGCGGCGCGCAGGTCGCGCAGCCAGCCGAAGGAATGCAGCTCCCGTTGCCAGCCGGCATCCTGACCCTGCAGCTCGAACGGCGACTGGCCGCGCGCCTCCACCGCATGTCCGTTGAAGAGGAACCGGCCGCCATAGATGTCCATGGCGTTGGTCTGGTCGGCGGTGCGCAGGTCCTGCGGGGCAATCAGCAGACGTGACGGCGCTCCCGCGAAGGGCTGCAGCCGGAACAGGGGTCCGCCGTGCAGCCATCGCAGGCTCGTTTGCCACAGGTGGTGTGCCAGCAGGCGCCAGATGCGCCCCTGCTCGCCGACCGTCTTCAGGGCCATGCCGGGCTCCTGCCCTTGATGCGCCGTTGCCGACTGGAAATGGAACTGTCCTCGTCTTCTGGGACGTAACGATCTGTTAGGGTTATCGTCGTTGTGCTCAATTGCGCGGCAGAACGGTTACAGGGCCGTTAAAGCCGGCGCAGACGGGCTGCAAAAAAGCCGTCGAGACCGCCATCCGGGGTTGTTCCGCCGCCGAAATGGCAGGGCAGGCTGCGCAGGTAGCCCTCCGGGGTGATGCACTCGGCGAGGCCGCCGATCTCCTCTGCCTGCACCGGCACCAGGGCGTATCCCGGCGTGGCGGCGAGGAAGGCCGCGATCTGGGCCTCGCCTTCCTCCGGCTCGAGCGAGCAGGTGCAGTAGACGATCAGGCCGCCGGGCCGCAGCCATCCGGCCGCCCGGCCGAGCAGCTCGCCCTGCAGGGCGGCGAGCGTGGCGATGTCGGCCGGGCGCTTGGTCCAGGCCACGTCCGGGTGGCGGCGCATGGTGCCGGTGGCGCTGCAGGGCGCGTCCAGGAGGATCGCGTCATAGGGCTCGGCCGGCTCGTGCGCACGGATGTCGGCCGCGATGACATCGGCGGCGAGGCCGAGCCGGGCCAGGTTCTCGCGCACGCGCACCAGGCGCTTCTCGGAAATGTCGAGGGCGGTCACCTGCGCCCCGGCGGCGGCGAGCTGGGCGGTCTTGCCGCCGGGTGCCGCGCACAGGTCGATCACGCGCTGGCCGCTCACGTCGCCGAGCAGGCGGGCGGGCAGGGCGGCGGCGGCATCCTGCACCCACCAGCCACCGTCGTTGAAGCCGTCGAACTCCTCCACTGCGCCCTTGCGCTGCAGGCGGACCGACCGGTTGGCAACGACCCGGCCGCCGAGCCGTTCGGCCCAGCCTTCGGGATCGGACTTGACGCTGAGATCGAGTGCCGGTTCCTGCGCCTGCGCGGCGAGGATCGCATCGAAAGTCGCCGCGCCATAGGTGTCGCGCCAGCGGGTGGACAGCCACAGCGGCAGGCCGGCGGCCCCGTCGACGGGCAGGGCCAGGAGGGCGTCCTTTTCGCGGCCGAGCCGGCGCAGCACGCCGTTGACGAGACCCTTGTAGAGCCGGGCGCGCTTGTCCGCGGCGGCGAGATCCACCGCCAGCGACACGGCGGCGCGGTCGGGAATGTCGAGGAACAGCATCTGGGCGGCGGCCACATGCAGGATGTCCATCACCCGGCCGGTCTTCTCCGGCACCGGACGGTCCAGCAGGCTCTGCAGGATGGTCTCGATCTGGCTGCGGCGGCGGAGTGCGGCGCCGAGGATGGCCCGCACCAGCGCCCGGTCCTTGGCCTCCAGCGCCCGGAACCCGGGATGGCCGCCGGCGGGATCCAGTTCCAGGTCCAGTGGCCGGTGCTTGTGCACCACATGTCCCAGCACATCGACGGCCGCGCGCCGGGCCGCCAGACCCGGGGCCGGCGCGCCGGGTCCCAGGCCTTTTGCCGTGCCTTTTGCCATGCCCTTGGCCTGTCCCTTGGCTTGGCCCTTGGCCAGCCCCTTGGCCGGTGCTGGCGTCCGGGCCGGGCGCGGGGCCTTGCCGTCGGGATCGCTGCGGCGCTTCGGGGTCTCGGGATCTGCAGGCACGTTTGGCTTCCGATCTTGGTGTTGGGCGGTCAGCCGCCGGGAGCAGAAACGCCGCGAACCGTCCCCAGTCCGCGGCGCATCGTCCAAGTGTTAACTGTCATTTACCTTTGACGGAAGATCAATCAAGTCTCTTTGATCGGGGCCTCTGCGGCTGCCCACAGCCGTCTGGTGTGGCGGTTGCGGCGCGGTTGTGGCGGTGACGCAGGGGCGCCGCCGGGGCTCTGGTCCGGGGACACCGCGGTGACGCGGCGGTGTCGCGCTCAGCCCCAGGGACCGGTCGGTCCGGAGGCAGGACGCCCCGCCGCGCCCCGGTCGGGTGTGGCCGCAGGGCCGCCCGAAGCCCTGCTGCCGCCCCAGGGGCCTGCCCTGTCGCTGCCCGTGTGGCTGGCCGGGGCCTGCGGGCGGAAGCCGCCGCCTGCCGGACCGGACGGGCCGCGTCCACCGCCCATCTCCTGCTGCAGCTGGCGCAGGGCGTTGATGCGGTTGTCGGTGTTCGGGTGGGTGGAGAAGAGGTTGTCCATCCGTTCGCCCGACAGCGGGTTGATGATGAACATGTGGGCGGTCGCCGGGCTGCGTTCCGCGTCCGGATTGTGGATGTGCTGCACGCTGCCGGCAATCTTGGCCAGCGCCGAGGCCAGCCACATCGGCTGGCCGCAGATTTCCGCGCCCAGCCGGTCGGCGGCATATTCGCGCGTGCGGGAGATCGCCATCTGCACCAGCATCGCTGCCAGCGGCGCGACGATCATGGCCACGATGGTGCCGATCACGCCGAAGCCGTTGTTGTTCTCGCGGTTGCCGCCGAAGAAGAAGGCGAAGTTGCCGAGCATGGAGATCGCGCCGGCGATGGTCGCCGTCAGCGTCATGATCAGCGTGTCGTGGTTCTTGATGTGCGCCAGTTCATGCGCCATCACGCCGGCGACCTCCTCGCGCGTCAGCGTGTCGAGCAGGCCGGTGGTGGCGGCGACGGCCGCGTTCTGCGGGTTGCGGCCGGTGGCGAAGGCATTCGGCTGCGGGTTGTTGATGATGTAGACCTTCGGCATCGGCATCTGCGCATTCGCCGCCAGCTGCCGCACCATGCCGTAGAGCTCGGGGGCGCTGCGCTCGTCGACCTCCTGCGCATGGTGCATCGACAGCACCATCTTGTCGGAGTTCCAGTAGCTGAAGACATTCATCGCCGCGGCGATGACGAGGGCGATCATCATGCCGCTCTGTCCGCCGATGAGGAAACCGACGCCCATGAAAAGCGCCGTCAGGGCGGCCAGGAGCAGGGCGGTCCGGAAGTAGTTCATGCGGCAAGGCTCCAGTTGCGGCGGCTCGCCTGTTTTCACGCGGGCCCGCGCCTCTATATGATGGGGCGAGGAGCAGGCTGTCGCAAGACCCGGACCCTCAGCCCGCCGCCGTTTCTGCCGCAGCGGAAGCGGGTCGACGGTCTTGGTCCGGCCACGAGACGCGTTTCAGGAACCCCCATGTCGCACGACCACACCCCAGATCACGACAAAGATCACGACCACCACGACCACGATCACGATCACGGCCACGATCACGACCACGCGCATGGCGCCGCGCCGGACCGCGATCCGTCCGGTGATACGTCCGGCATCCGCGCGCCCGTGAGCGCCGTGGTGCTGCCCTTCCCCGAGCGCACGCTGCGCGAGGTGCAGGATCCGGCCGCTGCCGAGCCCGAGCCGCCGCGCCGCCGATTCGAGGACCTGCCGCCGGCCGCCCAGCGGGCGCTGCTGGAGGCCGAAGCCCGCCGCGCCGAGATCGACGCCCGCCAGACGGCCATGGAGGCCGAGGTGGCCGGCCGCGGCGGCCTTGAGCCGACGCGCTATGATGACTGGGAAATCAAGGGCCTGACGGTGGATTTCTAGGGCGGACCGGGCAGCCGGTGGCGCTTGGTTAATGAGCGCTTTACCACCGCCGGGCTAGGGTCGGGCACGAAGCTGTTTTCAGTCCGGATCGAACGATGACGTCCATTGATGCCACCGGGGCTCCTGCCCGCAGTCAGGCCCTGCCCGATGCGAACCCGTTCCAGCGCCTTGCCGCGCTGCTGGGAGACGCGCGCCCGGGGGCCGATCCGATCATCCTGACGATCGGCGAGCCGCAGCACGCGCTGCCCCCGTTCACGGGCGAGGTCCTGATGGAAAACCTCGCCGACTTCCGCCGGTATCCGCCGATCGAGGGCAGCCCGATGTTCCGGGCCGCCATCGCCAGCTGGCTCGACCGGCGCTACGGCCTTGCCGGCAGCATCGACAAGGATCGCGGCGTGCTGCCGCTCAACGGCTCGCGCGAGGGTCTGACCTTCGGCGCCATCGGCGCGCGCGACCAGCTTGCCAAGCCGGTCGCCCGACCGGCGGTCATCCTGCCCAATCCCTTCTACCAGACCTATGCGGCGGCGGCCCATGTTGCCGGCGCCGAGGCCATCCTGCTCGACAGCGATGCCTCCACCGGCTTCCTGCCCGATCTCGGCGCGCTGTCGCCGGAGCTTCTGGACCGCACCATCGCCTTTTACATTGCCTCTCCGGCCAATCCGCAGGGCGCGGTGGCGAGCCTTGCCTACTGGCAGCAGCTCATCGGCCTTGCCCGCAAGCATGACTTCTTCATCTTCGCCGACGAGTGCTATTCCGAGATCTACCGCGAGACGCCGCCGCCCGGCGTGCTGGAGGCGGCCCATGCGCTGGGCGCCGGCTATGCCCGCGTCATCAGTCTCAACTCCTTGTCCAAGCGGTCCAATCTCGCCGGCCTGCGCTGCGGCTTTGCTGCCGGTGATCCGGAGTTCCTGTCCCGCTGGGTGAAGTTCCGCGGCCTGGCCGCGCCGCAGGTGCCGCTGCCGGCCCAGGCAGTGGCCGCCCGGGCCTATTCCGACGAGACGCATGTGGCGGAGAACCGCCGCCTCTACAACGAGAAATACGCCATCGCCGAGCAGCTCCTGTCGCCGGTGCTCGGGCCGGTGACGCCGGCGGGCGGCTTCTTCCTCTGGCTTGACGTGACCCGCTGGGGCGGTGGACTGGAGGTCACCCGGCGGCTGTGGACGGAGGCCGGCCTGAAGGTCATCCCGGGGGCCTATCTGGCCATGACCGGTCCGGATGGCACCAACCCCGGCGATCCCTATATCCGCATCAGCCTGTGCGCCCCGGTGGGCCTGACACGTGACGCAATGGAGCGGCTTGCCAAGTGGCTCGGAGACAACGCATGAGACGCGCCACCGCAATGCGCGGCTCCGGACGCGGCGCCGCCCACATCCTGGATACCGAAAGCCCCCTGAAGCGGTTCCTGCGGCGCAATCTGGTGGGTCTCGCCGGGCTCTGCGTCATCGGCCTGGCCGCGGCGCTCGCCGCCGCGCTGGCCACCTGGTCGGTGACCGACCCGAGCCTGAACCACGCGACCGACGGGCCGGTGCGCAATGCGCTCGGCACGCCGGGGGCCATCATTGCCGACATGCTGATGCAGTCGATCGGCCTTGCCACCTCCGTCTTTCTCGTGCCGGTGGTGCTGTGGGGCTGGCGGCTCATCGCGGGCAAGCCGCTGCGCATAGCCGGCCGCCGCATCCTGTTCTGGTTCTCCGGCACCTTGCTTGCCTCCGGTGCGGTTGCCGCGCTGCCTGTGCCCGAAAGCTGGCCGCTGCCGACAGGCCTTGGCGGTTTCCTGGGCGATGCCGTTCACTATCTGCCGGGGCGTCTCACCGAGGCGATGGCCCCCGGCACCGCCATGATCATCGGCGCGATCGGACTGGGCCTGCCTGCGGTCCTGCTGCTCATTGCCGCCGGTGGCTGGTTCGGCCGTGCCCGCGCCGAGGACGACGACCTGCCGCTGCCGAAACAGGCGAAAGGCCGTCGGGGCCAGCCTGTCCAGCAGCAGATGTTCGACGACGAGGACGAGGATGACGCCGACGACACGTCGCGCTTCTCGGCCCTGCTCGGGGCCTTTGCCCACTGGCGCCTGCAGGCGACATCGTCGCTGCAGCGGGTCACGGGCGTGGGCCAGCGCAGCCGCGCGCCGCGCGAGCCCGACGAGGACGATTACGACGTCGAGATGGAGGATCCCGACCTCGAACCGGCGCCCCGCCGTCGGGGCTTTGGTGCGCTCGGGCGCGGTCTGGTCTCCCGGCTCATGCCCGGCGAGGACGATGACGGTCTCGACGAGCTCTATCCCGCCCAGGGCGGCGGGCGCCGCGAGCCTGCCCGTCAGGGCGGGCGTGACGTGGCCCGCGAGACGGGCAGGGACCCCGAGCGGGAGGCGTCCCGCTCTCTGGCGCGCCATCCGGCCACCGGTCCGCGCATCGGCGGCGGCCGCCATGACGAGGTCTACGAGGACGACGACGACACCGGTCTCGATCCCGACCATGATGCCGCGGCCTACGAGCGCGACCTCGACGACGACAGCTATGGCTACGACGAGCCGCCGTTCGATCTCGATGACGAGGACGAGGCGGATGCCCGTCTGGCCCGTGGCCGTGACGGTCGCCTGGCCGGCGACGGCATGGCGGCCGAGCGCGCGCCGCTCGACCGTGCGCCGCTGCCGCGCCCGGTCGGCATTGCCGGCCCGGCTGCTGCGCCGAGCCGCGGACCGGCCGCGCGGGCGGGGGGCGGTCAGCCTGCCCAGCCCGTCGTGCCGCAGGGGGGCGCCCGTGTGGTGCCCCAGGCGGCCCGTCCCCAGCCCGGCAAGCGTCTGCAGCAGGAAGCCCAGTCCTCCCTGCTCGGCGCTCCGGACGTCTATGAACTGCCGCCGCTGCGCCTTCTCGCCGAGCCCCGGCCGGCCGGCAAGACGCCGGGCCTGTCGCCGGACGCGCTGGAACAGAATGCCCGCATCCTTGAAGGCGTGCTGGAAGACTTCGGCGTGCGTGGCGAGATCATCGAGGTGCGCCCGGGCCCGGTCGTGACCCTCTACGAGCTGGAGCCGGCCCCCGGCATCAAGTCCTCCCGCGTCATCGGCCTGGCCGACGACATTGCCCGGTCCATGAGCGCCATCTCGGCGCGCGTGGCCGTCATTCCGGGCAAGAACGCCATCGGCATCGAGCTGCCCAACCAGAAGCGCGAGACCGTCTATCTGCGCGAGCTGCTGGCCGCGCAGGATTTCGAGAAGAGCAAGCACAAGCTGGCGATGGCGCTGGGCAAGACCATCAACGGCGAGAGCGTGATTGCCGACCTTGCCCGCATGCCGCATCTGCTCGTGGCCGGCACCACCGGCTCGGGCAAGTCGGTGTCGATCAACACCATGATCCTGTCGCTGCTGTACCGGCTGACGCCGGACCAGTGCAAGATGATCATGATCGACCCGAAGATGCTGGAACTCTCCATCTATGACGGCATTCCGCATCTGCTGACGCCGGTCGTCACCGATCCGAAGAAGGCCGTCGTGGCGCTCAAGTGGACCGTCCGCGAGATGGAAGAGCGCTACAAGAAGATGTCCAAGATGGGCGTCCGCAACATCGACGGCTACAATACCCGCGTGAAGCAGGCGCTGGAGAAGGGCGAAAGCTTCTCCCGCACCGTCCAGACCGGGTTTGACCGCGACACGGGCCAGCCGATCTATGAGGAAGAGGACCTGCCGCTCGAGCCGATGCCCTACATCGTCGTGATCGTCGACGAGATGGCCGACCTGATGATGGTCGCGGGCAAGGACATCGAAGGTGCGATCCAGCGCCTCGCCCAGATGGCGCGCGCCGCCGGCATCCACATCATCATGGCCACCCAGCGTCCCTCGGTGGACGTGATCACCGGCACGATCAAGGCGAACTTCCCGACCCGCATCTCGTTCCAGGTGACGTCGAAGATCGACAGCCGCACCATTCTGGGCGAGCAGGGGGCCGAGCAGCTCCTCGGCATGGGTGACATGCTCTACATGGCCGGCGGCGGGCGCATCCAGCGCGTGCACGGGCCTTTCGTCGCCGACGAGGAGGTCGAGCAGATCGTCGCCCATCTCAAGCTGCAGGGATCGCCGCAGTATCTTGAGGCGGTCACCGAGGAAGAGGACATGTCCGAGAACCCCTATGACGCCGTGTCGGGGGGGGACGAGGGCAATGATCTTTACGACAAGGCCGTTGCCGTGGTGCTGCGCGACAAGAAGGTCTCCACCTCCTACGTCCAGCGGCGTCTCGGCATCGGCTACAACCGGGCGGCCTCGCTGATCGAGCGGATGGAGAAGGAAGGCCTGATCAGTCCGGCCAACCACGCCGGCAAGCGCGAGATCCTGGTCAAGAACGGGGTCGACGAGGACTATTGAGCGGACGGACCCCTTGACCGGTGCCGCAACCTTGCCACAAGCAGGCACTAGATGAGATGCGATGAGGAAGACGGGCGCGCCGGTCAGGCTGTGCCGTCTTCCATGACTTGGAGCTGCGCCAGATCATGACGTACCCCCGTTTGCCTCGCCTGCGCACCCGCATCGCCGACCGGATCGTGGCCCCGCTGGCTGTCCCGCTCGCTGCCCTGGTGCTGGCCGTTGCGACCGCCCTTGCCGTTCCCGCGCCCGTCCAGGCAGCCGGCACCCCGGCCGCCCAGCTGACGCCGACCGAGCAGGAAACGCTCAACGAGATCAACACCTACTTCAATTCGGTCCGCACCATGCACGGCGAGTTCGTGCAGTTCGGCCCGGAGGGAGATCAGGTCGAGGGCAAGTTCTTCCTCGAGCGTCCGGGCAAGATCCGCTTCTACTACAATCCTCCCGTCCAGCTCGACATCATCGCCGACGGCAAGTCGGTGTCGGTGAAGGACCGCAAGCTGGCAACGCAGGACATCTGGCCGCTGAACGAGACGCCGCTGCGGTTCCTGCTCGCCGAGCAGATCGACCTGACCAAGGATGCCAATGTGGTCGGCGTGGTGGTGGAAAGCGATCTCGTGACCGTTGTCGTCGAGGACCGCACTACCTTCAACTCCGGCAAGCTGACCCTCATCTTCGACGCCCAGACCTTCGACCTGAAGCAGTGGACCGTAACCGACGCCCAGGGGCTCGACACGTCCGTGGCGATCTACAACATCACGGCCAACGGGCCCTCCAACCCGAAGCTGTTCGTGATCGACTATCTGGCCAACGCGCGCCAGAACAGCCCGAACTGACGCGACGGGCCGGCGCTGCCATGACCGGATCCGCCGCTTCCGGCCCGGCTGCCGCCGGTCTTTCTCCCTCCGCCGCTCCCGTGACGGCGGGCCGTCGCGAGCCGCTGGCGCTCGGGCTGCTCCGGCGCTTCTGTGCGGCCAACGGGCTTGCCGTGGTGGCGGAACCGGACTTCGGCTACGCCGGTTACATCGAGGCCGGCAACGGCCGGCGCCATTTCTTCAAGGGGGCGGGCTTCGATCTCAACGGGGCAGGGGCCTCCGCGATTGCCCGCGACAAGGGCTACAGCACGTCCTTTCTCGCCGGCGCCGGGCTGCAGGTGCCCCGCAGCCTCCTCATCTCGACGCCGCGCTATCTCGCCGACATCCGCATCAAGAACCCGGCCGTCGCGGCCCGTCTGTCGGGCCCGGCGGAGGCGCTGGCCTTTGCGGCGTCGGTCGGCTATCCGGTCTTCCTCAAGCCCAACGAGGAGTCCGAGGGGCGGGGGGTCCTGCGTGCCGCCGATGCGCTCCAGCTGTCCGCCGCGCTCGACCAGCTGGGTCCGGCCTATGACCGCCTGCTGCTTCAGGAAGAGGCGCAGGGGCGCGACTACCGCATCCTGATGCTGGACGGGGCCTGTCTTGCCGTCTTTGAACGCTGGCCGTTCCGCGTCACGGGCGATGGCCGGCAGACCCTGCGCGACCTCATCGAGCAGGAGACCGCCCGCTTTGCCGCCGACGGCAAGGGCCGCAAGATCCTGCCCGACGATCCGCGCATCCTCACCCATCTGGCCGCTGCCGGCCTGCACCTCGACAGCGTGCCGCCGGCAGGGCAGGCGGTGGCGCTGCTGCCCAATTCCAACCTGTCCTCCGGCGGCACGGCGCGCGACGTCACCGCCCGGATCGCCCCGGACCTGGTGCGGATCGCGGCCGAGGCCGGGCGGACCATCGGCCTGCGCTTCTTCGGTCTCGACCTGATCGCGCCCGACATCGCCTCGGCCGAAGGCTATCGCATCCTCGAGCTCAACGCGGCGCCCGGTCTCAGCCACTTCCACCGGCTCGGCCCCTCGGAGGCTGCGACGGTGGAAGAGATCTACGCCCGTGTCTTTGCCGCCATTGCCCGGGACCTCATGGCCTGAATTGCTGTTCTGGCCGGCTTATCTGGCCTGCTGATCTGGCCTTTTGATCCGGCGGGCTTGGCTGATCGCGGGCGTCCGGTGCGGGGTCTGCGGACACGGGGTGCTCACGGCGGCTTGATGAAACCTGACGACCGCGCGGACCGTAACTCGGCTATGCATGAGTTTGCCGGGCGGCCTGCGTCGCACCGGCCTGCCGAGAGACCGTTCGCCCCATGGCCGCCCCGCTGTCCGCCCGTCCGCCCCTGCTGCCGCTGCTGCCCTGGACCGACCGCCAGGGTCGCCTGTCGTGGCTGCGTCTGGCCGTCTTCCTGGCCCTGCTGGCACCGGCGGCCTGGTATCTCGGCCTGCTCCTTGCCGGCGGCCTGCGGCCCGATCCGGCCCGGCAGCTCACCTTCCTCAGCGGCGAGTGGGCCGTGTGGCTGCTGCTGGTCACGCTCGCGGTCACGCCGCTCCGGCGCATCACCGGCTGGAACCGGCTGGCGGGGCTGCGCCGGATGCTGGGGCTGTCGGCCCTGGCCTATGCGGGCGCGCATCTGCTGCTCTATGTCGTGCGCGAGCATTTCGACCTGCTCAAGGTCGGGAGCGAGATCCTGCTGCGGCCCTATCTGACCCTCGGGTTCGCGGCCCTTGCCGTGCTGGTCGCCCTCGGCGCGACCTCGACCGATGGCGCGATCCGCCGCCTGGGTCCGCGCTGGCACCGGCTGCACGGTCTCGTCCATGTGGCCGCCGCGCTGGCCCTCGTGCATTTCCACCTGCAGGCCAAGTCGGATGTCTTTGCCGCGACGCTGACCGGGGGCCTGTTCCTGCTGCTCATGGGCTATCGTCTGGCGGTCCGGCTCGGCCTGTCGCTGACGCGGCCGGCCGTCCTTGCGGCGCTGGCGCTCCTTGCCGGGCTGGCCACCGCCGGGCTCGAGCATCTCTGGTACGCGCTCGCCACCGGCCTGCCGGCCTGGCGGGTCAGTCTGGCCAGCCTCGACCCGGCGCAGCTGGGCGACCCGGGCCTGATCCGGCCGGCCTGGTGGGTGCTGCTGGCCGGCCTGTCCGTCACCCTGCTGCCGTTCGTCCGGGGTGTCTCCGGCCGCGCCCGTCCCCTCTGACGGATCAGGGCCGCCGCGCGTGCGGCGGCCCCCTCCGGCTTGCGCTCAGCTGCGGACGAGGTTGCGCAGGACGTAGTGCAGGATGCCGCCGGCGCGGATGTACTCCAGCTCGTCCAGCGTATCGACCCGGCAGAGGCACTCGATGACGAAGGACGTGCCATCGGCGCGGGTGACGTCGACAGGCATCATCTGGCGCGGCGTGATGTCGGCGATGCCCCTGATGGTCACGCGCTCCGTGCCGGTGATGCCGTGCGACTGCCAGCTCTCGCCGTCCTTGAAGGTCAGCGGGATGACGCCCATGCCGACCAGGTTGGAGCGGTGGATGCGCTCGAAGGACTGGGCGATGACCGCGCGGACACCAAGCAGGTTGGTGCCCTTGGCCGCCCAGTCGCGCGAGGAGCCGGTGCCATATTCCTTGCCGGCGAAGATCACCAGCGGCGTGCCCTCGGCCTGGTATTCCATGCAGGCGTCATAGATCCACTTCTGCTGGCCGTCCTTCAGGGTAACGCCGCCCTCGACGCCCGGCACCATCTGGTTCTTGATGCGGATGTTGGCGAAGGTGCCGCGCATCATGACTTCATGGTTGCCGCGGCGGGCGCCGTAGCTGTTGAAGTCGGCCACCGCCACCTGATGGTCGGCCAGGTACTTGCCAGCCGGGCTGCTCGCCTTGATGTTGCCGGCCGGCGAGATGTGGTCGGTGGTGATCGAATCGAGGAACAGGCCCATGACGGCCGCGTTCTCGATGTCGGTCAGCGGCTTCGGCTCCATGGTCATGCCCTCGAAATAGGGCGGGTTGGCCACATAGGTCGAGCCGGCCGGCCACTTGTAGGTCATGCCGCCTTCGACCTTGATCGCCTGCCAGTGGGCATCCCCCTTGAACACGTCCGAATAGCGGGCGCGGAACATGTCGTCGGTGATCGAGGTCCGGATCAGCCGGGTGATCTCCTCGGTCGTCGGCCAGATGTCCTTCAGATAGACCGGGTTGCCGTCCTGGTCCGTGCCAAGCGGATCGGTGGCGACATTGATGGTCATGCTGCCGGCAATGGCATAGGCCACCACCAGCGGCGGCGAGGCCAGATAGTTGGCGCGCACATCCGGGTTCACGCGGCCCTCGAAGTTGCGGTTGCCGGAGAGAACGGCGGCGACGACGAGGTCATTGTCGGAGATGGCCTTCGACAGTTCCGGCGCGAGCGGTCCCGAGTTGCCGATGCAGGTGGTGCAGCCATAGCCGGCGAGGTTGAAGCCGAGCGCGTCGAGATCCTCCTGCAGGCCGGCCTTGGCGAGGTAATCCGTCACCACCTGCGAGCCCGGTGCCAGCGAGGTCTTGACCCAGGGCTTGACGGTGAGGCCCTTGCGGCGGGCGTTGCGCGCGACCAGCCCCGCGCCGATCAGCACGCTCGGGTTGGAGGTGTTTGTGCAGGAGGTGATGGCCGCGATGACGACGTCGCCATGGCCGAGGTCATGCGTGCGGCCCTCGACGGCGACGCGCCGGCCCATCTCCTCCGCCTTCCTGAACTCGTCCGCCATGGTCCTGGCAAAACCGGCCGCAACGGCATCCAGATTGACCCGGTCCTGCGGCCGCTTCGGGCCCGAGAGCGCCGGGACGACGGTGGAGATGTCCAGTTCCAGCGTGTCGGTGAAAACCGGCTCCGGCGTGGCGGCGTCGCGGAACATGCCCTGCGCCTTCGCATAGGCTTCGACCAGGGCGACGCGCTGCGGATCGCGGCCGGTCGCCTTCAGATAGCCAAGCGTCTCCCGGTCCACGGGGAAGAAACCGCAGGTCGCGCCATATTCCGGCGCCATGTTGGCGATGGTGGCCGCATCTTCCAGGCTGAGAGTGTCGAGGCCGGGGCCGAAGAACTCGACGAACTTGCCGACCACGCCCTTCTTGCGCAGCATCTCGGTGACACGCAGCACCAGGTCCGTGGCGGTGATGCCCTCGTTCAGCTTGCCCGTCAGCTTGAAGCCGACGACTTCCGGAATGAGCATCGAGATGGGCTGGCCAAGCATGGCGGCTTCCGCCTCGATGCCGCCGACGCCCCAGCCAAGGACGGCGAGGCCGTTGACCATCGTGGTGTGCGAATCGGTGCCGACGAGCGTGTCGGGATAGGCGACGGTTTCGCCGTTCTCGTCCTTGGTCCAGACGGTCTGGGCCAGGTATTCCAGGTTGACCTGATGGCAGATGCCGGTGCCGGGCGGTACGGCGCGGAAGTTGTCGAAGGCGGACTGGCCCCAGCGCAGGAACTCGTAGCGCTCGCCGTTGCGCTGGTACTCCAGCTCGACGTTGCGGGTGAAGGCGTCACGCGTGCCGAAATAGTCGATCATCACCGAGTGGTCGATGACGAGATCGACGGGCACCAGCGGGTTCACCTTCTTCGGGTCGCCGCCGAGCTTCACGGCCGCATCGCGCATGGCAGCGAGATCCACAACGGCCGGCACGCCGGTAAAGTCCTGCATCAACACGCGGGCCGGGCGATAGGAAATCTCGTGCTCGGAGGTCCGGGTCTCCAGCCATTTCGCCACGGCGCGGATGTCGTCGGCGGTGACGGTGCGACCGTCCTCGAAGCGCAGCAGGTTTTCCAGCACCACCTTCAGCGACGCCGGCAGCCGGGACACGCCGGCAAGGCCGTTCCGTTCGGCATCGGGAATGGAGAAATAGGTGTAGGCCTTGCCATTGACCTCAAGGGTCTTCTTGCACTTGAAGCTGTCGAGGGACTGGGTCACGACGTGCGCTCTCCTCTCAAGGCCGGGCCGACGTCGGGAGTGTGCCTGCCCGGCAGATGACGATCTCTGGTTTCCCGGCCGTGGCCGGGCCATTCGGGCCTCTTGTCGGGCCTTGCGCCTGCTGCTGCCGTGCGTGCGGCCGGTCGCCGGATCTCCATGACCTCGGGGCGGACCGGTCCTGCGCCGGGGCAGTCCCGTCCATATAGCCAATTTCCGGCTTTCCGGCCAGAACAGCCGCTCGTGGCAGCCGTCTGGACGGGTGGCCCTGTGCCCTGGCGCGCCGGGCCGCATTCCCTGACCCGTTTCACCGCATCACCGTCACGCTTTGGCCAGATATTTGGGGATGCATGCGCCGGAACGGACACGATACGGACACGATTCGGCTGAGGGCCGGAACATTCGGGCAGGATCGACGACAAAAGGTCGAAACCATATTGCATACGACTGTATACGGTCTTAAAATCAGGCCCAACCAGCTTGCCTCGGCTCGCCAGACACAAGCGACTGGAGGACAGGCCTCAACAAGAAGCAGGACTCCAGGACCATCATGAGCTTGTACAACGACTATCTGAAAGAGATCGAATCGCGGAAGACCCAGGGCCTGCATCCCAAGCCCATCGAGGACGCCGCGCTGCTGGGCGAAGTGATCGCCCACATCAAGGATCTCGGCAGCGAGCACCGCGCCGACTGCCTCAAGTACTTCATCTACAACACCATCCCGGGCACCACGACCGCGGCTGGCGAGAAGGCGGAGTTCCTGAAGAAGATCATCCTCGGCACCGAGACCGTTGCCGAGATCTCGCGCGCCTTCGCCTTCGAGCTGCTGTCGCACATGAAGGGCGGCCCGTCGATCAAGGTGCTGCTGGATCTGGCGCTGGGCGAGGATGCCGCCATTGCCCGCGAGGCGGGCGACGTGCTGAAGACCCAGGTCTTCCTCTATGCCGCCGACACCGACCGCCTGAAGGCTGCCTATGATGCCGGCAACCCGGTCGCCCGCGACATTCTGGAAAGCTACGCCAAGGCCGAATTCTTCACCAAGCTTCCGGAGCTTGAGGAAGAGATCAAGGTCGTGACCTACATTGCCGCCGAAGGCGACATCTCCACCGACCTGCTGTCGCCGGGCAACCAGGCGCATTCCCGCTCCGACCGCGAGCTGCACGGCAAGTGCATGATCTCCGAGGCAGCGCAGGCCGAGATCCGCGCCCTGCAGGCGCAGCATCCCGACAAGCGCGTCATGATGATCGCCGAGAAGGGCACGATGGGCGTCGGCTCGTCGCGCATGTCCGGCGTCAACAACGTGGCGCTGTGGACCGGCAAGCAGGCCAGCCCCTATGTGCCTTTCGTCAACATCGCCCCGATCGTTGCCGGCACCAACGGCATCTCGCCGATCTTCCTGACCACCGTCGACGTGACGGGCGGCATCGGCATTGACCTGAAGAACTGGGTCAAGAAGCTGGACGAGAACGGCAATCCGGTGCTCGACAACGCCGGCAACCCGATCCTGGTGCAGAAGTACTCGGTCGACACCGGCACGGTGCTGACCATCAACACCAGGACGAAGAAGCTCCTGAACGAAGACGGCAGCGAGGAGCTGGCCGATGTCGCCGCCTCGTTCCGTCCGCAGAAGGTCGAATCGATGCGCGCTGGCGGCTCCTACGCCATCGTCTTCGGCAAGAAGCTGCAGACCTTTGCTGCCGAGACGCTCGGCATCGAGGCACCGGTCGTGTTCTCGCCGGCGCGCGAGGTCTCGCATGCGGGCCAGGGCCTGACGGCTGTCGAGAAGATCTTCAACCGCAATGCCGTCGGCGTCGCGCCGGGCAAGGTGCTGCATGCCGGTTCCGACGTGCGCGTGCGCGTCAACATCGTCGGTTCGCAGGACACCACCGGCCTGATGACGGCGCAGGAACTGGAGGCCATGGCCGCCACGGTCATCTCGCCGCTGGTGGATGGTGCCTATCAGTCCGGCTGCCACACGGCGTCGGTCTGGGATCTCAAGGCGCAGGCCAACATCCCGAAACTGATGAGCTTCATGCACAAGTTCGGCCTGATCACCGCGCGTGACCCGAAGGGTGCCTATCACTCCATGACGGACGTGATCCACAAGGTGCTCAACGACATCACCGTGGATGACTGGGACATCATCATCGGCGGCGACAGCCACACCCGCATGTCCAAGGGCGTTGCCTTCGGTGCGGACTCCGGCACCGTCGCGCTGGCTCTGGCCACGGGCGAAGCCACCATGCCGATCCCGGATTCCGTGAAGGTCACCTTCAAGGGCACGATGAAGGGCCATGTCGACTTCCGTGACGTGGTGCATGCCACCCAGGCGCAGATGCTGAAGCAGTTCGGCGACAACGTCTTCCAGGGCCGCGTCATCGAGGTGCACATCGGCACGCTGCTGGCCGACCAGGCCTTCACCTTCACCGACTGGACGGCCGAGATGAAGGCCAAGGCCTCCATCTGCATCTCCGACGACGAGACCCTGATCGGCTCGCTGGAGCTGGCCAAGTCGCGCATCCAGGTGATGATCGACAAGGGCATGGACAACGAGGCCGGCGTGCTCAAGGGCCTGATCGCCAAGGCGGATCGCCGCATTGCCGAGATCCGTTCCGGCGAGAAGCCGGCGCTGGCGCCGGATGCCAACGCCAAGTACTTCGCCGAAGTCGTCGTCGATCTCGACCAGATCGACGAGCCGATGATCGCCGACCCGGACGTCAACAACCCGGATGTGTCCAAGCGCTACACGCACGACACGATCCGTCCGGTGTCCTACTACGGCGGCGAGAAGAAGGTCGATCTCGGCTTCGTCGGCTCGTGCATGGTGCACAAGGGCGACATGAAGATCGTCGCGCAGATGCTGAAGAACCTCGAGAAGGCCAATGGCAAGGTCGAGTTCAAGGCTCCGCTCGTCGTGGCCGCGCCGACCTACAACATCATCGACGAGCTGAAGGCAGAGGGCGACTGGGAAGTTCTGCAGAAGTACTCCGGCTTCGAGTTCAACGACAACGCGCCGAAGAACAAGGCCCGCACCGAGTACGAGAACATCCTCTATCTCGAGCGCCCGGGCTGCAACCTCTGCATGGGCAACCAGGAAAAGGCCGAGAAGGGGGACACCGTGCTGGCCACCTCGACCCGCCTGTTCCAGGGCCGCGTCGTGGAAGACAGCGCGGAGAAGAAGGGCGAATCGCTGCTCGCCTCGACCCCGGTCGTGGTGCTGTCCGCCATCCTCGGCCGCACCCCGAGCATCGACGAGTACAAGGCCGCCGTGGAGGGCATCGACCTGACCAAGTTCGCCCCGCCGCGCGACGCGCTTGCATCGGGCCGGTCGATCCACTTCTGAGCCGGATGACAGTCTGATCGTGACTGCGGCCGCCCCCTCCGGGCGGCCGCAGGTGTTTTGGGGATGCATATGGCGGGTTTTCGGCTCTGCCTCTCAGCTCCCCGCGAGGGGCAGGGAGGCGGCAACGCCTTGTTCAAGAAACGGACCGCAGCTTGCCTGACTGGCTAGGGGCGTGAAGGCAGCTGAACGAGGCCGCAGTCCCCTCTACGCAATACTCGCTGCTTGCCATCGTCCGGGGCCGCCCCTAACAAGGATGGAACAAACCTGCGGAGCGCTCCCCTGAAGCTGATTGCCGAACATCTTGCCGTCGACCGGGGCGGACGACGCGTTTTCGCCGGCCTCGGCTTCGTGCTGCCGGCCGGCCGGGCGCTGGTCATCACCGGGGCCAATGGCGTCGGCAAGTCGACGCTGCTGCGCACGCTGGCCGGGCTGGTGCCGCCCTCGGAGGGTCTGCTGGCGCTCGAGGGGGGCGACGCGGACCGCAGCCTCGCCGAGCACGCGCATTACTTCGGCCACGACAGCGCCGTGAAGCGGGCGCTGACGGTCCTGGAAAATCTCGAGTTCTGGCGCGACTTCACCGCGCCGGTCCGGCTGCCGGGCTTCGTCGGCGCGACGCTGGCCCCGCGCGAGATCCTCGACCGGCTCGGCATCGGCCACACGGCCGACCTGCCTGCGGCCTACCTGTCGGCCGGGCAGACGCGGCGGCTGGCGCTCGCCCGCCTGTTCGTGTCGCCACGGCCGCTGTGGCTGATGGACGAGCCGACCTCGGCGCTCGACACCGCCTCGGAGGCGCAGCTTCTCGCCTTCATGAACGGCCATCTTGCCGACGGCGGCCTGATCATCACCGCGACCCATTCGGATCTGGCGCTGTCGCCGGCCGGCGTGCTGCATCTGGCGGCCCCCACTTTCCCGATTGCTGGGGACGAGGCGGAAAACATCACTGTCGAGGAGGGGCGCTCATGACCGGATGGTTTTCGTCCCTGGTGCTGCGCGAGCTCAGGCTTGCCGTCCGCGTCGGCGGCGGGGCGCTGATCGGCGTGCTGTTCTTCCTTGCCGTGGTGACCGTGGTGCCCTTCGGCATCGGGCCGGATCTCAACCTCCTGTCCCGCATCGGGCCGGCGATCCTGTGGATCGGTGCGCTCTTGTCCACGCTGCTCGGGCTCGACCGGCTGTTCCAGGCCGACCGGGACGATGGCGCGCTCGACCTCATCCTGATGGCCGGCCGGCCGCTGGAGCTGGTCGTGCTCGCCAAGTGCCTCGCGCACTGGCTTGCCACCGGCCTGCCGCTGGTCCTCGCCGCGCCGGTCCTGGCCGTCTTCCTCAACCTCGATCCGGTCGCCATCGGCGCGGTGACGCTGACGCTTCTGGTCGGCACGCCGGCGCTGACGCTGATCGGCGCCATCGGGGCAGCGCTGACCGTGCCGCTGCGGCGCGGCGGGCTGCTGCTGGCGGTGCTGGTGGTGCCGCTCGCCATTCCGGTGCTCATCTTCGGCGTCAGCGCCGCCGATGCGGCAATCAGCGAGCCGATGCCCTTCCTGACGCCGTTCCTGATCCTCTGCGCGCTGACGCTGATCTCGGCCGTGGTCGGGCCGGCCGCGTCGGCGGCGGCGCTGCGCTTTGCCGCAGATTGAGGGTCTGCCCGGGCCGGGCAATTGATTCAGGACAAGGCCTTCCTACATCGGATCTGCAACATGGGCCCTCTCACGAAGTGAACCGCGCCCCGATGGACGCGCGCCAGCTTCCAGTCTAGAACAGTTACATGGCACTGATCGATCTGGCGAACCCGACCCGCTTCCTGTCCCTGGCGCACCGGCTGCTGCCGTGGCTGACGGCGCTGTGCGCCGCGACCTTTGCCGTGGGGCTCTACATGAGCTTCTTCGTCGCGCCCGAGGATTACCAGCAGGGCGACACGGTGCGGATCATGTACATCCACGTGCCCTCCGCCTGGCTGGCCATGATGTGCTACTCGATCATGGCCATCGCGTCCCTCGGCACGCTGGTCTGGCGGCATCCGCTCGCCGACGTGGCGGCCAAGGCGGCCGCACCGCTGGGCGCCGCCTTCACCTTCATGTCGCTGATCACCGGCTCCCTGTGGGGCAAGCCGATGTGGGGCACCTACTGGGTCTGGGACGCGCGCCTGACCTCCGTGCTCGTGCTCTTCATCATGTATCTCGGCCTGATGGCCCTGTGGCGGACGATGGAGGACCCCATCAAGGCCGGCAAGGCCGCGGCGGTGCTGACCCTCGTCGGTGCGCTGAACCTGCCGATCATCAAGTTCTCCGTCGACTGGTGGAACACGCTGCACCAGCCGGCCAGCGTCATGCGGCTCGACGGGCCGACGATCCATCCCGACATCCTGTGGCCGCTGCTGGTGATGGCCCTGGCCTTCACGCTGCTGTTCCTGGTCCTGCACCTCATGGCGATGCGCAACGAGATCCTGCGCCGCCGCGTGCGGGCGCTGCGGCAGCGCGCCGCCGCCATCCGCCCTGCCACGGCCACGGCCGCCCCCCAATCTGCCGCTGCGGAGTGACCCGATGGACCTGATCGCGTTTCTCGACCTCGGCCCGCATGCGGCTTTCATCATCTGGTCCTACCTGATCTGCCTTGCGGTGGTGATCGGGCTCATCGCCTGGGTGCGCCTCGACCACGCGCGCCAGGTCGCCGATCTCGCCGGTCTGGAGGCCCAGGGCATCACCCGCCGGTCGGGAGCCGCCACCGGCAGCGGAGCGACCGTGGCCACAGGCAGCCCGGCCGCACCCGATCCGCGCGGCTAGGGTGGCCCGCCCGATCCGCGCATCCGATCCTGCCCGATGGACCCACGCAACCGGCCCATGCAACCGGGCGAGGCGCGGGCAGGGATGGTGCAGGCCCCATGGCGCGCCGGGGCGCAACCCCCGGCACGCCCCGCTGACGCAGCAAGCCCGCTGACCCAGCAAGTGCAGATGACCCAGCAAGCACGAGGTCCCGCATGAGTGCCGACACCGAGACCGGGCCGGATCCGGCCAAGCCCCGCCGCCGGCTGCCGCTGTTCGCGCTGTTGCCGCTGCTGATCTTCGCCGCCCTGGCCGGGCTGTTCCTGTTCCAGCTGGTGCTGGGACGCGATCCCGCGACGCTTCCCTCGGCCCTGCTTGACAAGCCCGCGCCAGAGATGGCGCTGGCGCCGGTGGAGGGGCTGACCCGGGACGGCCAGCCGGTCCCCGGCTTCTCGGGTGCGGATCTCAAGGGCGGCGTCACCGTCGTCAATGTCTTCGCGTCCTGGTGCGTGCCCTGTCGCCAGGAACATCCGCTGCTCGAGGAGCTCGGCAAGGACGAGCGCGTCCGGCTGATCGGCATCAACTACAAGGACAAGCCCGAGAACGCGCGCCGCTTCCTTGGCAGCCTCGGCAATCCCTATGACCGCATCGGGGCCGACGACACGGGCCGTGCCGCCATCGAATGGGGCGTCTACGGCGTGCCGGAAACCTACATCCTCGACAGCGCCGGCATCATCCGCTTCAAGTACATCGGCCCCCTGTCGCCGGAAAGCTACCGCGATGTCTTCCTGCCGCAGCTGGAGCGGGTCTTCGCGCTTCCTCCCGGCTGAGACAGCCGGGTGGTTTGCCGGACACGGCCGTCTCACCCCGTCGTGACTGGACAGACGCCGGCAAAACCGTAATTTCGTATCTGGCAGCGGTTGAGTGGATCAGACAGCAATGCAACGAGCCGAGCGCATGGAAATCGCCGCGCCGCGCAAGATCTCGCTTACGGGGTTTAATCTGGTGTCGGGTCTTGCCGGTCCTGTCCGGTCTGTGATGGCCGCCGTCCTGGTAAGCCTGCTCCCCGTCGCAGCGATGGCCGAACCGACCCGCGTGGTCGAGCTGTTCACCAGCCAGGGCTGTTCCTCCTGTCCGCCGGCCGACGAGCTGCTGACCGAACTGTCCACCGACCGCAGCATCCTGGCGCTCACCGTCCCCGTGGACTACTGGGATTACCTCGGCTGGAAGGACACGCTCGCCTCCACCGATCACTCCGACCGTCAGCGCTCCTATGCCACCCGTCGCGGCGACCGCTCGGTCTACACCCCGCAGATGGTCATCAACGGCGAGCAGCATGTCATTGGCTCCGACCGCAAGGCGGTGCAGGACGCGCTGGAGCGGGCCGGTCCGCTCACGGCCCGGGTGACGCTCGGCTACACTGCCGATGCGCTGGAAATCCGCGTCGATGGCGTCCTTCCCGAGGGCGCGCGCATGGCCACGGTGTCGATCCTCCAGGTCAGCCCGCGCGAGGAAATCCACATCGAACGCGGCGAGAACAGCGGCCGCACCATGGTCTACACCAACGTGGTTCGGCGCCTGCAGGCCGTCGGCATGTGGTCCGGTGGCCAGGAAACCTTCCGCATGCCGCGCGTCGAGCTGCGCAAGAAGGGGGGCGAGCGCTGCGTCGTGCTCGTCCAGATCGGCGGCGAGGAAGGTCACGGGCGCATCATCGGCGCGGCCGGGATGCTGTGGGATAACGGGATGTAATCCCGGCCTGTCGGTCGCCGCTTCTTGTTTCTTCACCGAAAGCTGCTAGGCCTGTCCCCGCCGGAAGGCAAGCCGGCGCATGTCCGACATGCGCCATCCTTTTCGCGGAGCCTGCAAGGGGGACCCATGAGCCTGCGGATGCGCATCGCCCTGGGCAGTGTCCTGGTCGGACTTGGCGTGCTGGCGCTGAAATACCTCGCCTATGTCATGACCGGGTCCATCGCGCTCTATTCGGACGCGCTTGAATCGATCGTCAACGTGGCCTCGTCGGTGGCGGCGCTCGTGGCGGTGTGGTTTGCGTCCAAGCCGGCGGATTCCAATCACCCCTATGGCCATGACAAGGCCGAGTATTTCGCCGCGGTTCTCGTCGGCGTGATGATCGTGCTGGCAGCCCTGTCCATCTTCGAGGCCGCCTGGCGTGGCTACACGGCTCCGGTTCCGGCCGATTACACCTGGCAGGGTCTGGCGGTGAACGGCCTGGCCGGGGTCATCAATGCCGTCTGGGCTTTCGTTCTGGTCAGCTTCGGTCGTCGCAACGGCTCGCCTGCGCTTGCGGCCGATGGCCGGCATCTCTTCACCGATGTGGCAACTTCTGCGGCGGTGCTGGTGGGTGTCGCGCTGGTCTGGTTCACCGGCTGGCAGCAGTTCGATGCGGTGCTGGCCGGGCTGGTCGGTCTCAACGTGCTGTGGTCCGGCTGGGTGCTGATGAAGGAGTCCGTCAGCGGCCTGATGGACGAGGCCGCCTCCGCCGATGTGCAGGAGCGTCTGCGCAGCCTCATTTCCGAGCATGGCGAGGGGGCAATCGAGGCGCATGACCTGCGCACCCGGCTTGCCGGCAAGCTGACCTTCGTGGACTTCCATCTCGTCGTTCCGGGAGACATGACCGTGCTGGCGGCCCATGACATCTGTGACCGGATCGAACAGGCGATCGGCAAGGCCATGCCCGGTGCGCGGGTGACGATTCACGTGGAACCGGAACACAAGGCCAAGCACTCCGGCATCGTCGTCCTCTGACGCCTGCCCGCCGGTGCCGTCAGGCCCTGGTGCAAGACCCGTCCCCAAATCTCCCCCAGTCCTCTTGCAGTCTTCTGCCCGGACCCCGCCCAGACCCCGCCCAGACCCTGCCCGAACCTCGCCCGTACCTCGCCCGTACCTCGCTTTTCAGACCCGGGGCATTGGTCCAGGTCCCCGAAACACGTCTGTTCCTGCCCGGGTCCTTGGCCCCGGGACCGGGAAAAGACGCGGATCGGTGGCCCCGAAGTCCAAAAAAGACCCGGGGCGTTAGCCCCATGACAAGAAAAGACCCGGGGCGTTGGCCCCGGGCTGGTGAGGTGTGGTCGCAAGCGACCCATTCGCTTGGGAGATGAAATCCTGTCCTCCGCTGCCGGAGGGGAGCGGGGGGCGACCGTCCGGTCGCCCCATGCCCGTCAGTTGTAGCCACGCTCGCCGTGGGTGGTGATGTCGAGGCCTTCGCGTTCGGCAGCCTCGGTCACGCGCAGGCCCATGGTTGCCTTGACGATCGTCAGGGCGACGAAGGACACGATGCCCGACCAGATCACGCAGACCAGAACCGCCCAGATCTGCTTGAACACCTGGCCGCCCATGTCGTAGGGCGCAACCACGGCCGGCACGACCGAGTAGTCCATGATGCCGTTGCCGCCGAGGGCCGGGGCCGCGAAGATGCCGGTCAGGACCGCGCCGACGATGCCGCCCACGCCGTGGACGCCGAAGACGTCGAGGCTGTCGTCATACTTCAGCTTGGCCTTCAGCCAGACCACGGCCCAGAGGCAGACCACGCCGGCGACGATGCCGATGACGATGGCGCCGAGGGGGCCGGCGAAGCCGGACGCAGGGGTGACGGCGACCAGGCCGGCGACTGCACCGGACGCGGCGCCGAGGGCCGAGGCATGACCACGGGTCAGCCACTCGACGAAGCACCAGGCCATGGCGGCGGCACCCGTTGCGACGATGGTGTTCAGGATCGCCTCACCGGCAATGCCGTTGGCTTCCAGGTTGGAGCCGGCGTTGAAGCCGAACCAGCCGACCCACAGCAGGCAGGCGCCGACCAGCGTCCAGACCAGGTTGTGCGGAGCCATGTTCTCCTTGCCGTAGCCGACGCGCGGGCCGACCATGATGGCTGCGACCAGACCGGCAATACCGGCATTGATGTGGACCACGGTGCCGCCGGCAAAGTCGATCGCGCCGACGCCGAACAGGTAGCCGGTCGGTGCGGAGTAGGCCGACGGGCCGCCCCACCACCAGACCATGTGGGCCATCGGCAGGTAGGAGAAGATGAACCAGATCACCAGGAACACCAGCGTGGACGAGAACTTCATGCGTTCCGCGGTCGCGCCGATGATGAGGGCCGGGGTGATGGCGGCGAAGGTCAGCTGGAAGATCACGAAGGTGATTTCCGGAATGACGACGCCCTGGGAGAAGGTCTCGACCACCTTGGTCTCGTCCACGCCCGCCAGGAAGGCCTTGGACAGGCCGCCGATGAAGGGGGTGAGGAAGCCGACTTCCTCGGAGGTGGCCGCGCCGGTGAAGGCGAGGGAGTAGCCGAAGGCGACCCAGAGGATCGAGATCATCGAGAAGCCGATGAACACCTGCATCAGCACGGACAGGATGTTCTTCGCGCGGACGAGACCGCCGTAGAACAGGGCAAGGCCCGGGATGGTCATCAGGATGACGAGGATCGTCGACACGAGCATCCAGGCCGTGTCGCCCTTGTCAGGAACGGGGGCGGCGGCGTCCTGTGCGATGGCCGCGCCGGCCATCAGCACCAGCGCCGGCGCTGCTGCAAGAAGGGGCTTCAAGTACTTCATGGACATCCTCTCGAAGATTGTTCGTTGCGTGGTTCGGTCCGGTTCGGCTCGTCCGGCGTCCCCGCCTCGAGCCACGTCGGGCGGTCGCCGGGCGACCGCCGCGGGTCACAGGGCCTCGTTCGACGTCTCGCCCGTGCGGATGCGCACGGCCTGTTCGATGGAGTAGACGAAGATCTTGCCGTCACCGATCTGGCCGGTCTTGGCCGCGGTCGAGATCGCCTCGACGACCTTGTCGACCGCCTCGCTGGCAACCGCGACCTCCACCTTCAGCTTCGGCAGGAAGCTCACGGCGTATTCCGCGCCGCGGTAGATCTCGGTGTGACCCTTCTGGCGGCCGTAGCCCTTGACCTCGGTGACAGTCAGACCCTGGATGCCGATGCTCGTGAGGGCGTCGCGCACCTCGTCGAGCTTGAACGGCTTGATGATGGCCATAACGATTTTCATGCTCGTTTCCCGTTTCCCCTCGTAGGCCGCGCCAGATGCGCGGCTTGGCCACCGGGCCCGGGGCGGGGGCTGTCAGCGGGCTTTTGCCTCTCGACAGCCACCCAGGGTCGGGCCGGCTTCACGATCTCTTAAACAAGGACCGTGCCACTTTGCCGGGAGGGGGCGCGAAACAGCGGAAACCGGCCATTTTGACAGGGAAGAGCAGGGGGTTGGGCAGCATCGCCGTGCTGCGCTGCAATAAATTCCGCAGCGTCTCTGCCGTTTTTTGCGGCAGTCGGACGATTCTGCCCAATGAAAGGGCAGAATCTGAATCTGTTTTGGGCGTGCCTCAAAATGAGGCAGGAATTTCCGATCAGGCGGCGAAGCCGCCGTCTGCCAGATAGGCAGCCTCCGCCTCGGTCGTCTGGCGGCCGAGGACGGCATTGCGGTGGGGGAAGCGGCCGAACCGCCGGATCACGTCCATGTGCAGCAGGGCGTAATGGAAATAGAGGTGCTCGCCGGTGCGGCGGCACAGGTCCACGGCCTTTTCCTGCAGCGCCATGTCTTCCGCGTGTTCATAGGGCAGGTAGAAGAACACCCGGACGGCCTTCGGGAACGCCCGGTCATGGCCTTGTGCCAGCGCCAGGTCGGCCAGGTCGCGGGCCTTGGCGTCCGAGGCGAAGGCGCGGGGGTCGTTGCGATAGACGTTGCGCGGGAACTGGTCGGTGAGCAGCAGCAGCGCCAGGCTGCCGTGCGGCGTCGTTGCCCAGGCGTCGAGCTGCCCGGTGCGGGCGGCTTCCATCAGGGTCAGGAAGCGGTCGCTGATCTCGGCGTCGAAGGCATCGCTGCGGGCGAACCACTTGTCCGGCCCGGCCTGCCACCAGAATTCGAGCACGTCGAGGGCGTCTGTGGTGTCGATGTCGCTTGGCATGCGGGCTGTCTCCCTGGTCTTGCGTCTTGCGGGGCGGCGTCCTGGTCCGGTCGTCGGTCCGGATGGCTTGACGGGCGCGGGGTCCTCGCCCAGAACAGGCACATGGCCTCCGATCCTGTCCTTGACCTGCGCGGTCTCAAATGTCCACTGCCCGTCCTGCGGACCCGTCAGGCGCTCCGGCAGCAGGCGGCCGGTGCCCGTCTGGTCGTCGAGGCGACCGATCCGATGTCGGCCATCGACATTCCGCACATGTGCAACGAGGACGGGCATCGTCTCGTCGCGCAGGTCCGGGACGGCGAGCTGATCCGCTTCACCATCGAGAAGCGCGCCGCCTCCTGAGTGGCGGCGCTCCCGTGCTGTCCGGACCGGTGGGCCTCAGTCCGCGCCGGCTGCGGTGGCGGCCCGGTCGACCTTGCGGGCCAGCTTCACGTCCAGCCCCGTCAGTCCGCCCGCGTCATGCGTTGCCAGCGTGATGTCGACGGTGCGGTAGACGTTGGTCCATTCCGGGTGATGGTCCATCTTCTCCGCCATCAGGGCCACCCGGGTCATGAAGCCGAAGGCTGCGGTGAAGTCGGCGAAGACGAATCGCCGGGTGATCGCCTCGCGGCCCTCGACCAGGCTCCAGCCGGTCAGTTCCGCCAGGGCTGCTGCCCGTTCGTTGTCCGTCAGCCGCGTTGCCATCCGTTGTCTCCCCTGGTGTCTGACCTGTCGTCTGCCGTTCGTCTTGCGTCGGTCCGCTGGCGGCTTGCCAGTCCGGGTCCTTGCCGTCGAGTATAGCGGCCAAGCGTGTTTGCGACAGCCGGGAACCGTCATGCCTGCCGTGCTCTTTGTCTGCCTTGGCAACATCTGCCGCTCGCCCCTTGCCGAAGGGGTCTTCCGTCACCTCACCCGCCACCATCGGGCCGGTGAGCCGCTCGTCATCGATTCGGCCGGGACGGGAGCCTGGCATCAGGGCGAGGCCCCGGACCCCCGCTCCGTGGCGATTGCGGCGCGGCATGGCATCGACATCAGCCGGCAGCGCGCGCGTCAGGTCGTGGGTGCGGATTTCTCCCGTTTTGACCTCATTCTGGCGATGGATGGCAGCAATTTGTCGGACTTGCGTCGCATGGCGCCGTCGGGGGCCACGGCGACGCTGCGCCTGTTTCTCGACACGCCGCCGCAGGATGTTCCCGATCCCTATTACGGTGGCCCGTCCGGTTTCGAGGCCGTGTTCCGCCTTGTCGAGGGCGGAGCCCGACGCGTCGCGGCGGAGCTGGGCGTCGCGGTCTGAGCGTCTGCCGGTCAGCGGAACATTGTCAGGAAGGTGCTGATCCGTCCGGTGATCCGTGTCGCGAGCCCGGCGACGGTCCGGTGCAGGGCGCGGCCGCCACGGGTCAGCGCCTCGTCCAGGCCCGCGTCGGTCAGCCAGCGGCCGGGCTTGCGGTACAGAACGTGGTAAGCCGCGAGAATCACGAGGAAAGTGACGCCCCAGGACAGCAGGGTATCGGACAGGAAATGGCCGCCGAAGGCAACCCGGTTGGCCGAGAGCGCGAGGATCAGCGGCACGGTGACCGCCAGGATTGCCGGGCGCCAGGCGCGCGGCGCGATGAAGGCCAGTGTCAGGAGCCAGACGCTCGCCGAGCCCTCGCCGGACACGAAGGAGCAGTTGGTCTCGCACCAGTTGCTGGGCAGCCAGACCGGAACATAGGGCATGTCGCCGCCGAACTGCTCGACCATCACCGGTCGCGGCCGGCCCCACATGTTCTTCAGGATCGCATTGACCACCAGCCCCGGCCCGACGATCAGCGTCGACAGCAGGAACACCGGCATCCGGAGCGGCAGCAGCGGCGCCCGCGCCGGCAGCAGCAGCTTCAGCAGCAGCACCAGCACGCTGGCGATCGCGATCACCTGCACGATGTGCGGACCAAGGTAGCGCAGTTGCCGCAGGAAGGGCTCGCTCTGGGCAAAGAAGCCCAGCGACGGATCATGGAACAGCTCGCTCGCGGCCAGGTCCAGTCCCGGAAAGATCAGGAAAATCAAGGAGACGACTGCGATGTAGAGCAGCGTCGCGTAGACGGGATGGCGAAACGCCCATCCGCCGAAGCGCACCATTTCGCGGCGCGCGGTTTCACGGTAAATCCGGATCCTGTCAGACATCGGGCTTCATTAGCTCAAATCCGCCGCCACGGCGACCCCGTCCGGCATGTGGGAGAGTGCACATGACATTGCAACGTCCGAAGCTCTCCTTCTGGTTCGACTTCGGCTCGACCTATTCCTACCTGACCGCCATGCGCATCGAAACCGTTGCCCGTGATCGCGGCCTGGATCTGGACTGGCGGCCGTTCCTGCTCGGACCGATCTTCAACCGTCAGGGCTGGTCCACCTCGCCCTTCAACCTCTATCCCGCCAAGGGCCGCTACATGTGGCGGGACATGGAACGGCTGTGCGAGGAGGCGGGCCTGCCGCTGGTGCAGCCCGACCCGTTTCCGCAGAACGGCCTGATTGCCGCCCGCATCGCCCATGCCAACCGCCGCGCGGAGTGGGTCGGCGCCTTCGTCCGGGCCGTCTTCATGGCGGAATTCGGCGAGGGCCGGGACATTTCCGACCCGGCGCTGCTCGCGGGCCTGCTGCTCGACCTCGGCGCCGATGCCAGGGCCTGCCTTGCGGAAGCCGACAGCATCGAGGTCAAGATCGGCCTGCGCGCGGCGGTGGCGGAGGCCGAGACGCTCGGCATCTTCGGTGCGCCGAGCATCGTGACCGAGGACGGAGAACTCTACTGGGGCAACGACCGGCTGGAAGATGCCGTCGAATGGGCGTTGCGCATCGTCACCTGATCCGGGCTCTCCGTTGATCCGGCCGGCGGCCCCGGCCGGCTCGTTCCCTCAAGGCATTGACGGAACAGCTGTTCTGACGGACGGGCTCAGGCGTCAAGGCTGGCTTCGGCCAGACGCTGTCGATGGCGCTCCCGGGCAAGGTCGAGGGCCTGATAGAGATGCGCCGGCGACAGGGGCTTCGCCAGCACCTCCTGGAACCCGGCCTGGCGCAGCCGGCGGTCGCCGACCGATTCCAGCGCGGCGGTAACGGCAATCAGCGGCAGGCGGTGACCGTCCGGGCCGTCGCGCAGGGCCTCCGCCGTCTCGATGCCGCTCATCCCCGGCATGTGCAGATCCATGAGCACGGCGTCATAGGCGGTCCGCGCGGCCATGGCGACGGCGATCGGCCCGTTCGGAGCCTGGTCGCTGGTCATGGAGAAGGATTCCAGCAGGGCGGACAGGAGCCTGCGGTTGGTGTCGTTGTCATCGACGATCAGCACATGAGCGGCGACCGCCGCTTCCGAAGTCCGGTGTCCCGGGGTCAGGCCATCAAGAGCCAGCGGCAGGCCGACCTCGAAGCGGCAGCCGCCGCTCGTGGCCGTGTGCAGGTCGAGGTGTCCGCCTGCATCCGCCGCCAGCGCCCGTGCACCCCACAGCCCCAGCCCGGCGCCACTGCCGCCCGCGCGGCCCGCCGCGCCGCGCGTGAAGGGACGGAACAACCGCGACCGCTCCAGAACGTCGATGCCGGGGCCGGTATCGGTGACTGCGAGTTGCAGCGCTGTGCCCCGAGGGGAGGGCGCGAGATCCAGGCGGACATGGCCGCGCTGGGTGTATTTCAGGGCGTTGTCGACCAGCGTGCTGGTGATCCGCCGAAAGGCGACAGCCGTGCCGGCGTCCAGCGGCAGGGGCTGTTCGGTCAGGGTCAGGATCAGGTCGAGACGCTTGCGCGAGGCCACGGCCGAAAACAGGTCATGCACGCTTTGCAGGATCAGTCTTGCGTCTTCCCGGGGCAGGGTTCGGTCCGTCGCCGGCCGGGTGCGACCGCGCTGGATCAGATCGCTGGTCATGGCCGTCAGCGCGTCGATCGCATCCAGAAGCACGCCAAGCCGTTCCTGCTGATCGGCCTGCAGCGGACCCTGGGCAATCATCTCGGCCGTGAGGCGCATGGCGTTGAGTGGCGTGCGCAGGTCATGGGCGACCAGCGCCAGCCCGGCCTCCGCCGCGCGCTCTGCCTGTGGGCCCTCGCTGTCCTTGTCTGCCATTCAGCGTCAGTTCCGGGTCGGCTCCGGCGGTCGGTTGACCCGACAGGGGAGCGCCTCTAAGGTTTTGCTGGCATGCAGCGCATGTCTCAAGTGTCGCATGGGGCCCTCCTCGGGTCCACGCCGGCAATGCGGCCATCGCACGATCCTCACAGCTTCTGCCCCTCGCGGGAGGCATCATGTTTTCCCAGGTCCTGACGATCGTCCTGCCGGTCTTCCTGCTGGTCGGGATCGGCTATGCCACGGCCCGGACCGGCATCCTGTCCCAGGCGGTCGGCGAAGCCCTGGGACAGTTCGTCTATGTCATCGCGATCCCGGTGCTGATCTTCAAGACGCTCGCCACCGTCTCGTCCGACACGGACGCGCCCTGGGCGATGTGGGCGGCCTATTTCGGCGGGGTCGCCCTGGCCTGGACTGCCGGCACGCTGATCATCCGCAAGCTGTTTGCCCGCGAAGCCCGTGCCGGTGTCATCGGGGGCATTTCCGCCGGTTTCGCCAACACGGTTATGGTCGGAATCCCGCTGGTCTCGGCGGTGCTGGGCAAGGACGGGCTGGTGCCGCTGATCCTGCTCATTTCCGTGCATCTGCCCGTCATGACCATCGTGACCGCGATCCTGATGGAGCGCGCGGCAGCGCTGGACGGCACGGCGGAGGCCCGTTCTGCACTTGTCGTGCTCCGCAGCATTCTCGCCAGTCTCGTCCGCAATCCGATCGTGATCGCCATCGTGTCGGCGATGGTGTGGCGACTGACCGGACTGCCGCTGACGGGCATCCTCGAGGATGTCCTCAGCCGCATCTCGGCCACCTCGCTGCCGCTCGCCCTGCTGTCGCTTGGCATGAGCATGGTGCTCTACGGGATCCGCGGCAATCTTCTTCCCGGCCTGCTGCTGAGCCTGATCAAGGTCGGTGTGATGCCGGGCATGGTCCTGCTTCTGGCCCTGCATGTCTTCCATCTGCCGCCGCTGTGGACCGCGGCAATGACCCTGACGGCGGCCTGCCCCACCGGCGTCAACGCCTTCATCTTTGCCAACCGCTACGGCACCGGCCACGCCATGTCGGCCAATTCGATCACCCTGACAACAGCAGCAGCCGTGCTGACCTGCGGCCTCTGGGTCATCCTGCTCGACCGGCTTGGGCTCATCGGCGTCCCCGGAGGCTGAGGCGGTCAAAGGCCGCAGCGGGCGCGAACATCGGCGGGGGTCCAGCCTGCCGCGCGCAACTCGTGCAGCGCGGTGTCGCCCGCGGACTTGGACAGCTTCCGGCCCGTCGCATCGGTGATCAGGCGGTGATGGTGATAGACCGGCGCCGGGAGGTCGAGTAGGGTCTGAAGCAGGCGGTGCACCGCCGTCGCCTGGAACAGGTCCTGCCCGCGCACGACATGGGTGACGCCTTGCAGAGCGTCGTCCAGCACCACCGACAGATGATAGGAGGTGGGCGTGTCCTTGCGCGCGAGGATCACATCGCCCCAGGCCTCGGGATGCGCGGTGATCTCGCCCGTTTCGCCAGCCGGCCCCGTTCCCGTTTCCTGCCAGGTCAGCGGACGGCCCGCGCGTCCCCCGACCTGTCCCCCGAGCCCTTCTCCGACCATTGCCAAGGCCTTTGCCATGTCCAGACGCAGCGCATGCGGCTCGCCGCGCCGGCGGCGTGCCGCGATCTCGTCCGGCGACAGGAGTGTCCGGTCCCCCGGATAGACAGGCGCGCCATCAGGATCGCGCGGCCAAGCGACCCCTTGTGCTTCCTTGCGGTGGACGACCTCCCGAATCTCGCCGCGCGTCAGATAGGCGTCATAGACGAGGCCAAGAGCCTGCAGCCGGTCGAGGGCCGCGGCATAATCCGCAAAATGCTCGGACTGTCGCCGATGCGGTGGCCGGGCCCGGAAGCCGAGCCAGTCGAGATCATCGAGCATGCCCGCCACCAGCTCCGGTGTGCAGCGCACCGTGTCGATGTCCTCGATGCGCAGAAGCACCGTCCCGCCGGCGGCTTCCGCCATCCGCTGGTTGAGCAGCGCGGAGAGCGCGTGTCCCAGGTGAAGTCGTCCATTCGGAGAGGGGGCAAAACGGAAAACGGCGGTCATGGCCGGCATTGTTTCCGTCTGCGCCGGCTTTGCAAGGTGCTTCGCTAAGCGCGTGTCCTGCCGACGAACGCCGGTGGGGAAGGTCCGGTCGACCGTCTGCAGGTAACTCGGGGGACGATCCGGGGGCAGGGTCTTTCCCGTTGCCCGCCGAAGCGGGATGTCGGATGCTGCCCGGGTCATCCTCCGGTGTCTGTGGCGGGCATTGCGCCGGGTGTTGGCCCGGTTCCTTGTCTGGTTGCCTGTCTGGTTGCTTGTCTGGTTTCTGGCGCGCCGATCCGACCGGTCCGGGCCGCCGGTGCGGCAAGGTTGGGCAAGGCCCGTCGAGGATCGGGACTGGACGCAAGACTGGAAGCAGGCGGAAGACGGATGCAGCCCATCGAAACGCTTGAGGACATTGCCGCAGGTCTTGCTGTCCTGCCGCGTCTTGATCCGCGCCTTGCCGGCGTGATTGCCGTCGCCGGCGAGGTTCCCCTGCGCCGCCGGGAGCCGAGCTTCGCCGCTCTGGTCGGCATTGTCGTGTCGCAACAGGTGTCGGTGGCCAGCGCCCGCGCCATCTACGGGCGTCTCGAGGCGCTGGTGTCACCGCTCGAGGCAGATAGTCTGTCCGCCTTCACCGACGAGCAGCTGGCGGGCGCGGGGCTGTCGCGGCCGAAGATCCGGACGCTCCGGGCCATGGCAGAGGCCGTGGGCGGTGGCCTCGATCTGGCCGGACTGGCGTCCGCGCCGGCCACCGAGGCGCATGAAAGGCTTTGTGCCATCAAGGGCATTGGCCGCTGGACATCCGACATCTTCCTGCTGTTCTGTGCCGGCCATCCGGACATCTTTCCCAGTGGCGACATCGCGCTGCAGAATGCGGTCCGGGATGCCTTCGGTCTGGACGGGCGACCGGATCCCCGGCAGCTTGATGTGATCGCAACGGACTGGGCGCCCTGGCGTGGCGTCGCGGCGCGGCTGTTCTGGGCCTATTACGCAGCAACCCGGGGCGGCAAGGACACGGTGCCGGTGCAGGAGGTCTGAGCGGCCGGCAGCGAGACGGGCGGTGCACGCCTTTGACAGGACCCCTTGCGGGCGGCCATAAGCGGGCCTGCTCGTTCCCTCGGCCGAGGGCCACCGGCCGGAGTGCGCCGGGCGCGGCCTGCAAACGGACACATGATGGCATTCTGGTCGACATCACGAACCCCTGACGCAGCGGTGGCCTGTGATCCGCGCCGGGCCGACTATGCCGTTTTCGACGACGTCTCGGTCACGCGCGGCGGCAAGACCGTTCTCTCCGGACTGACGCTGACGCTGAGCGAGCGCCGGGTTGCGGTGATCGGCCTCAACGGGTCCGGCAAGTCCAGCCTTGTCCGGCTGCTCAACGGGCTCCTGCTGCCGGAGACGGGGGTCGTCCGTGTCTATGGCGCCGACACCCGGCTCGTGCGCGCGGACCTGCCGCGGCATGTGGGCTTTGTCTTCCAGAACCCCGACCATCAGGCGATCTTCCCGACCGTTGCCGAGGAAGTGGCCTTCGGTCTCACCCAGCTGGGCGAGGAACGGCAGGCTGCGCGGGCCGGAGCGTCCCGCTTCCTGGCCGCGCATGGCTGCGGGGCGCTGGCCGACCGGCCCTTCCACGACCTTTCCGAGGGCCAGAAGCAACTGGTCTGCATTCTGGCGGTGCTGGTGATGCGGCCGGAGCTTCTGGTGCTGGACGAGCCCTTCGCCAGCCTGGATGGTCTGGCGACGCGGCAGCTGATGGGTCGGCTGGCCGGTCTGCCGCAGAAGCTCGTCATGGTCAGCCACGATCTGAAGCTGATCCAGGGCTTCGACCGGGTGCTGTGGATCGAGGACGGGGGACTGCGTATGGACGGGGAACCGGGCAGCGTACTGCCTGCCTATGTTGCCGACATCGAGCGCCGCGCGGCGGCCTCCGACCCCGGCTGAGGCGGCGATGCTCTCGCTTTTCGTTCCCGGCACCAGCTTCGCCCACAGGACGCCGGCGGGCGTGAAGATGATCCTGCTGGCTGCTGTCAGCGCGCTGCTGATGCCGGTAGGCAATGCCTTCATCCTGGCCGCGGCGCTGGCGGGTGCGGCCTCGCTTTATGCCGTGCTGGGGCGCGAGGGCTGGCGGCAGATGCGCCTCCTGCGGCCGCTGCTGCCGATGCTGCTGCTGATCGCCGGGCTGCATGGCCTGATGGGGACCCCGATGGAGGGGCTGACGGTGGTCCTGCGGCTTTTGACCATGGTGCTGCTTGCCAATTTCGTCACCCTGACCACCCGGATGGACGACATGATGGCGGCACTGCTGCCCCTGTTCCGGCCACTGGCGCTTGTGGGCCTCTCGCCCCGCCGCCCGGCGCTGGCCGTCTCGCTCGTGCTGCGCTTCATTCCGCTGCTCCTGGCCGTCTACGGGGCGCTGGGCGAGGCTTACCGTGCGCGCACCGGCCGGGCCGGGAGCTGGCGGCTGATCGCGCCGCTGGCGATCCAGGCGCTGAAGCTCTCCGATCATGTGGCCGAGGCCCTGATTGCACGCGGCGGTGCGGACGGGCTTTCCGGGACGCACGGCCGGACGAGGGTCACCCGGCGCTGACCGGCAAGGCCGACCCGGCCGCGCCCTTGGCCTCTTTGCCGAATTGCATCACCGGCGCCGAGGCCGTAAGAGGGGGCCATCCGGCCACACGCCTGGCGCCAGTGGCCCTGTCCTCAGCCGGCCCCGCCGGCGCTAGCGGATCGCCATCAAGGAGAGTTTCATGTCCGATACCCGGGACCACGGCCTCGTTCAGATCGCCTTCTATGCCGCGCTGATCGCGGTGCTCGGCCTGCTGCCGCCTTTCCCCATTCCCTTCCTCGGTGGCGTGCCGATCACCGCGCAGTCACTCGGCATCATGCTCGCAGGTGTCATGCTCGGGCCGGTGCGCGGCGCGCTGGCCGTCTGCCTGTTCCTGTTTCTCGTCGCCCTCGGGGCGCCGCTGCTGTCGGGTGGCCGTGGCGGCCTTGCCGTCTTTGCCGGGCCGTCGGCCGGGTTCCTGATCGGCTGGCCGGTGGGGGCCCTTGTCGCCGGTCTCGTCATGCAGCGCAGCCGCGCGCTCGCCGTCCTGCCCTCGGCGGCCCTTGCCTCCGTTCTCGGCGGCATCGGCGTCGTCTACCTGTTCGGCATCGTGGGTCTTGCCGTGATCGGCGGACTGCCGCTCGACAAGGCGTTCTTCGGCAGCGTCGTCTTCATTCCCGGTGACCTGATCAAGGTGGCAATCACTGCGGTCGTGGCGGAGACGGTGGCCCGCGGCTTCCCGCGCGCGCTGGTGTCGCGCACGTGAGCACGGTCGGGGCAGCGCTGGCCTCGCATGCGGCCGCCCGCCCCGACGCGCCTGCCGTCTTCTGCGGCTCCCGGTCGCTGACCTGGTCCGAGCTTGTTTCCCGCATCGAGGCGCGCGCCGGGCATCTGGCGCGCGCCTTGTCCGTTTCCGGGGCCTTCGACCGGGCAGCCCTCATCGCGGAGCCGGACGACGGGGAGGGCGGGATGCTGCGCGCCCAGCCACGTGTGGCCCTCGACCTGCCCGATCCGCTCGAGCTGCTGCTGTCGTTTTTCGCCGTGGCGCGTGTCGGCGCGGTGGCCCTGGTTCTTGATCCTGGCTGGCCACAGCACCGCAAGGCGGCAATCCTGGCCGCGACCGATCCCGCGCTGGTCTGGACACCGGCTGATCTTGCGGATCCGGACAGGGTTGATGGCTCGGGGGATGTGGCCTGCCTGCCGACGGTGCCCCTTGTCGTGCCCGCGCCACGGCCCGAGCAGCTCTTCTATGCCGGCTTCACCTCCGGCTCGACCGGAGTGCCCAAGGGCTATGCCCGCACGCACCGGTCCTGGACCGAGAGTTTCCGTCTCAGCCGTGCCGCCTTTGCCATCGGACCGCAGGATCACGTGCTGGTGCCCGGCGGCCTGTCGCATTCGCTGCATCTCTATGGCGCGGTCGAGGCGCTGGAGGCGGGCGCCTCCGTCACGCTGGCCCAGGGCCTCTCGCCCGGTCGCCTCGCCCGCCTGCTGGCCGAGGCCGCCGTCACGGTGCTCTACGGCACGCCGACCCAGCTCGTGCTGCTCACCCGTGACAGCCTCCGCCTCGGCGTGCAGGCCCCGGCACTGCGCCTTGCCCTCGTCAGCGGCGCCACCTGGGGCGAGGGCGAGAAGGCGGCGCTGCGCTTGGCCTTTCCTGGCCTGCGGCTGGCGGAGTTCTACGGCGCATCCGAGATGAGTTTCATCACGCTCAATGCAGACCCGGATCCTGCGCCCGCCGGCTCGGTCGGCCGCGCCTTTCCCGGGGTCGAGATCGAGATCCGTGATGTGGCGGGCTGCAGGCTTGCAGCCGGCGAGACGGGCACGATCCATGTGCGCAGTCCGCTGCTGTTTGCCGGCTACATCTGCGGCGGGGGCGAGGAGGTGCGCCGGGATGGCGGCTTCCTGACCGTCGGCGATCGCGGCCATCTCGATGCGGCCGGCAACCTGTTTCTCGCCGGGCGGGAACAGCGGATGTTTGTCTCCGCCGGTCTGAACCTGTTTCCCGAGGAGGCCGAGGCGCTCCTGCGCGCACTGCCCGAGATTGCCCTTGCGGCCGTCTTCGGGGCGCCGGACCGCCTGCGTGGCCGGGTGCCCGTGGCCGCGCTCCTGCCCGCGGCCGGCCTTGCCCCCACCGCCGATCGCGACGCGCAGCACGCCCTTTTGCGCCGGCGCTGTCTCGGCGTGCTGATGCCGTCGCTCGGCCGGGCGCGCTGTCCGCGACGCTTCCACCTCTTCGATGCCTTTCCGCTGACACCCGGCGGCAAGATCGACCTGCCCGCGCTCGAGCGCCATGTGCTCGAGCGCGAGGCGGAGCGGGCCGGAAAGCGACTGTCGCCGGAGGACCTGCCTTGACCGAGGTCGTGATTGTCGCGGCGCGCCGCTCGCCGGTCGCCCCCAGGGGCGGCGCCCTGTCGCGGCTGGATCTCGCCGGTCTCGCCGCGCCGGTGGTGCAGGCCGTGCTGCAGGACGCGGGCCTTGATGCCGCGCGCGTTGACGACATCGTGCTCGGCAATGCGCTCGGCGCCGGGGGCAATCCGGCCCGGCTGGTGGGGCTGGCGGCCGGTCTGCCCGATCACGTCTCCGGCCTCAGCATCGACCGCCAGTGCTGCAGCGGGCTTGATGCGGTGGTGCTTGCCGCGCGCAGCATCCGCGCCGGTGACTGTGACCTCGTGCTGGCCGGCGGGGTGGAGAGCTACAGCCGGTCGCCGATCCGGGCGCACCGGCCGCTCGACCCGGGCGGCCAGCCCGTGCCCTATGACCGGCCGGCCTTCGTCGCCGATCCGGCGCGCGATCCCGATCCGCTTGTGGCCGCTGCACATCTTGCGCAGTCCGACGGCTGGTTGCGCAGTGCGCAGGAGGACCATGCCATGGCCAGCCACAAAAAGGCGCTGATGGCGGAGACGGCAGGACATCTGGCCGGGGAACTGGTGCCGCTGGCCGGTTTGGCGCGCGACAGCTTTGCCCGCGCTCTCGATCCGGTCCTCCTGCGTCGGCTGAAGCCGCTGGCCGGGACGGCCGGACACGCGCTGACAGCGGCCACGGTGGCGGTGGAGGCCGACGCGGCTGCCCTCCTTCTCCTGGCCAGCCGGTCGAGGGCAGAGGCACTCGGGCTTCCGGTCCTGGCGGTCCAGGTGGGGGCGGTGCAGTCCGGAGGACGTCCGGAAGACCCGGCCCTGGTTCCACGGCAGGCGATTGCGGATCTTCTTGCCCGGCTGGGCTGGACGGCCCGATCGGTTGCCCGCGTCGAACTGATGGAGGCCTTTGCCGTGCAGGCACTGGCCTGCCTGAAGGACATGGACCTGCCGCCCGAGGCGGTCAACGCGGGCGGGGGTGCCCTCGCCCGGGGCCATCCCATCGGGGCGTCCGGCGCGATCCTGCTGGTGCGGCTCGTGCATGAGCTGCAGCGCCTGTCTGCCGGTGACAGGGGTCTTGCCGCAATTGCCGCGGTCGGCGGTCTGGCGACGGCGGTGGCCCTGCGCCGGCCTTGAGGCCGGGCGCGGATGCCAGGCGCACAGGTGCGCGCGTGGGGTCTGGCAACGGATCTCGCCCCGGATCTGGCCCCCGATCTGGCCGCAGTCAGGGCCATTTCGGCGCCGGGAACCAGCCCGAGGGGCCACCCCATGTTGCGTCGCACATTTCTTTTGCTCAGGATGTTGATAAGGGTCCTGCGAAATTTATTTATATATTTCAATGCTCTGGCCTGTTGATGGCGGGTGCCTGTCCACAGGCTGGGTGCAGAATTTTTTGCGATGCGCGAACTTTTTCAAAATTGTCGATTGACGGATTGGGGTTTGGCCCCCTATAAGCTGGCTCATCGACGGCGGCAACGTCGCTGGCGACGGGGCCTTGCGCTCCAAAATTTCTGAAAAATGCGGCTTGACTGCCGGCGTGAAAACCCGGATAAGGCGGCCTCGTTCTTCGGACGGCTAACCGAGAGATTGGTTAGGTTCTTTGACAATTAGGATTTTGAAGGAAGGGAAGCGTGGCCGGCGTTGTTCTTGCGCGGCTGGGTCTCGAGAGGGGCCTGGCGCGGAGCAAGAGTTACGGCAGGTACGCTACTTTCT